>CAUUJX010000004.1:0-122371 GCA_963545865.1 uncultured Candidatus Saccharibacteria bacterium
CGCGAGCTGGGTTCAGAACGTCGTGAGACAGTTCGGTTTATATCCGGTATGGACGTTAGGAAATTTGAGAGGATCTGCCCCTAGTACGAGAGGACCGGGGTGGACGCACCTCTGGTGTACGGATTGTGGCCACCTGCTGCATTGTCCGGTAGCTATGTGCGGACCAGATAAGCGCTGAAAGCATATTAAGCGCGAAACTGACCTCAAGATTAGATTTCCCTATGAGGGCCGTGAAAGACGATCACGTTGATAGGTGCAAGGTGGAAGTGCAGTAATGCATGGAGCCGAAGCATACTAATCGCCCCATTGCCTTTTTATGTCCTTGTCTACGATGCTAATGCTTGCATTGGTAGCGTGGATGAGGTAGACTTAACTAGTGATTGGTGTATATCACCACTGTCAATCGTTGACACGTACATTACTATACCGTGCAGATGGACATCGAAGCAGGGGTTTGGCCCACCGAGGAAATATATCGGAACCAAGCGTCTAAACCCCCACTTCGGTGCCCATGGCGAGGAGGAAACACCTGTTCCCATTCCGAACACAGAAGTTAAGCTCCCCAGCGGCGATTATACTGCTTTTAGTGGGAAACTAGCACGGTGCCGAATTATATAAGAGCCATCCGAACAGGGTGGCTTTTATCTTTGGGGATGATTTTATTAATAACTTGATGCTTGCCAGTATGTTTATTTAGGCGTGGTATTGATCTGCTTCAGATGAGGCTCTGGCTATGCGTTACTGCTTTCTATCAACGTGCTGGTGTCTTTTGTGTGGTGAGACGTAACATAGAGTTGAAAAAGTGATATGTTCAACAGTGGTCATAGGTGCGAAGCTTGCTACTAGGTTGCAAAATCTAGAGAGAGAGTATTATATAGAGTACCTAAGTAACAAAAACAAGGAGAAGCGACATGCCAGTCAAAGTTATGAGGGCAGCAAAACGGACGAAGCGGCGGCTATATTGGCTGGACGCTGGAAGGGTTTGAGATGTTGAAGTTTGCCGAAGAACTGGACCATAACCAGTTTTGTTATTAGTATATAATACTTAAGGAGATATGCCATGCGTTATAATAATTATAGGCTTCCATCAAGTGATAATTATTATCAAGTTGAGAAAAAAGATCCTCTCGAGACTCAAGCCGAGTCAGAAGACACGAGCCAATCTGACTCTGAAGCAGATATCGCTAAGCAAGAACCACGGGTGAGGGTGCTGCGACAGATGGCGAAGACAGCAGAGAGTGTGGCAGGACTTCTCGTAGTCATCGTATGTAGGTAGGTAGAGCGCATAACTGATGGCTATCAGACTGCTGGAAAATACAGCCTAAAAGAGGCTGTATTTTTGTAGACAAATTGTCGTTGAATATATAAAATCCAGAACGTTTTTGGTACAAACGTACTATTCTATTGTATAATCGCTAGAGAGGGGTGCTTACTCTGCGACTTGGCGTATCTTGAATGAGTGAGGCACTACCGCTGGTGGGTCATGAGCATCTTGATAGCAATGCAGTGATGATGTGATAACCATAACCAAAAAGGAGTGTTCTTATGACAGAGCAACGACCACCATCAACCAAAAATCACTATAGCGAGCATTCCATGCGGCCTGCCGATGTATTGTATTACGACAAGGAGATTGCGAGACGTCAGCGAATACTCGAGCCACCAGTGGGAGACAACCCATACGGGCAAGAGATGCTTGTTGCGGGTGTAGCTGGTACGCAGATTGACGTTGCGCGAGAAGCGGCTTTACTGCCACAGCCCGATGAGAGTGTTGTTTATACAATGTACGATGCGCAGTCACCCTATGCACTAACAGTAAGCATGCAGCACAATCGTGCACTTCTGTACCTCTGTGACGAGAGCGATAGTGGGCCTATACCACGCAAAGCAGAGGGTCATGCACTCAAGATGAGTTTGGTTGATATATCACACCTCGCAGATATGCGATTTATCACGCTGGGCGAGCCAGTCGTTTCGCTCCCCGACCCGCGGAATCGCCGGGCTGCGCTGACTATCACGCCAGATGCAATAGGGGTCTTTGGGGCGGGCACGGCAGTGAATAATGGCAGCAATGAGGCTCAGCCAGCCCAAGGCAATGCATCGCCATATTCTATGAATGTTATGAATATACTCCATCCACAGCTCGTGCAGTACGAAGCGTCTCAGCGGCATCATAGCCGCACCGAAGAGTGGCGTAATAATCCTTCTCGACCTCGTATTATTAGCCAGATTGGCTATGTGGCAGCTGTACAGCAGCATAGCAGTTGGATCTAAGAAAAACGAGGAACGCATACAGCGCCTATCCTCAAAGTGTCAAAAGGGTCGACATGTGCAGTGTCGGCCCTTTGGCTAGGTAGTAGAGGACTACTTTATACTCGTCCTATGTAAGAGAAAGAGGTCCAGTCTCAACAGAATAGTAAGATCTATACCAGATATCAAAAACAACCCTGTATGCGCAGGGTTGTTTTTTCATTCTCGAATCTCGCAGCAAACGAGAATTGTTGTGGTGGACCTTGGTGGAAACGACCCAAACCAAAGCTAATACTTAGTATATAGCATAGGCGTCTTAAATGCAATACCAATAATGCAATCTGAAAATGCTCATGTAAACGTTGACAAAACATATACAGTATGCTATATTTAAATCATGATACATATCATATATGGTATGTAGCGAGGATTTGCTAGCCTATACTGGCAACGTACCTCTGGTAAATATATAAATAAGGAGTAACCCTATGGCGGGAACAAAAGCTGGCGGCCTGAAGGCTGCGCAAAAAAACATCTCTAAAGACCCTAACTTCTACGCCAAGATTGGCGCCAAGGGCGGTAAGAATGGTCGCACCGGCGGCTTTGCGGCCAACCCACAACTCGCTCGTGTGGCTGGCGCCAAGGGCGGCCGGATCTCTCGCCGCACCAAAAAGGCCGACGATGCTACCGCGGCTGCTCCACAAGCGGACGTTGCGCTCGCTGCCTAAGGGTACGCGTGAGCCTTATACAACAACACCTCCCATGCATGCGGGAGGTGTTTTGATGCGATAGGTTTAGCGTGTGAGATTCGAAGCTTTTTGTGGTTTGGGGCAATCTGCTGTGGAGCTGCTCTGCCTGCTGGTGCGGAGGTGATGATTAGGAGGGTCTTTTTTGGAATGGGGAGGATTATTGCGATGATCAAGCGTGAGACGAAGCCATCGTGTTTTTTACAACATAGCGCCGGAGTTGGCAGGTGGTGGCGCTGTTGGCGCGCCAGTGGGTGAAGCAGGCCAGGCAGGTGTATGTGCCATCGCTGCGCTGCAAGCCAGTTGCATTGCAGTGTGGGCAGCGCGAGCGGGCATGGAGCCAGTCGCGGTAGGTGTCGAGAGAGGACTCAATAAGATCATCATCGACCGTCAGCTGCCAGCCAGCCCCAACACGGCAGCCAGTGCTCCATGCAGCACGCTCCATTGCAACGAGCTGCACATCGTGCGCATAGCCACAGTGCCCTAGGAGTGCATGACCGTACTCGTGGAGGAGGTAGGCAGGGGCCTCGGCATCGTGTGGATCGTAATAAACTGTGCGGCTTGGGTGATGCCAATGAAAGTGGCCACCTGGGCGAAAGGTGAGTGGCGCAATGCCCGACGTGCGAGCGTGCTGGGTGAGGTGAGAGATGAGCTGATCGAGTGGCATGGGTGGTGGTGATATAGCCACATCTATCGGCATGCGAACCAGCTAGCGAAACAATAGATACTTCGCACGATTTGACAGAGGTGGAGATTATGATTTGTTCGTGTATTGTACGCGTCAAGATCAGTGTAGCACAGCCTGCCTGCAATGCCTAGTGGGCGGTGCGAAGTATCGATGTGTGGCAAGTTCTAGAGAGGCAGAGTGAGGTGCATGATTAATAGAGCGCGTGCGTTGCGTTTTGCGATCGATTACGGTATAATAGAAAGAGTAACGTAAACGAAGGTTTGGCAATGAAGCAGCAAGGATCAATTATCGGATACGTCGTCGTCGGGACAGTGCTGACACTCGCACTGGTTGGCGGGGTCTTAATCGTCAAGAATAGTCACAATAGCAGCGCTCGGCAAGTGGCAAGCACTACTGCTACCGACGCCAAGAAAAAGGAATCAACGCAGAGCAGCAAAAGCGCCAACGACAAGCTAGTCGATAGCCTCAATAACAAATCAACAGAGACCAGCAAGAGCAAAGAAACTCAGTCGCAAGACAAGAAAAACACCACATCGACTGCAACTAATAGCGAGACGAGCGGCGCATCGAGCACGACTACGCAAAGCCAATCGACTCAGTCTACTCAATCTCAACCCTCAAGCACACCTGCTGCAACACCATCGACCAACTCCAGCACCCCTTCGCAAACCCAATCTACCCAGCAAGTAAGCGCTTTGCCGCAAACCGGCCCAGCTGAAAGCCTGGCAGCCGTTGTGGCGGTAAGTAGCCTAGCTGGCGTAGCACTGGCCTATCGCAAGTCGCGCACACCCGCGCTGTAAGATATACAACATTGACGCTGTTTCATCAAAAACACAACAACTACCCCTGTGCAGAGCAGGGGTAATTGCTATTTGGGAGGGGTAATATAGGTGTTGTGATTATAGCATCGTTGTGTATATAACTGTATGATAGTTTGTGCAATATATAGCGTTGGTGAGAGGAGCAGGCCAGGGGACAAGTAGCTTGGCGTTCCTAGGCTACTGGGCCGAAGCCTTTAAACCTTGTGCATGATCTGGAAATGCAACAGCAAACCTATCATACAAGAGAATATCTAGAGGCCAGTAACTGTGGGGGGTGGGTAAGCTCTGTTGTTCACTGGGTTGGAGCACTTTCGGTGTGATAAGTGTGCTTGTATGGGCTATTGATTACTCATAGAGGTGAGACTGAGAAGCTCCAGGTTTTGACGCTTGCAGCGACTTTGTGTATAATACAGAGGAATGGTGCGTCGCGATCTGGCGACGTGTCTCATAATATAATTAATAAGAGGAGTCTGTACCAAGACTTATGGCAACACAAGCCTTAACAATGGATGATTTGCTCGCTGGCGACGGCGTCAAGCAACTAGTAACCGGCGAGGTCGTGACTGGCCGCGTATTATCGGTACGCAAACGAGACGTATTAATAGACCTAGGCCCGCAAGGGGTTGGCTATGTGCCACGGCGCGAGATTGGCGCAGCCAAGGCGCTAGCAGTTGGTGATGAAGTAACAGCCAGTGTGGTAGATAGTGAGCTCGAGAATGGCTATAGCCTGCTGAGCCTGCGCAAAGCAGCCAAGGATCGTGGCTGGGAAGAAGCGATGGCCAAGCTGGATGCTGGCGAGATCATCGAGGTGGCGCCATACGACGCCAACCGCGGTGGTATGCTGGTTGAGTATGAAGGCGTGCGAGGCTTTTTGCCAGTGTCGCAACTGTCGGCCGAGCACTACCCACGGGTGGGTGGTGCCGATAAAGATGAGATCTTGGCACGGCTCAATACCTTGGTGGGGCAGACACTCAAGGTGCGCATCCTCGACTGCGACCGCAAAGCTAACAAACTGATCTTTAGCGAGAAGGAAGCCATCAAGGATGGCCTGGCCGCTCACTTTGAGAAGCTCAAGGTTGGCGACACCGTCAAGGGTGTGGTGACTGGTGTGGTGGACTTTGGTGTCTTCGTGAATGTCGAAGGGATCGAGGGGCTCATCCACATCTCAGAGATTAGCTGGGAGCGCGTCAACAACCCAGCCGACTACGTGAAGGTGGGTCAGAGCGTTGAGGCGAAGATTATCAGCATCGACAAAGATCGCCTAAGCTTGAGTATGAAGCAGCTCACTAAGGACCCATGGCTTGATGAGGTGGATCAATTCACCAAGGGTCAGACCATCGAGGGCACAGTAACGCGTATTACCCCATATGGTGCCTTTGTCCAGATTAGTCCAGCGGTTGAAGCGCTGGTGCACGTGAGCGAGCTGGGCAGCGGCGGTGCCGACCCAGAGAAGGTCTTTACCCTCAATGAGCGCAAGAGTTTTGTCATTCTCGACATCGACAAAGATGCGCACAAAGTGAGCTTGAGTCTCGCCGACAAGAAAAAATAACCAGTAAATTACAAAAGATGACCGGCTTCGACCGGCAGAAAGGAGTGTGTGTATGAGTCAGTCTGAAAAAGTGTTGGTCATTGCCGATTCAATCACCGTTGGTGAGCTGGCCCAAACCCTGAATCTGCCGGTCACGAAGCTGATTGGCGAGCTCTTCAAGAATGGCTTTACGGTAACGATCAATCAGCGGATTGATTTTGAGATTGCTGAGATTATCGTGGAGGAGCTGGGCCTGGCAGTGACGCTGCAGCGCAAAGTCGCTGAGCAGCATACTGTGCAGCACCTGCACAAGCCATCAAGCAATGCTGTACCACGCCCGCCAATTGTGGCGGTGATGGGGCATGTCGACCACGGCAAGACAACGCTGCTCGATACTATCCTCGAGATGAAGACGGTTGCTGGTGAGGCTGGCGGTATTACCCAGCACATTAGTGCCTATCAAGCTCAAAGGGGTGGTCGTACGATGACGTTGCTTGATACCCCTGGCCATGAGGCCTTTGCGGCGCTGCGCCAGCATGGTGCCGCACTGACCGATGTGGTGGTGATTGTTGTGGCAGCCGATGATGGTGTTAAGCCACAGACGGTAGAGGCAATCCGCTTTGCACGCGATGCCAATGCCAAGATCATCGTTGCTATCAACAAGATTGACAAAGACACGGCCAATCCTGACATGGTTAAAGCTCAACTTGCTAGTGAGCATCATCTCAACCCTGAGGAGTGGGGTGGCGATACCATTATGGTACCAATTAGCGCTAAGACTGGCCAGAATATTGATAAGTTGCTCGATACCATCCTACTTGTGGCCGACATGGAAGAGCTCCGCGCCGATACGGACGTGCCGGCTGAGGGGCTCGTTATTGAGGCGCATATGGAGAAGGGTCGCGGCTCGGTGGTGAACTTACTCATCGAGCAGGGCCGCTTGGCACCAGGGCATTTCCTTGTGGCAGGGCAGGCCTATGGCAAGGTGCGTACTTTGCTCGATTACACTGGCACGCCTATCAAGGCAGCCACACCCGCTACGCCAGTGACAGTAACAGGTTTTAAGGAATTGCCGCAATTTGGTGATATCTTCACAGTGGTCAAAAACGAGAAAGAAGCTCGCCTGGCCGTGCAGAAGGCTAAGCTCGACCAAGCGCGTAATGCCGCCACCACCAATGTGACTGGTGCTGACTTGCTCAAGCTTATGACGCAGAAACACGATGCTCAGGAATTCGACGTCATCGTCAAGGCCGATGTACAGGGGTCACTTACCTCAGTGATGGATAGCTTGCGCCTGGTGGAGACGGGCGGGGCGATCACGCTGCGGATCATTGGCCATGGCGTGGGCAATATTACCGAGAGTGATGTGCGCCTGGCTGGTAGTAGTGATGCAATTATCTATGGCTTTAACGTCGACCTGCCGCCAGCTGTCAAGCGCCTGGCGATGCGTGACAAAGTGACAGTGCGCCGCTACCAAGTGATCTATGAGCTACTCGATGACGCACGTCGCAGCATGGAAGCAATGCTCGCACCAGAGGTGGTGGAGACGGAGATTGGCCAGCTGGAGATTAAGGGCGTCTTCCGGACGATGCGCGATGCGGTAATCGCTGGTGGGCAAGTGACAAAGGGCAAGGTGACGGCAGGGCTACTGGCCCGTGTGATGCGCGGCGAGGAGCAAATCGCCGAGGTAACAGTAGCCAGCGTGCAGCGCCAGCAGCAAGAAGCCAAGGAGGTCTTTGAGGGTGAGCTCTGTGGCCTTAACCTCACGACCAGCAAGAAGCTACAGCTCGAGATTGGCGATACCCTCGAGTTCTTCACCCGCGAGCTGGTGAAGCGCACGCTACAGTAGTGGATTTGGCGGTGCTTTGCCCTGCAGAATCTCAGTATATTTATATTGGGGATAACCCTGTTTTGCTGCTGGTATATAAAACTCGCTATGGGGTGATAGCGAGTTTTTGAGATTGGGGCGCTTCGCTTATTGACACATTACCTCTGTTGTGGTAGGATGTGGGCAGAATGTATAAGGAAAGAAATTAGGACGGGTAGTATGGCAAAAGGACATGAGGCAACAGGAACAAGCACAGTTGGCCCAGCGCTCGAAACAGGCTCAGCCACACGAGCTGGCGTTCGAGGTGTGGTGAATCATATGATTGGAGCGGCGAAACGCATTCCTGACGTATACGCGAGGAATGTGGAGACGCAAAAGGCCGTGAATGAAAAACTCGGCGAGTCGGGCCCAATGGCTGGGTTAGACCGACGGCTTATGGATCTCCAAGTCGCGCGACAAGAGCAGCGCTTGGCACGACAAACAAACCCCGAAGCGAATAAGAATACAGTGCGTAAAACACTTGCTGTGGTCGGCGAGACTATCAGAGCTGGTCTTGATCGTTTTGGCGTTGGTTCTGTTGGTGAGGAGTACTATGCCAAGCACAAGACAACAGAGCAAAAGGTTTCTCTCGCCCCACCACCAACAGAAGAAGACTATGCACGGGATAAAGCACAGCGTGAAGCCGAAGCGCAGCAAAACCAAACCCCAACTTCTGAGCAAACCCCACCAGCTAAGCAAGAGCAACGTACTGGTGAGGACGCAGCCATTGCTCGCGTGCAAGCAGAGATCACAGTACTGACTGACGAGAAGGTTCAAGAAATCAACGCAGCAGAGTCAGCGACAGATGCAGTGTTTGCTAAGGGTATGGCAGATATTGCGGTGCAGAGCAAAATTGCGCATGAGATAATCTTGCCGTATTCGGCGGAGGGGATCGCTCAGCTGGAGACGATGCGCAGCGACGCACTTGCTACCTTGCAGCAAGCTCTCGACGCGCGCAAGCAGAGTGCAAAACCTACTGCTACTCCAAGCCAAGAACTGACTCAAAGCGTAGCTAATACAGAGTATACTCCTGTACCAGTCTCGACAAGTGAGCAAACACCTCAAGTACCAGCTGGCTTCGAAGCGCAGGTGAGCGAACTGACGGACCGTACCGCCCAGGAGATTATGGCGAGCCACTCGACTATGGACGCAATCCGCATGAAGGGTGAGGCAGCAAGCGCAGTGCTGAGCATGGCAGCGCACGAGCTGATGCAACCATACCTCTCGCACGAAGATGCAGCGCAGCTCAAAGGCATGCGCGACCAGGCGCTCACAGCACTCCAAGTAGCACTCGACGTGCGGCTGGAGTCGCCAGACTCAAACGAGGCTACCTCTGTAGCGGCAGAGAGTCAGCCTCTCGCAGAAGCAGCGCAGACCCCCGAAGTAACCACAGCAGAGCCAACACACGAGGAAGCTGATGGTAGTGTTGAAGAGGACCGCGTAGCGAGTATTAAAGCGGCTGAAGGGGTGAAGGAGAAGAAAGAGGGACGGTGGGCACGTATAGTGCGAATTACCCAAAACATGGGCCAAAAGGCAGCGCAGGCTATGGAGCGCACAAAAGCTTGGCTGAATGAGCCAGTGCCAGACTGGAAGCCAAAGCCAAATCGCCCTCTCAAAGACTACTCTCTCACTGAGATTTTTTCGCAAAGTGAAGCAGAAGGCCAACCACACGAGAAGCCCCAGCCTGAGGTGACTCAACCACAGGAGACTCAGCCTACACCAATTTCTGAAAGTGATAACTTGAAAGCTGCTGCAGGTATTATAGAAAAGAAAAAACCAAATCCAGAAGAGGATTTCTTTGACATTGCGCTAGCTCTAGGGAATAATAAAGACCATAGCGATGTGATTGTTACAACTCCTGAGAAGCCTGAGGATCCAACAGCTTTTGGTAATTTTAGTAGGGATTTTCATGATCGTATGGCCGAGCTTGGCGCACGAATCGCACAATCGTCAACAGACGCTGAGCTTAATGACAACGAATCGAAAGCTCATGCAGAGATATGGAACTTTGCTGAGGAAGCGAAAAGATTTCCTGGTAAACGGTTTGATGTCATCCGGATAATAGCAATGGCGGACGAGAATATGCAAAGAGCAGTTAGTTATAATGTAAACAATCGTAAGTCGGGGGGTCAAGCAGCCTAGTGCGGTGTTTGACTCGCATAGAATAGAGATTAAAGAATTGCATTATGCCAACCACTCAGCCCCAAACTACCCCTCTCATCACCCAACACGATCTCGATCGCCTTGGGATTAAGACGCGCGACTCGGCAGCGCTGCTGCAGGAAGTGAATAACACGCTCTATGAGCGCGTGGGGCTGGAGGTCATTAGCCGCTTGTCGGATGATGACCTTGATGAGCTAGTGCGCCGCCAGGAGACGGACGATAGCGCAGCGCTATTTGCCTGGCTGTCGCAGCGGGTTGCCTACCTCGACGAGATCCTGAGCGACGAGCGCACGCTCATCCTTGGCGACCTAGCCAAAAAGGCTGATGAGCTGAGCGATGCAGCGTGAGACCTGCGCACGGCTGCAACTACATTGCTGCGAATGTACCAATCGATAACCACGCGAAGCATCTCAATACCATTCTTGCGATGAATGACGAATGCCCAGCCCCTGCGATGCGCCGCATTGTGCACACCATTCTCTTTGGTGAGTACCCGTGGCAGCCACGCCTGGACGAGCGTGATAGCCGTATCATCAGCTGCCCCACCTGGTCGGCTGTTGAGCGCACGATAGCGCAGATCGCCCAGGACGGGGAGTCGTAACAGAGGTAGACAACACTACTAAGGGAAATTACACCATATTTTGCCATTTTTATTGTATGAGGGGTGGATTGTTTGGTATACTAGGGGAAGGAGGAATTGAAAAATATGTTTCAATTAGACGATGCTTTTTTGCAAAAAATCGGTATAGCAGACTGGCCGCCAGAGGCGCGGCAGCGCTTTGTCGACAACTTTCGCCAGGTGCTGGAGCTGCGTGTTGGCACAGTGCTGAGCGATGGCTTGAGTGAGGTGCAACTGAATGAGTTTGAGTCGTTTATGAACCAAGACGCTGCAGTCATTACAGCATGGATCGATGAGCACGAGCCCGACTACGAAGATGATGAGATATACCAGAGCCAGCGCAAAGCCTATGAGAAGGCAGCAGAGCAGCGTGGCGTGGAGGTAGACCAGCTGGCGCTTTTTGCGGATTATGCACAGCTCAAGTGGCTCACCCACAACCGCCCAGACTACACAACTGTCGTGCGTGAGACCTTTGAGGGTCTCGTGGATCTCGCCAAGGCAGATCCGCAGAAGTTCCTTACTCAAGAGGGCCTTGCTAGCATCTTCCAGAGCAGCGATGTAGCAGACGGCAATGCACCAGACGAGCTTGAGGGAGGCCACCCTGATCCTGATGTAGCGCTTGCTGCGTAGTGATAATAACGAAGTAAACACGTATGACCCCTGTGAATGCAGGGGTTTTGTGTTTGGTTAGTATCTTTGATGATTAGTTTCGCAACGCCTTGCTACCAAACAAGAAAATATCTGGAGGTCAGCGACTGGGTAAATGGAAAGGGCCATTTCTATGATCTGGCTGGAATATTTTCCATCTTTCACACCCGATACCCGCGCAAAAATGCTGCGGCGCTGAGTTCTTTGCCGCTGGGGGCGATGAGCTGGTCGATGACGAGATAGGCGCCGTCGCTGCAGCGTGGATCGAGCGTGGTGACAGGCGTTAGCGCGGTGTGTGCCTGAGTGATGATATAGTGCCGCTCGCCCAGCTGGAGGCGGGCGCGTGGGTAGTGATGGTAGGCACGCACCATTGCTTCGGCCGCTGCAGCAGTGTGCTGAGCGGGGTTGATAATGCCGCTGGCTTTGGTGAGGAGCTGGCAGTAACTTGCGTTGGACTCATCTTGTGGTGTGGGCTGGAGGCTACCACTCACGATGCGTGGCAGGAGTTGCACTAGTGCCTTGCTGCCAAGCTGGCCTAGTGTGCTGTAGAGCTCGAGCTGCTGCTCGTCACCGCGCAAGGGGTGGGTGAGCTGCGCATAGACCGGCCCAGCGTCCATCGCGGCGCTGAGCTGCATGATGCTGACGCCAGTGGTGGTATCGCGATTGGCAATGGCACTCTCAATCGGTGAGGGGCCGCGATAGCGTGGCAGGAGCGATGGGTGGAGGTTGATAATCCCTGGGGAGAAGCAGTCGATTACTACTTGGGGGATGATCTTGCCAAAGCTCACTAGCACGCCAACGGGCTGGCCGAGCGCTTGGATATCGGGGATGATATCGCGCAGTTTGGTGGGCTGTAACACTGGAATGTCGTGCATCAGAGCAAGCTGTTTGACTGCTGGTTGACACAGTTGCTTGCCGCGCCCCCGCCGGCTGTCTGGCTTGGTGATGACCAGCCGGACGGGG
The DNA here is from genome assembly GCA_963545865.1 of uncultured Candidatus Saccharibacteria bacterium. Lineage (GTDB taxonomy): Bacteria > Patescibacteriota > Saccharimonadia > Saccharimonadales > Saccharimonadaceae > Saccharimonas. Next base: position 12,294 of record CAUUJX010000004.1, read on the forward strand.
AAGCCATGTTCCAGTAGCTGCGCGAGGCTAATGGCGCTGAAGTCTTCAGTCCCAAAGAATACGATTGGTCTTGATATGCTCGTCATAATCAACTGGTTGGAGCTCGCCCTTCTCATCGAGCTGATAAAATGCGCTGGTATCATCGCGGATGTGGTCGATGAACACGATGCCATTACAGTGGTCAATCTCGTGCTGCAGCACCCGTGCCAAGAAGCCATCAGCCTTGAGGCGGATGGTGTTGCCATTGATATCAAGCGCCTTGACCCGGACGCGGCTGTAGCGTGGCACCTTGCCATAAATCCGACCCGACACGCTCAGGCAGCCCTCATAATCACTCACCAGCTGGCCTTCGTATTTGACGATTTCTGGGTTAATAAGGGGGATAAAGGTGCGGTTGTCTTTGTCGTCGAAATCTTCGCGTACAATGACGACTCGCTCTAGCTGATCAATCTGCACCGCCGCCAGCGCTGCGCTGATCTCGTGTGGGCGGGAATTCTCCCAGTCGATGCTGGCACTAGTCATGTCGGCCACCAGCTGGCGCGTCTCGTCGGTAATAACATGCACCCGCTGCGACTTCTGGCGCAGGTGCGGGTTGGGTAGGGTAATAATAGCGTCTTTTTTCATTAGCTTTATTATAGCAGATGGTGGATGGGGTGGGCGAGTGGGGTGTGGCGAGAAATACCAAAACCTCACGAACACTCCTGCAATAACCCACCGCACCGAAAATGTTCCGGCCAGATGGAAGAGGGAGCTTATCCGCTGGCTTTATCGCTGGCCTCCAGATATTTTCTTGTTCGGTGAGTTATTACAGGAGCTCGGAATTATGCATGGTTGTGAGATTTGACGGTAGATAATTGTGGTCAGATCTACCTACAGCAAAGACTGCGGGTCGATATCTACCTGCCAATGTTTGGCGGGCACGTCGGCAATAACAGCGAGGAGGTCGCGGCGCTGGGCGGCTTTGATGACGAGCTGCCAGCGGTAGGTGTCGCGCAGCCGCTCGTGAAAGGCGGGTGTGGGGCCAAGAATGCTGACCGCGGGGTGGTGCTGGCGAATCTGCTGAGCGAGTGCTTGGCTATTGCGGATGGCGGCTGCCTCCGTCTTGTATACGCACGTGAGCTTAAGCAGGTGGACGAAGGGCGGAAACTGCCCACGGCGGCGCTCGGCCAAGGCTTGGTGATAAAACGCGGTATAATCCTGAGCCAGGCCAGCCTGAATCACTGGGTGCTGCGGCTGATATGCTTGCACGACCACTGTAGTGGCGTGAGCAGAGCGCCCCACTCGCCCCACCACTTGAGCAAGCAGCTCGAAGATGCGCTCGTTGGTGGTGTAATCGGGCAAAGCCAGGCCAGCGTCGGCCTGGACGACCCCAACGGTGCGCAGCTGCGGCAGGTCGAGCCCCTTGGCTACCACCTGCGTGCCGATGATAATATTGGCGGTGCCATCATAGAGGGCTTGGTATTGCTGCTCCAGGCTGTTTGTGCTGCTGCTGTCGCCATCGAAGCGAACAATACGCGCCTGGGGCCAGCGCGCTGCCACCTCTGCCTCGATGAGTTTCGTTCCAATCCCGCGGTGGACGATATCTGTGCTATGGCAGGTGGGGCACATCGTTGGCACTGTGGTGTGGTAGCCACAGATATGACACTGCAGCTGGTGGCGGTCGGCGTGGAGGGTGAGGGGGACAAAGCAGCGTGGGCACTCGGCTGCCCAGCCGCAGTTGGTGCAGAGCGATACATTGGCGCTGCCACGGCGGTTATGAAAAAGCAGGATCTGCTGATCCGCCGCAAGTGTGGTATCAATGGCGGCGATAAGCTGATTCGACAAAAAGCGATGCTGGGTGAGGTTGCTCCGCTGGGTGAGGTCGACCAGCTGAATGGTGGGAGCGGTAGCCTCGGGCCGAGCTTTGCTCGGTAGGGTAGCGATTGGCCGCTTGGCTTTTTGCGCTAGATAATACTCGCTGACCAGCGGTGTGGCTGAACCCTGCACTACGGTCGCACCATGTTGCTGAGCTAGGACACTTGCGGCTCGCAGCGCCGAGTAGCGGGGGGATTTGTCTTGCTTGTAGCTAGTCTCGTGTGCTTCGTCGATGATGATATACCCCAGATGCTGCAGTGGCAAGAAGAGGGCAGAACGTGGGCCAATTGCCACCCGAGGCTGTGTACTTGTCAGGGCAGCTAGCCAGGCACGGTGGCGCTCGGCCTCTGTCTGGCGCGAATGGGTGAGGATGATATCAGCAAAGTGCTGCTGAAACTCCGCCACCAGCTGGGGCGTGAGGGCGATCTCTGGCACGAGGACAATCACCGACCGGCCTGCAGCCACAGCGTGGCGTGCAAGCTCGATATACACTGCTGTTTTGCCGCTACCTGTCACACCGTGAAGCAGTACTGTGCCAGGGCTGGCTTGGCGAATGGTGCGAACGGCCTCTTCTTGCTGTAGATTGAGTGAGAAGGTGGGCGTGTGGCGCTGTGGCGGTGGGCTGGCAGGGCGGCGCGGCGTGCGGCGCTGCTTGGCAATGCCAGCTGGTAGCACTGTCTGTAGTACGGTGGCGAGGTGCGTAGCATAATAATCGCTCAGCCATTGGCTCGTCGCTAATAGGGGAGCAGGCAGCGGTGGCAGTGGCACGATGGCATCAAGCGGCTTGGTAGTGTACGTCGGCTTTCTGGCGCGCATCATGATGATGCCCACCACCTGCTGTGCACCAACGCTCACCTGCACCACCTGGCCCAGCGGTAATGCTTCTGGCCAGTGATAGGTGAAGCTCTTGCTGGTAGCGCGGATAATCTTGAGCGGCGCAACTTCGTAATAGTGCATAGGGTTTATTATACCCGACAGCACGCGAGAGTGCAGAGGGGCTCGTCTCTCCGTTGCTACTTCATCTGGGTGATGTGCAAAACGTGCACATCAATCTTGCTCGCTTCGCCCAAAGCTGGTATGATAAAAAGCAGACACGTGTGTCGTGTGGATGGTTGATGAGTCGCAGTTGCGAGAGACGAAACGCACAATCAATTGGTGGGTGGTCTTGCCAAATTACCATCAAAAAGTGTAGAATAAAAAGCAACAGTTGAGTAGAGATAACGGAAGCGAGAATTCGCTAAGGGAAGCATGTTAGAAACGTTTATTACATCACGGGTGCGGCGCAAAATCATTGTGGTCTATGCTAAGTATCCGGAGTTCCACACCCATGTCCGCGGCTTGGCGAAGTTGATCAAAGAAGACCCGGGCAATATCCAGCGCGAGCTTAAGAATCTCGAGAAGGCTGGTTTTTTGATGGCCGAAAAACAGGGTAATACAAAAATGTATTACACGAACAAACAATATATCTTCTTCAAAGAATTGCAGAGCATGGTGATCAAATCCTCGCAGCAGCAAAAGGGTCAACAAGCGGCGGATACTGTGCAGCTCTGATGAGTTTGTTTGCACAGATATTAGCGGCGCGGGGCTTGCATGGAGCAGCCGCTGAGGAGTTTTTACACCCCGATTATGACGCTAAGCCCGATCCATTCTTGCTCTCCCAGATGCAGACGGCGGTGGATCGCTTAGTGCAGGCGCACCAGCGGCGCGAAACAGTCGTGATTTATGGCGATTATGATATCGATGGCCTCAGTGCAACGGCACTGCTGCTTGATGCCTTTGCGAGCTTTGGCTTTGCCGCAGTTGAGGCCTTTATTCCTAATCGCTTCGTAGAGGGTTATGGCATGACTAAAGGTGCAGTAGATAAGGTGGCGGCGATGGGGGCGCAGCTCATTGTCACGGTGGACTGCGGCAGCCTCTGTCATGAGGAAATTGCCTATGCCAAGGAACGCTATGGCATCGATACCGTGGTGACCGACCACCACAACATTGCACCGACTCGCCCACCCGCCATCGCCACGGTTAATCCGAAATATGACGACCACCACTATCCCTTCCGTGACCTCTGTGGGGCAGGCGTGGCTTTCAAGCTTGTCCAGGCGCTGCAGACGGTGCTACCGGGCTTGCCAGCTGGCTACGAGAAGTGGCTGCTGGACTTGGTAGCGCTGGGTACGGTGTGCGACATAGTATCGCTACAGAATGAGAACCGCGCCAATGTGTACTGGGGGCTCGAGGTGCTGAAGAAGCAGCGCCGCCCTGGCCTCAAGGCACTACTGGCGGTGGCTGGTGTGCAGCCAACCCAGATTACTGCTCGGACACTCGGTTTTGGTCTTGGCCCGCGTATGAATGCGGCAGGACGATTGGCATCGGCTGAGTATGCCCTTGATATGCTGCGGGCGCGCGATGGTTTGGCGGCGCTTGAGGCGGCTCAGCAATTGGATCGCTTCAATACCGAGCGCAAAGCCATCCAACAGGCCATCTACGACGAAGCTTGCCAGCAGGCTGAGCGTTATGCTACCGACCCTGTCCTCGTCGTGAGCCAGCAGGGGTGGAACCATGGCGTGATTGGGATTGTGGCATCCAAGCTGGTAGAGGCGTATCACAAGCCAGTCTTTATCATTAGCGAGCGGGGTGAGACAGCAACGGGCAGTGCGCGCAGCTTTGGCGATTTTTCGGCTGAGCGGGCAGTGCGCGCTGCCGATGATATCATTCTACGTGGCGGTGGCCATGCGGCAGCGGCTGGTGTGACACTCGAGACACGGCAGATCGTCGCCTTTCGCCAGCGAGTGAACGACTACTACCGCTCGCTCCATCTCTCCGACCAAACGCACTACCTCTTGCCGCAGGCTGATGTGGTGATTGATGATTTATCAGAGGTAACAGAGCAGCTAGTGGCCGACATTGCCCGCCTTGAGCCCTTTGGCAATGGCAACCCAGAGCCTGTTTTGCAGCTGCGCCGCGGCACTGTCTCACAGGTGCGCCACATGGGCAGCGACGGGCAGCACATTAAGCTCACCGTGCAGGATGGGCAAGGTACAGCGCTGCAACTATTGGCCTTCAACGCGCCACCGAATTTTGTACGCCAGCCGGGCGATGTTATTGCGGCTTGGTTCCAGCCAACTATCAACGACTGGCGTGGGATGCGCAGTGTAGAGGGGCGGCTACTCCATGTAGAGCTGGTGGATGAGTAGTGCTGTACCGCAGCATCGACACACGATGCCAAACTAGCTATACTACCACCAGAACTAACCCAGGAGACCGACGCAGTGCCACCCCTTTACCTCGATACCAGCACGCTTGACTTTAGCGCCATCACCGACACCTACACCAAAATTGCCGACCCGAGCAGAGCGGTACATCCAGAATTTGCTATCGATCGGCAGGCTCTGACTACCAGCTTCGCACGGGCGGATGGCCAGCAGTATGTAGAGACAGAGAACATTGCCGAGGTGGGCGATGCCATTATCACTGGGCCAGAGGGTGAACGCTATAGCATCCCGGCAGCGGATTTTGCCGCCCTGTATGAACCGCTGCGTGGTGAGGATGGTGCAGTGGTGCCTGGCGCGTACCTACCAAAGAATCAGATCAAGGCCATGCCCAACCCAACTGGCCGCGAGATCGTCATCGATGCACCGTGGGGCGGCCAGCAGCACGGCGAAGCAGATTGCTGGCTGGCGGAGAGCCAGGTCACTGGCGACCGCTACATCATTGAGGCAGCTGCCTTTGCTCAGACATATCGGCTGAGTGAGCGGTAGAGAAGGTGCGCTCATTTATCGCTAAGTGAACCTGTTATTAACAGGGGTCAATAGCGATTGGCTCCTTTGCTTTGTGTAGTTTTTGTTTTTAGTAATAACCGCTTGGTGGAGTTTGGCGCCGTGGGTCGTATAAATCAATATCGGAGTGGTAGCGACGCTCAAGATCCTCCATACTCTCCCATGTACCAGGGGCCTCAAGCATAAGGGTAATGTCCCATGTGATTATCGAGAGCGTCACCCGCGCACCGTTATTGAGATACCACTCGATGTGTGTCCACTCTTTGTCGCGCTGTATCTCTGTTCCTTCGCCATACTGCGCATCAAGAGCTGTCTCGTATGTGTCGAAGGTGTTTGCTGGCAGCATATAATACTCACCACTAAAGTGCAGATCATCTCTATCGTCTTCATTGCCGCCTTCGAGCGAAGCAAGGGATAACCCGATAGATTGCGGATGATCACCACCTGGTACGCAGGTAATATTAGGGTATGTTGCCACTTGCGCGTCTAATTCTCTGTAAGATTGTGGCCACTTACTGGTCAAGTCAGCCACAGCTTGCAGCATCGTCTCAACAGATGCGGCGCGATATGTGTAGGGGCGTGGTAGAGTTGGTGTGTCGTCTGACATGGTGTTTCCTTGCTTTAGATTCTTACCAGCTAGTGTACCAAATGCTCCGATTTGCGCCAACCCGATCATCTGTGCTATAGTAGGGGGCAAACAAACCATACCAACAGAACATCCACCACATAACCACGGGAGGTCCCATGGAAAAATTTGTTCGTCCGATAGCATTAGAATCGCAAAAACCAGAAGAAGTACTGCAGCCACTCGCTGCCACATTGTTGGAGAGTGCTCAGTGGTGGCAGCTGAATGAAGTCGAGGAGATGACTACTGAGGACGTGCAAGAGCTGGCGAGCGCCCAGGCTGCCCGAGCGGAGCAATTAGTGCCATTCTTGCAAGAGTATGGTTGTGATGCGGATAATAAACCACAGCCAGCGAGTGAGCAACTGGCCGACCGAGATAGTGCGCTCTACCGCGACGCGCTTGCAGCGAGCTACATCCAAGAGCTTGAGGCTCGGGGTATTAAGCTAAGCGACGATGAATTGATTGCAAACGATGTACCTCTGTCGGATGAACTACATCAGAGTGAACAGCGCCGCTTGCTGCTGCCTATTGAGCACGCCCTGCAGGCAGCGGAGTATGAACAGCAAGAGGATAAGAAAAACGAAGAGCTTGAAGTGTCTGAAGAGAATAGTATATCAGCATCGACGGCAGCGTTTGTTGGCAAAACGGCTATCGGAAGCGATAGAGCCCAAGAAGGCAAGCGGAGTAATAAGCGTCAGCAAGTTAGTGTAACGAGTCGGTGGTCGCGTAAATATGACCAGACAGCTCAGGCTGCATAAGATAAGATAAGATAGAATAAATAAAACCAGCTACAAAGGCTGGTTTTTTAACTATTTGTATTGCTTCATTGTACCGAAATACTTGAGAAAGTTAGTGGATGAGAGGGGATAGACGAGAAGAATCTGAGCCAGTATATATGTCATGAAATATTGGTGATGCTATTTTTAGCTAGAATATACACATACTTCGCATCCTCGTATCACATCTCTACCTCTGTAGTTATGCGCACAAATGTACTATGTTCCAAAATTAGACAAAATGGTTGTATAACTTTGGCAAGTACGTTACAATGGAGGCATGATGCAACAGGAAGGACCAAATCGCAATGAGTTTTGAGGCAAGTATTAGGCAACTGCGTGGCAATGCGGGGCTTTCGCAGCAGGCGGTGGCCGATGCAGTTGGGATTGCCCGCGCGACGTATATTAAGCTAGAGAATGGTGGCCGTGAGCCAAAGCTTGGCGAGCTGACGAAGATTAGCCAATACTACGAAGTTGGCGTGCAAGAATTGATTAGCGGCATTGCCATGACGGACACTGTTGCGCAGCAGGCTCAGCACAGTCCGTGGCGGGTGGCGGATGATACAGCCCTGTATGTGAGCGATGCACCAGCCGAATATCGTCACGATGATGCGCAGCGTACCCAGCCTACGGCTGCTCAGTCGCGCGATGTTATCCCGCGGCTCCACACGACCAAACTGCGCCAGGTGTTACTCTATACGCTGGGCAAGATTGGTGCGCGGCCCAATGTGGGCGAGGCAGTGCTGCATCGGCTGCTGTACTTTATCGATTTTGATTATTACGAGCGCACAGGCAAGAGCATTACTGGCCTGGCGTATCTGCACGAGACCTATGGGCCCGCGCCGGCTGCAGATTTGCAAGCTTTGGTCGATGAGATGCGAGCCCGCGATGAGCTGGATGTCATTGAGACGAAGCACTTTAGCCACAAGCAGCGCAAGTTCCTTCCACTCAAGAATGCCGAGCTGAGCGAGCTCAGTGCCAACGAGATCAAGCACATCGATGCCGAGCTAGAGCGCCTTGGGAGCAAGAGCGCTGCTGAACTGAGCAACCTTGCCTACAAAGATGCGCCATGGGTGATTGCGAAATATGGACAGACGATTGATTACCGCGACACGTTTTATCGGACAGACGTTACCTCTGTAATCGAGTCAGATGATGATCTATAAGCAGGCAACAGAATTTTCAAGTGATCTCCAAACGCTGGCACAGCGCATTCCCACGCTGCCAGCCGATATTGAGCGCGTCAAGCCGCGACTGGTGCGTATCTTTGCTGAGCCAAGCGAGACGATGGTGGCGGATTTTCGCCAGCAGCTCTTTGCGTGCGGCAAGGCGGCCATTATACAGCAAACTGCTCAGTGCACAGTAGTGCAGCTCTGCCTCGATACCGACACAGCAGCCTATCGACGGGCGGTGTGGCTGGTGTTTGCGGTAGTGCGAGCACTGCCTCGTGATGCACCGTTGCGGGCGGTTCGAGCTGCCAGCACGATTATCCTTATCGAAGTCTACGCCACCCCTAGCAAAGCGCATGGGGACAAGCGGCGTATCAAGCGAATTATGAATAAATTGGAGGAAGCATAATGTAGAGCAACAGGGTACTCACACTGATCGAAAATAAGCTGCGTAGAAGAGAAGAGAGCCACGCATGGCTGATGGGGTTGACAAACAAGACGCGATTTGCTAGAGTAGTGTCCTTGGGTCTGGGGTATAGACAATACTACTCTTGTCTGGTCTACTGTCTTGTGACTGTGTGATACCACTGTTTTTTGCGCTCCGCTTTCTACCGCTTATGCTTCCTCCGACCAAATACTCGCTCTAGGCTCCCAATATTAGAGCGAGTATTTGGGCTGAGGCATCCATACCTCTCGAGATGCGAGAGGTGCTCCATCGATGTGGTGCGCCGCGTAGCTACAAACAAAGCACCCGTTACAAACTTATTCATAACAGTGTAGCATATTTGTTGCAATTTTGTGCAAAATAGGCAAATAAGTACCAGTCGCTAGCGATACATACCACGATTGCGATTTTGCAAAAATAGCACAAGACTAACGACAAAGGCAATGGCATATACAGTGATGAAGAAGGCATAGAGGCATAATGAGATAATTGCCTCATGAGAAGGAACATTCCAGAGGTTTGGTGCTATCGCATGGGTTGGCGTGGTATAGTCTCCTCCAAGTATCCCGATTGTGGCGTGGGCAATCATCTCAAATAGGCTAATAATGAGCATACCACCAGTAACGAATAGACCCTGCGACATACTGCTATCACCCTCCGTTTGCTCTGGTGCAACAATGAGCAGAATCGGCAGTATACCAAAGTTTACATACACAATGTAGCTATATGCTGCACCAAGAATACCAAAAATGGCAGCAATGACAATGTATAGTACCAATAGCGCAAATAATAGCCCGGCAGATACCCAGCGGATAACTGCGCCAAATGATGAGCCAGTGCGTGGCATAGCTGTGGGCGAATAAGCTGGTGGCATTGGTGCTGGCGCGCTTTGTGGTGGTTGAGGCGGGTACTGTGGGTATTGTCCGTATGGCTGCGGTGGTTGCTGCTGCTGGGGATATGGTTGCTGGACATACGGCTGAGGCTGCTGCGGTGGCTGTGGCTGCTGTGGGTATGGTGAGGAAGGTGTCATAGTAGATTGATTATAATACAGAGACAAGCGATGTGCCAAGCAAAAATAGCACAATAGCTCAGCCCTAGAGCATCACTGTTGCTCATATCTCTCGACGCAAGCTAAGCTGCATGAGTTTCGGAGTTGTGCTAGCACCAGAGTAGTGAGGGGTACATCACACCTGAGCGCTGGTTTTTTGTAGGTGATACAGTAATTTGCGCAACTTTGCGCGCGATAGAATTGCAAAAATTGTCGCATCTGCTATAATGAGGAACGATATGGTACAAGTAACACGAAAAGACGAGCGCGAGGCGAATGAGAACATCATCCGTCGGTTTAACAGCCGAGTGTTGAAGAGCGGTGTGCTAGCAAAGGCACGGGCATCGATGCGGTTTGCCAAGCCGATCAGCAAGACCGATCGCCGCAAGAAGGCGATTACCCGTCGTCAGCGCAAGGCTGACAAGATGGCTAAAGTTCGCCTGGGGATCCGCTAGGTGACGACGCTCAAGCAGCGTATCAAAGACGAAATGAAAGCCGCTTTGCTTAGCGGCGATCGTTTTGTTGGTGACACCTTGCGCAACCTTGGTGCTGCTATCCTCGATGAGGAGGTGAAGCAAGGCGTGCGCGAGACTGGCCTGGACGATGCTGCCGTCGAGCAGGTGATCGTTCGTGAGGTGAAGAAGCGGCGTGATGCCGCAGCAATCTATCGCACCAATGGTCGCCCTGAACTTGCTGAGCCCGAGGAGCGCGAGATGGCAGTGCTCCAGCACTATCTGCCGCAGCCACTGAGTGATGAGGAATTGCAAGCCGTGGTGACCCAGACGATTGCCGAGCTTGGGGTAGATAATCCACGAATGACGGGTCAGGTGATTGGCGCTGTCAAGGCCAAGGTGGGTAACCGAGCTGACGGTGGGGCGATTGCTCAACTGGTGCAACGTGCCCTTGCCCCGTAGTTTTATGACAAGAGCAATAATTTTTCTTAATAATAACTATAACCACATAATAACAAGGAGGCACAGATGATTCTTTTGTTTGGCCCAACTGGTGCCGGTAAGAGTATGCAAGGGCAGATGCTGGCAGTACGCCAGGGGTGGAAGTGGCTCTCGACGGGTGAGATGCTGCGCCAGAGCACTGATCCAGCGGTGATTGCTACACTCAAGGCTGGTGAGCTGGTGAGTGATAAGCTGACCTACCAAGTATTCGATCATGCGGTGCAAGAGGCGTACCGCAAGCATTACCAAAATATTATCGTTGATGGATTTCCACGCACCAAAGAGCAAGCCGCGTGGCTCGATGACCATCTGGCGCGTACTGGTGATAACATTGACCTCGTGGTAGTGCTGGAAGTGCCAGAGCAAGAAATCATGCGCCGCTTGGCCAAGCGGGGTCGGATGGAGGATACACCCGAGACGATTGCGCGCCGCATGGCCATCTACCGCCAAAAGATGTACCCAGTACTTGGTATCTTTGCTGAGGCTGGGGTAAAGATCATTCACCTCGACGGGACTGGCACCGCGGGCGAAGTGCACGACCGGATTTATGACGAGGTAATGCACGCATGGCCCAACTAATCACTGGCATCAAGACGCCCGAGCAGCTCGAGGCAATGCGCGAAGGAGGTAAGCGCCTGGCGCAGATTTTTGCTGATATCCGTCAATTTGTTCATGCCGGGGTAAGTGAGAAGCAGATCGATGCCTTTACGGCCGAGCGGATTGCTGCCTATGGCGCTGAGCCAACCTACAAAACCCCAGAGGTAAACTTCCCTGGGGTGATTTGCATTAGCACGAACGAAGCGATCGTCCATGGCGTACCAAGCGATTATATCTTGCAGCGGGGCGATGTGGTCAGTTTCGATCTCGTCATTACCTACCGAGGAATGAAGACAGACAGCGCCTTTACTATGGTGGTAGACGACGCGCCCACCGGGGCTATTAAGCACCTACTCCACACTACCGAGCGCAGTCTCTATGCTGGCATTGACGCGATCAAAGGGCCAGTGCGCACTGGCGACATTGGCGCAGCGGTGGAAGCTGTGTTGCAAAAGGGTCGCCTTGGGATTATTCGCGAGCTGGTGGGGCACGGTGTGGGTCTCGAGATGCACATGCCGCCCGATGTGCCCAACTATGGCCGCAAAGGCACTGGCCCGCTGCTCCAGCCTGGTGATACCATTGCCATCGAGCCGATGGCTACCCTGGGTGGCAGTGCCATCTACAGTGACACTGCTGGTGATGGCTGGACGATCTACAGCCGTGATGGTAGTCTGGCCGCCCACTTCGAGCATACTGTCCTCATCACTGAGACAGGAGCGGAGATTATGACGAAGCTGTAGAGTGTTGATTTACCAACACAGCACCAGGTTTAGAAACTCGTCAGGATAATGAATGACGAGTTTATGCTATACTAAGCATACATTAAAGTAACTACAGAGGTATAGATATGGCGACAGACAAGACAACGACACCAACACCGCGCATGCTAAAGATGTGGTTTAATGTAGAAAAGGTCAACACTGAGTGTGATCTTGTGATCGATGGCCTAGACGATAGCGGTAAGTTTATTTATGTACCATTTACAAATTGGTATAGCTTAACTAATCCTGAAGATATGCATCGTCTCTTCACAAGAGACCTTAGTCCTGGCTTTTTCCCATATGGCTTTGCAGCGGGGACATTTGAGCTAGAGTAGTGGTACATTCAGATTGCCTTTCGCCCAATTGACAGGGTTATAGATAAAAGAAACCGTCCATCAGTTGTCTATATGACGGTTGTTGGCGATGGAGTTAGGGATGATGGTATCTGGGATGTACCGGTTGACCCCGAACAAGTGCGCAAAGAGTACTGCCGTGCCTTTCAGAAATTCTATAAAGAGAGGCATGAGGAACTCGCCAAGGAAGGGATTCGGCTTGGAGAGACTGATTTTCGGGATGTTTAGTATACGATTAGCTTTACTTCTTCCTCATATTGTACAAGACACAGCATAACCTGTATAATGGTACTATGCATGAAAATTCTCAATACGCAGTAGGAATAGATGTCGGGACGACGACGATTCGATGCGTGGTGGGGCATATGAATCCAGAGACAGGCACGCCGACGATTGTGGGCGTAGGGCAGGCACCGAACAGTGGTATGCGCAAGGGTATGGTGGTCAATCTCAGTGGCCCAGCCCGCACGATCGACGAAGCACTGGGTGAGGCCGAGCGGATGAGTGGCTACGAAGTCAACAGCGCGACGGTGAGCGTCAATGGTGCGCACATCACCAGCACCCGCGCCACGGGGATGATTGCCGTGGGCACGATCGATCACGAGATTAATAATGATGATGTGGCACGTATCGAAGAAGTCGCTACCACGGGCAAAGTGCAGGCTAACCGCGAGATCCTCGAGGTCGTGCCGCATAGCTATACACTTGATGGCCAGGCGGGGATCAAAGACCCGCTGGGTATGACGGGCACACGGCTGGAGATCGATGCCAATGTGGTCTCGGCTTTAGCGCCCTATGTGGCGAATTTGCAAAAAGCGGTGGAGATGGCAACCGTCCACCCGCATGCTATTACACCAGCAGTGCTTGGGGCGGCCAAGGCCGTGCTAAATGAGCGGCAGATCGAGAGTGGTGTGGCAGTGGTCGACCTCGGTGGGGCAACGACTAGCGTGGCAGTCTTCGAAGAGGGGGACTTGCAGTACGTTGGCGTCATCCCAATGGGTGGTGTGAATGTCACAAATGACCTCGCTATTGGCCTCAAAACTGACCCTGATGTGGCAGAATTAGTCAAAGTCAAGCATGCTGCGGCTGGTATCAAAGCAAGCGACGCGGTAGCCAAGGTGCGGCGCGATAAGGAGTCGTATGAGTTTGCTACTGAGGAGATTGATGAGATTGTTGATGCCCGGCTGGAAGAGATCTTCGAGGCGGTGCAGAAGGAGCTCAAGAAGGCCGGCCGTGCTGGCAAGCTGCCCAGCGGCGTGGTACTGACCGGTGGCATGGCCCAGATGCGTGGCATGGCGAGCTATGCCAGGGAGCAGCTGGGCGTAGCCGCTCGGGTGGGCCGACCAACCGGCTTTACGAGCGGTGTGGCAGACCAGATAGAAAAGCCGCAGTTCGCCACTGCAGTCGGCCTGATGCTCGCCGATAGCGAAGGTGGCCATCAGCCTACCCAGGCCTATACCAACAGTGGTACAGCGCACGCCAAGGGTGCACTGAGCTGGCTGCGTCGGCTGCTGGGAGGGCTCAAGGCCTAGAATCATACCGATGAGGATGATATACTAAATGGTAATGGTAAAGTTGATAGTTGCACAAGGGGAGAAACGTGAATGCCGGAAGTAAAACCAAGCGAGATCCAAACCTTTGCTAGTATCAAAGTCGTTGGCGTCGGTGGCGCTGGTGGGTCTGCCGTTAATCGAATGAAAGACGCTGGCTTGGCTGGCGTGCAGTTCATTGCAATGAACACCGATGCGCAGGCGCTGCATAATTCGCAAGCTGATATTAAGATTCATCTTGGGCACAACACCACCAATGGCCTCGGTGCTGGTGCTGACCCCAGTGTAGGTGAGGCTGCGGCCCGTGAGTCGCTCGACGAGATTCGTCAGGCGCTTGAGGGGGCAGATATGATCTTCGTGACGATTGGTGCTGGTGGTGGCACCGGCTCGGGGGCTGGCCATGTGGTGGCAGAGGTGGCGCGCGACCTTGGCATCCTCTGTGTGGGCGTAGCCACCAAGCCTTTTACCTTTGAGGGTGAGAAGCGGCGCATCAATGCCGAGTGGGCTATCAAGCAGTTGGGGCGGCAAGTCGATACACTCATTACCATCCCGAATGACCGCTTGCTCGACACGATTGACCGCCGGACGCCACTGCTTGAGACCTTCAAGATTGCCGATGATGTGCTGCGCCAGGGTGTGCAGGGGATATCGGAGCTGATTACCGAGCATGGACTGATTAATCTCGACTTTGCTGACGTCAAGGCAATTATGAGCAGTGCTGGTAGTGCACTGATGGGGATCGGTCGGGCAAGTGGCGAAGACCGAGCGCAGATGGCAGCCCAGCAGGCAATTGATTCGCCACTGATTGAGGTGTCGATCAACGGCGCCAAGGGCGTGCTATTCAACGTGACAGGTGGCTACGATATGAGTATGGCCGAGATTCAAGAAGCGGCTGAGATTATCACTGGTGCGGTGTCGTCCGATGCCAACATTATCTTTGGTGCGACGCTCAAGCCCGAGCTGGAGGATGAGCTGATTATTACCGTTATCGCGACTGGCTTTGACAGTGATTCGTTCTTTGATGACGACGGACCAAGCGATGCCGAAGATGACGAAGAAGCGGCTGAGACGGTTGACGAAGCGGTCGATAGTGTCGATATGGCCATCGACCCCGAGGCGGCTGCTCACTTTGCCCAGGAGAATGAGACGAATATTTGGGATCAATCGATGGATGACGATGAGGATGACACCCCAGCCTTCTTGCGCCGCCGCCGCAAAAAGGAGGCGGACGCGTGACAACCCATCGCGACAAGATTGGCAACAGCCGTGTGTTAGAATCGCGTGAGTCGGCTGATGGTGTGACGATTCGCCGCCGCCGCGAGACCCCTGATGGGCACCGCTTTACCACCTATGAGCGGATCGAATACCCAACGATCGCAGTGCTCAAGCGAACAGGCTCGCGCGAGCTCTTTGATCGAGCTAAGCTCCGTGCCTCGGTGCGCCGCTCGGTCGGTAAGTTCTTCAAATCCGAGCTAGAGCTCGAGGCAATTATTGATGCAGTGGAGGACCGGATCCACGATGCGGGCGAGAATGAGATTGAGTCGCGTGTGATTGGCGGCTTCGTGCTGGATGAGCTTGCCGCGCGCAATGAGGTAGCATATGTGCGCTTTGCGAGTGTGTTTTATAAATTTAAGACGCTGGATGACTTCGTTAAGATATTAGAGCAGCGTCGGAGTGCGAAGCAGCAAGAAAAACAGAGGTAAAACATATGCGCGTCCTCATCATCTACCGGACAGAAAGCGACTATGCGCGCCGCGTCTTCGACTACCTGCGCGACTTTAGCCGGCGCACGGGCCATGCCATTGAGGAATTTGACCCAGATACGCGTGAGGGGCAATCGCTCTGCCGCACGTACGACATTGTGGAGTACCCCACCATCCTTGCCCTGGCGGATAACGGCCAGGTGCTGGGCATGTGGCGCGGCCTGCCGCTGCCAACTATCGACGAAGTGGGGTACTATGCCCGCTAAAACACCCAAAGCACACACCGCGACCACTGTGGTGGTGGATGATGTGAGCCCCACACCATGGCTCCGTCGCCCTGGCATGGCGGCATTGCTGGCGGCAGCTTTGGGCAGTGGCCTGGGGCTTGTGGCATCCTTTGTTCTCTCGCTTGAGACACTGCATTTAGCGCAGCACCCAGGTGGGGCGCTCAATTGCGACGTCAATGCTGTGCTGAGCTGCTCCACAGTAGCACAGCATTGGTCGGCGACGGTGTTTGGCTTCCCCAACAGCTTCGTTGGTATGATGGCCATGCCAGTGATGATAACGGTAGTGGTAGCACTGCTGGCTGGGGCACGTCTGCCGCGCTGGTTTGTGCGGAGTGCCTGGGGCGGCGCTGTGCTGGGGATGATTTTTGCACTGTGGATGTTTTATATGAGCTTTGTCGTTATTCGCGTGTTGTGTCCGTGGTGCTTGACGCTCGATGTGGGTATGCTGCTGATCTTCTTTGGGATGACGCGCTATTGCATTGAGGCTGGGGTGATTGGTGGCGCGCGCACCAAGCGCTTTGCTCGCCATGGCTACGATGTGCTGTGTGGCGTAAGTGTGCTAGTGCTGGCGGTGGCGCTGATTATTGTGAAGTTTGGCGCGGAGCTGCTGTAGGCAGAGTTGTTTTTGCACGGTGAGATTGTCAAGCTTGTCAGGATTGGCAAGCTTTTTAAAATGAACAGAATGTTATATTATTCAGCACGTTTTTTGTGTCTTTTGGTGTAATGGTGAGTATTTTCTCACACCAGGGGTACTATGATATAGTGGCAGCTGCCACTATATCGATGCAAGTGAGTTACCTGTTAGCTTGAGCTGCTTGTTTGGCGTAGTAGGAAAACAATACGTGAAGATAATGTATGATGAATTTTAACATAGTTATGAAGCCTTTGCGAGACTTAAACACGACGCGCTGTTAATGTATAGGCTATTGTTGCGTGACGCAACCGAAATAGCAAAATAGCGGGAGGAAGATGTCGCCTATTGGCGATACTGTGCATATGAATATAGATAGCATTTCGTTCATTATGCACTATTGATAGCGAGTGTGTTGGCAGGCTTGTGCGCATCGTGGATTTGCTAGCAAATATGATGATAGCATGCTAATGCTGCTATGCTGTAGTAGATGAACATTACCTGAATAGCAAGCACAACACATTCAGTGAGAGGTGAGTGATATGTTTTGCTAAGTGGTGCAATTTTGAATAAAATAAAAGGTATATTCAGTTTGGTGGAGATGTGAAATTGATAGAGTTGTATGGGTTAGTTTGATTTTTATCGGCCAATTGCCAAGCGTGTTTGCAAAGAACAATTCAACGTGCTGGAAAATGAAACGATTGATACCTTAAAAATGAGTAAGCTATAACAATACGGCTGCGATGACAATATGCGTGCGATAGCGGATGGCTGTTGCAAGCTGTGAAGTAGACGCGCGTGATGTCATAGCTTAGCATGGTAGTGAAGATTCTTTGCAAAGCAAGCGAGCAAGTTGCAGCGCGATGCTAAAAATGCAGTGAGGTTCTTGGCTGGGCGATGGTGGCTGCGCATTGACTGATATTTGTTAAAGAAAACTGATTAGTATAAGGGCGCTATAGAGCGAGAAGCAAGCAAAAATGACGCTGCGTCGCAGCACGTAAATTTCATAGAATTGTGTAGATGAAGTGGTGTATCAAAAAAATCATTTCGGTTGCATAATAAAAGTAATATGCTATGCGTAAGAGATATAGCACGTACGCGACAAAGTGGGCGTTATCGTAGGGCAACACAGCGCCCAGGGCAGATGCTATGCGAAGTATGACGCAGGTAGAGTTGCTGATACATGCTCATATTTTTTTAAAATTCTGAATGACGCTCATGCTTAGTTACTTGTTGCATCAACTATGTCAAAGCAGTTTGCATCTATTTTTACATACGGTAATAATCAGAATATGTGCATGTTTCTATAGCGCAAAAATGAGGCCATAGGACGCGATATAAGGCAGGAGGAAGATGATCAACTGCTATAGCGAAGTATTGTTGTGTGGTGTGGCAGGCTTATCGCTCGATATTTTGTACTAAGTAAAAATGCGAGATAGCTAAGGATAAGTAAGGTGTACAAAAATAAGTGGTATGCAAAATATAAGTATAAATATATTGGGCAGAATCGTTGCAGAAAAATTGGCTGTAAGCGTGCCAAAAGGGTACTCTCTTACATATAAGAGTGTTATACGTATCTCCCTGCTCTAGATATACAGGAAGTCTGTTATATGGTCGCTGTAACGCGCTAAACCCTAGATAAGGGAGGAAGGCTATATATGAGTACTATGCTAGGTGCCTGCGGCCTCTCAGAAGACAGACGGACAGACTTATTGTCTGCAGTTGATAGGAGAAAATAAGACAATGTATGTGGTGTGTAGAATACAACATAGCTCTGTTGTAAAAACTAGAGTAGTCTGAGGAGAGGAAATTGAGATTATGTTGTATAAAATACACAATATTGTTGACGGTAAGAGATAGGGAGCGAAATGTGATATATACAACGATCTATGTTAGGAGCAGACATGCCATATGTATATAAAAAACAACATACAGAATCACAACGAAATAAACTCGAAAACAAGGGAGATAAAGCGACAAGCCTACAACGTTGTAGGCAATAATGTACATTGTACATATGACAACAATTGATTTTGCGGCACCATAAAAGAAATAACAGGGGTGAATCAGACAATGTTGTTAAAAACATAACGCATATAAAATAAAAAGCATGCTAATAAATAGCAGAGGCAGGGATTCTTTGCGGGGCGTACTAATGTGTGGTGGAGATCTTCTCGACAGTACCCTCACTAGTGTATTAGCTACTTTGAGATGATGGTTGGGACAGATGTAGAGCTTGTTGTGCACCATCTATAATAATGGTATGCTAGCGACATGAAGAACAATACAATTTTACGCATTGGTGCTGGCGCGGCGTTTGTGGCGCTCGGCGGAATATTATTAAGTGAGAGCTTTGGTGTGCAGTTTCATTACTGGCGGGAGTTTTGGTATGGTTTGTGCGCATTCGGATTTATTATGGTTGGCGTGCTCACACTACGCAATCGCAATTGGCTGTGGGGAGCGCTCTGGGTAGCAGTTGGCCTAACAATTGGCGCGAATGCATTTTTGCATAATAACGTTAATATTTGGCGAATGTTTTTGCCACTGGTGCTGATCGCAATTGGCCTGACGATTATTTTTAATTTGTCGCAGCGCCAGCGCCGTATCGCAAAAAAATCGTCGGACGATAATATGGTTGCCTCCTTCTCGGGCAACACACGCAAGATAAAAGGTGAGTTTGCAGGTAACTCGCTTTCGGCAGCGTTTGGTCAGGTGGATCTCGACCTGCGCCAAGCCAAGATAGAGGACGGTGCAGTGATCGATATTTTTGTTGTGTGTGGTGGCATCAATATTATTTTTCCAGACAACGTCATCGTCAAGACGCAGGTCAATAGTATCTTTGGCGGGGTAGAGGACAAAACCAACGCTGCCAAGAGTGCAAAAAAGACTGTCTACATTCGCGGCGACTGCGTCCTTGGCGGGCTCGAAATTAAATAATTAGAAAAACAATAATTCGCTACAACACGCTTCTTGATAACAACGAGAAGCGTGTTTGTTTTTGTGTCGAGATATGCAGGCAGTGGAATGTGGGTTGAAGCTGATGTGATAGTAGGCTACTCGATCTTCAACTTCGCACTTGGCTGAGGAGTCTTACTTGCATCACTATCAACGAGCCACATGTTTGTTACATACAATTGATAAAATTTATCGTTGCAGTATTACTCATTGTCAAATATTGATTGTGGTAGTGTAATGTGAGAATGGTTTCGTAACATGCACGAACGTTTTTTGATTTTTGTGTATGCCACTCGGCAAGGATCGCAGCGGCTTCGCAGTGCATACTTATGATGGGCTACTACTCCGCAGCATTAAATAATAAATACGCACTATAATATCACGCACAAAAATGTGCTACTTACAAAAAATAGTGTGCAGAGTCTTATGGTTTGCTAATTCACTTGCCCTTCTTGCAAACTAAATAAGATGAACATAATGCGAAAAGCATTTATTAAATTTTATACAAGCACGTCCTGCAAGTCTACCTTAGCTACGGCACATACGCAAAGCATAAAAATGTGATGGTAAGATTTTTGCGCAAGGTATGCTTTGAGGCGGGTGAGCCAGAGCGCCACAAATGCCAGTATACTGTGCCAAGCATTCTTGCTATACTAAAATTATGAACCGTTGCTCCTGGGCTGAATCTGGCGATAACGAGCGCGCCTACCATGACACTGAGTGGGGTGTGCCGCTATATGATGATCAGAAATTATTTGAACTGCTCTGCCTGGAGGGTGCACAGGCTGGCCTGAGCTGGAGCACGATTCTGGCTAAGCGAGCGGGTTACCAGCAGGCGTTTCATCAGTTTGCAATTGCGCGTGTGGCAGCTATGACGGATGCAGAGCTGGAGGCGCTTATTCACGACGCACGCGTCGTTCGTAATCGGCGCAAAATTTATGCAGTGCGCACCAATGCCCAGGCGGCGCTGCAGGCTATTCACCAGCACAGCAGCCTGCAGGCGTACTTATGGGGCCTGGCGGGTGGTGCACCAGTGCAACATCACTGGCATACTGCAAGTGATATCCCCGCCGATACGGCTACGTCCCGGGCAATGAGTGCGCAGCTCAAGCGGGATGGTTTTGCCTTCGTCGGCCCAACGACATGCTATGCCTTTATGCAGGCCGCCGGCATGGTGAACGACCATGTGGTGGGGTGCTTTCGGTACAGGGAGTGCGCGGCGCTGAGTGCTCATATAGAGTAATGAAAGTGATGCGCCTCGGTGTGCTGTGTTATTGCAAAGCTCGGTAGCACCAGCATGTGATAATGCGGCCGCTGGGTGCTTTTCAATCGGGCGGGCCTTGGGTATAATAGACCCAGAGGCATTTTTGCGTAGCTTGTGGTGCGCAAAATGAGTGGCTATCACCCACGAAGCCTGCGGGAAGAAATTGGTTTGTTATTTTCATAAAGAGTTGTGAATCTAAGTAGCCAAGAATAGACCCCGCCGCGAATGCTGCGACAAGGCAATAATTAAGTGCTGAAAGAGTATGGCTATTTCTGTCGTTTTGTCGGGAAATGCTAGAATCACTTCTTTTGGAATCGAGATGGTACCGTCCGCGCGTAACCCAGCGGATTCTCGAGCTCAGAAGAGGTGATTTTAATTATATAAGGAGGAGCCATACTGGTACTAGCCCACACGCCGGCCTTGCAGCGCGCCACTGCGGAATGCACGCGGCAGGTTGCGTAGAGCTATGAAGGAAAGAGGATGAGCACTATGCCGCAGAATAATCGTGTGACGAGCTTTGCAATTGATCGGGAGTATGATTACATTATGTATGATACGACTGACATGATTCGCGCTATGAATTTTCCGCGGGAGATTGCGGGATTGCTTCTAAAGACTGATGAATTTCATCTGTCGCTGTTTGAGGTACTTGGCGAGTATGGGGTGGACGAGGCTGGCTATGAGCAGCTCGAGCAACTCTCGCGTACGACTGGTGCAGCGATGACGACAGAGCCGGAATTGACGGGTGAGTTCTGTAGATTGGTCGACAATGCAAAGGGTCGCGAAACAATTATTGCACTTGCCCAGTGGAGCGAGCTCGAAGCGTGGCGTGATGCAATTCGTGAGCTGATACCTCAGGCGGAGTTCATTATTCCACATGTCACGTTATATACTAACCATAATGGCGCAATTGGCTATAGCGACAGAGATGT
Source organism: uncultured Candidatus Saccharibacteria bacterium (assembly GCA_963545865.1). GTDB lineage: Bacteria > Patescibacteriota > Saccharimonadia > Saccharimonadales > Saccharimonadaceae > Saccharimonas. Next base: position 33,967 of record CAUUJX010000004.1, read on the forward strand.
GTATCGAGCCCAGCCGCTTGATGCAGCAATAAAAGCAACGCTCTACTCTGTGTACCAAAAGCGAAAAGAAGTGGAGTACAACCATGCATGAATATTGGCAGCCGCGTACCCACGAGAAAGCACCTGTGTGTATTGCAGTGGCCCTACCAGGCAGCGAGCAGTTTGCGTTACTTAAGCAAGATATGGGTATTTCTGATCGCTATGAAGCAACGCTTACAGAGCTGGCTATGCAGGGCAAGGCGGTGGTGTTTGCTGCAGTGGAGGACGGCCGTTATGTGGGACGGGTGACACTGCGGCATGATTGGACCGAGCGACCAGAGGTTGATGAGCCATCAGTGAGGATTGAAGATGAGTACTCTGACTTGCCGCAGATTAACGCACTTGAGGTGGCAGAACAGTATCGTGGCCGCGGCATTGCCTCGCAGTTACTCGCTGCAGCGGAGGATGAAGCGTGCCGACAGGGGTTTGACCGAGTTGGCCTGGCGGTGGATGTTACCAACAAAATGGCGATGGGTATCTACGAGAAGCGTGGCTATAGGTATCGATTGGTGGCAGACAAGCCAGCCTTCACTAGTGTGTACCACCGGACAGATGGCACTGACGAGGCTGGCGAGTACTACTTAATGACAAAGCAAGTGCGAGGTAAGGGGTGATGCAACCTAGGCGAATCCTTATCTACGGTGACTCGAACGTCTGGGGCGACAAGGGTTTTGGCGAGAATGGTGCTCTATTGGGGCGCTATGCTGCCAAACAGCAATGGTCAAATATCCTCCAGCAATTACTCGGCGATGAGTATGACATCATCCAAGCGGGGCTGTGTGGACGGACAGCAGGGGAGTATGCAGAGCAAGCACCATATCTTGGTGGCAAGATTGGTTACGAAATAGCACTGCGAGAGGCTAGTCCGGTGAGCGGGGTGATCATCGCGCTTGGTGTGAATGATGCACAAAATGAAAGTGCTTCTGGCGAGCAAATTGTAGCTGATTTACAGTGGTATAGCGCCTATACCCAGGCCTATGCAGCTGATAGCGAGAATGGCATGGCTAGTAGTGGCAGCGTGTGGTATATTGCGCCTGCTATTGCGCCGGTTCAGTGCTATGCGCCGCTTGCCAGCAAGCTACAGTGCATCAACAAAAAGCTATGTGCTACTCATACAACCATTAGTAATCCACTTAACGACCATGACGATTATGCGCCTGATGGCATCCATTTCTCACTGCAAGGGCATCGGCGAGTGGCGCAGGCAATATATAAGGCTATAAAGGAGGGTGTAGCGAGATGAATCGACAGTATATAGCAGAGCAATCACCGCAGGTACGCGTTGGTGTGGGTGTCTTTATCTTGCGTGATGGGAAATTCTTGATGCAGCAACGACAGGGGTCGCATGGTGCTGATACATGGAGTGTCCCTGGTGGTCATATCGAATATGGCGAAACGCCTGAGGAGGCAGCGATCCGTGAAGTACGCGAAGAGACAGGCTGTGAGATTGCTAACGTGCGCTTTGCTGCCGTCACGAATGATATCTTTGCTGATGACCACAAGCACTATGTGACGTGGTGGCTGACGAGCGATTGGCGGTGTGGCGAACCTTCTATTACCGAACCAGATAAATGTAAAGAACAGCGCTGGGTAGACTTTGACACGCTGCCGCAACCACTGTTTTTACCCTGGCAGCAACTGCAGCATAGCGAATTTATAACGCAGATTCGACACGCAGTATCACAAAGTAAGCAAGGAGGAAATGTATGACAAAAATAACTTATTTCGTCCACGGTACGACGACGGATAATGAAACTGGTAAAGCGACTGGCTGGTTGCCTGGTGAGTTGTCGGCAGTGGGGGTTCAGCAAGCGCAGGCGCTACCAGAGCAAGCGGCCGATACTAGCTTTACTGTGGTATTTTGCTCGGATCTTGGTCGAGCGATTGACTCAGCCCGGCTTGCCTTTGGTGCAACGCATCAGATTGTTATTGATAAACGGCTACGCGAAGCGAATTATGGTGATAATAATGGCAAGGATGGGGTCTTTAAGGCTAGTTTGCTTCCCTTTGTCGATACACCATTTCCGCACGGCGAGAGCTACCGCGATGTAGAGGAGCGCATGCGCGACTTTGTGGCGATGCTGCAGCGCGACTATGCTGGCAAGCACATTGCTATCGTGGCGCACGAAGCACCGCAGCTTGCGCTGGACGTTATTCTTGGTGGTAAGACCTGGCCAGAGGCAATAGCAACCAATTGGCGCGAAGTTGGCTCATGGCAGCCTGGGTGGGTGTATGATACAGAGGTGATAGTATAAGGTACATTACTCATGGAGAAAGATATGACCGATCAACAACAAGAATGGCTTGATTTTGCAAAAAGTGTAGCGCACGAAGCGGGCGACATTATGCAAAAATATTTTGGTAAAAAACCGGATGCTCACTTTAAAGCCGACAATACGATCGTGACCGTTGCCGATGAGGAAATCAACCAGCTTGTGATCCAGCGAGTAGCCGAGCGATATCCAGACCATGATATTGACGGTGAAGAAGCGAGCGACCGCCGTGGCTCGGACTATGTGTGGGCATGTGACCCGATCGATGGCACGGCACCTTTTGCGATGGAGCTACCAGTATCGGTCTTCTCGTTGGCATTAGTGGTTGATGGTCAGCCGGAAGTTGGAGTGATTTATGCGCCGTTTAGTGACCATTTGTATTGGGCGGTCTGTGGCCAGGGTGCGTTTATGAATGGTAAACAGATTTACGTGAATAAGAAGACTTTTGGTGGAATGACTGGGATGAACGTGGATTGGTGGCCGAATGCCCAGTGGGATGTTATGCGGGTGATTCACAAGTTAGCGTATGAGAAGGGCGCATACGTCACAGCACCAGGAAGTACGACGCACGCGGCAGCCCTAGTAGCGCGTGGTGAATTTGTCGCATCGGTCTTTGCTGGCACAAAGGGCAAGAATGTTGATGTTGCAGCGGCAAAAGTCATCGTTGAGGAAGCTGGCGGCAAGGTGACTGACCTTTTCGGCCGGGAGCAGCGGTATGATCAGGATATTTGCGGAGCGGTACTAAGCAATGGAATTGTTCATGAGGAGATAGTGGAGGCGATGAGGAAACTATGAGTAATGATATGAAGCAGCAACGCGCGAGCTCTGTCGTAAAAATCTGTAACGCTCTCTCAACCAACTGGTCGGGTGAGACATCCTACTGTGATGATTGGTCGCCGAGTAACCCAAGCAGCGGGCAGTGTGCTGTCTCGGCTCTAGTGCTACAAGATTACTGTGGTGGTAAGATTTGCCGCTGCGTAGTGGCGGGCACGCCGCATTATTTTAATCGCATCGATGGCCAGGTGGTGGATAGCACGGCCGCGCAGTTTGGCACGGTAGCGATTGATTACGATACCTCTACCGTGCGCAGCCGCCAACGGATTCTTCGTCACGCCGACACCCGCCAGCGGTACGAGCTGCTGAAGGGGCGAGTCAAAGAAGCGATGTGGGTACGAAACAGAAAGGAGATAAGATGATAAAAGATGTGCAGTGTCAAGATAGCTATGTAACACACGCTTTTATTGATGCTCAAAACATTTATAAGGGTGTTCAGAGTGATGGCTGGTCACTTGATTGGCGTAAATTCCGTGTTTACTTGCGTGATAAATATCACGTTGAAAAGGCATTCATTTTTATTGGATATATGTCTCAGTACCAAAGCTTGTATTCACTTTTACAAGAGTGTGGCTATGTTTTGATATTCAAGCCGGTTATTATGCGAGCGACGGGTGAAGTGAAGGGCAATGTCGATGCAGAGCTTATTGTTGAATGCTGGCGGCGCGAAGGGGAGTATGACAAAGCGGTGATCGTGACGGGCGATGGTGATTTTGCGCCGCTTGTAAAAATTTTACAGGAAAAAGGCAGGTTTGAGCATGTTATTGCACCGAATAGGAAATATGCATCAAGTCTGCTGCGGAAGGTGTCTGGCAGTAATATAACCTTTATGAAGGAGATACGTGGAAAGGTGAGGCGTCGATGAATAATATACTATGAAAAGACCCCGCAGGGACAGAACCGCAGCGAGGGATTTTCACTATTGAATACCTACATTGTACGACACAATTGATAATAAATCAAGGAGGAAACCAATGAAATTCACACATGGCACACGCCGCCGAGCGGCAGAATATGAGAAGGACTGGGTGCAGCGCTGGAAGGATGACCAGACGTTTGAGAAGTCGGTGGCGCAGCGGCCAACGGATAATGCCTATGTTTTTTATGATGGGCCGCCGTTTATTACTGGGGTGCCACACCACGGGACGTTGCTTAGCAGTATTGTGAAGGATGCGGTGCCGCGCTACTGGACGATGAAGGGCAAGCGTGTGGAGCGCCGCTGGGGCTGGGACTGCCATGGCCTGCCGGCAGAGAATTTCGTCGAAAAGCAGATGAATATTGTGGATCGGCGGCAGATTGTGACGAGTAGCGACCAGCCAGCACCGCTGGATAAGGACGGTCAGCCACTGCCAACCATCAGCCTGGAAAAATACATCACCAAGGCGCGCGAAAGCATGGTGGCGAATAGCGAGACGTGGCAGGGTGTGATCGACCGCATCGGCCGCTGGGTGGATTTCAAAGGTGCCTACCGCACCATGGACAAGGACTTTATGGAGAGCGTCTGGTGGGCCTTTAAGCAGCTGTATGAGGCGGGCAAAATCTACGAAGGCGAAAAGGTGCTGATGTATGACACCAAGTTCGCCACCCCTGTTAGCAAGGCCGAAGTGACCATGGACAACGACGCCTACCAGACAGTGACCGACCCGAGTGTGTATGTGAAGTTTCGGCTGGTGGACATGAATGGCAGACCCATGGCGCAGCGCGACGATATTTCGCAGTACAACTACGTGATTCTCCATGGATACACAGGCAGGAACGACAAGAACTTTATCCCGTGGCTTAAGCACGAATTAGAGCAGCGTGGTGCCAAAGTACAGGCGCCGCAGCTCCCCAATACGGACAACCCAACAGAGGTTGAGCAGGTGCAATATATGCTTGACCATGTGCAATTTGATGAAAACACTGTGTTGATTGGTCATAGTCTTGGTGGATTGGTGGCGATGCGTGTGCTGGAGAAATTGCCACACAAGATTCATCACCTCATATTGGTAGCACCAACAGTCTTGCCACAATTTTATGATAAGGATTATGAAATTGATGCAGCAACTGGTGAGAGAAAACGATTTATTGATCACTTTAGTTATGACTTTGATTTCGACAAAATAAGTAGCCAGGCGGTGCATAAGACGATCTTGCAAGATAATAACGATTCGGAATCGCGCAAACCGTCCATGCGGTATATCGCAGATAATATTGGTGCAACACTGTGCAAAACAGTTGCAAACAAAAGGCATTTTGTGGCAGAGCAAGAACCATTTATTCTTGAAAAATTGTTGGCGAATGAGGATAGTGATGACGCTTTCCTTCTCGCCTGGACCACCACGCCATGGACGCTACCAGCAAACCTGATGCTGGCTGTCAACCCAGATATGACGTACTGCGAAGTGAAGGTATCAAAGGGTACAAAAAACGTGTTCTTGATCTCGGGTAAGCATGCCTATGCATCGCGTGAGTACTATCCGCAGCTGAAGCAGCAGCTTGAGCAACAGGGCTATACAGTGACAATCATTGACCACATTAACCCCGATAACCCAGACTTAACAGAGAATGTAGAGCAGTTGGCGCAATATGACTTTACTCATGCGCATGTGGTGACGCATTCGCTGGGTGCAGCAACATTCCTGAAATATTTGCAGGATGCTAATGTGACGGTTGCATCACTGACGATGATTGCGCCAGCGTGTGGTGTGTCAAACAGTAGTGATGAGCAATGGAAGCAAGAATCGGGCTATGTTGGTCTTACGGTTGATCTTGCTCAGGTGCGACGGAAGATTGATCAGCGGCCGATTATTGTCTATTCGGACGATGCTGAGGTGCTTAACCAAGGCTTTGCACAGCTTGGCACAGAGCTTGACGCAGTGATGCAATATGAACCCGGCAAGGGGCACTTCTTTGCGGCGGAGAAGAGTTTGGCACCAGAGGTTACACTACCGCTAAGTGAAAAACTGATTATCGCTGAGGAAGCCCTCGAACGCACCCTGCAGGACGAAAAACATCAGCCGCTGGACTACGACGTATTGCGCAAATTGCCCGGTAGCGAACTGGTCGGTAAGAAATACCAGCCACTCGATACGGGTTCAACCTGGCCAGGCAGTGACAAGATCCACACTATTTACGCGGCGGATTTCGTCTCGCACGAGTCGGGTACGGGCATCGTGCACATCGCGCCAGCCTATGGTGAGGACGACTTTGAGCTGGCCAAACGCCACGGCATTAGCGCCTTCCATGTCATCGATGATAACGGCTACTACACCGATAGCAATTACAAAGGCCTCGAGGTGTGGGACAATAACAAGTTTATCGCCAAAGACCTGAAGGAAAAGGGCGCGGTGTGGAAGATTGAATACATTCGCCACGAATACCCGTTCAACCCGCGTAGCAAGCAGCGCATTATGTACCGATCTATTCCAAGTTGGTTCTTCGACATCCAGGGGCAAAAGCCGCTCATGCTAGAGCAAAATGAGCATATTAATTGGTTCCCGCACCACCTCAAGCACGGCCGTTTTGCCAAAAATATCGAACAAGCACCCGACTGGAACCTCAGCCGCGACCGCTTTTGGGCGACGGCCATGCCGGTGTGGAAGGGCGACCGCGGCACGGTCAAGGTGGTTGGCTCGTATGCGGAGCTCAAGGAGCTCAGCGGTGTGGAGCTGGATGATTACCACCGCCCGTGGGTGGATGACATTACTTTTGAAATCGACGGCGAAACGTTTACCCGCATTGATAAGGTACTGGACTGTTGGTTTGAGAGCGGTAGTATGCCGTTTGCCCAGCTGCATTATCCGTTTGAAAACCAGGCCAAGTTTGAGCAGAATTACCCGGCGGATTTCATCGTTGAGTACATCGGTCAGGTGCGAGCGTGGTTCTACTACGTGCACGCTGTCAACGCTGCCTTGGCAGAAATCGGTGCCTTTGGTGAGGCAGGCGTGCAGCATAAAAATGCCTACAGCAACGTCATCACCACCGGTGTGGTGGCGGGCAATGACGGCCGTAAGATGAGTAAGTCGCTTGGTAACTTCACCGATCCGAACGAGCTGATGGATAAGTTCAGCGCTGATTCCTTACGCTTCCTATTACTGAGTAGCCCGCTACTTAACGGCGAGGACTTTGCTCTGCATGACAAGGACGTAGGTGATGTGGCGCGCAAGCTCAGTATGATTTGGAATATGTATGATTTCTTCACCATGTACGCGGAAGTCGATGGCTGGGAGTTTGATGGCACGCTGGTGGATCCACTGAGTGGCCAGCCGGTTTGTACGTCCCTATCATCCACCGAAACGGCTTCCGCGCACCGGGAATCTCGCTCATCAACCACAGGTGATACTGCGGAACTCGCTGCGCTCAAACAGTCCTCGTATCTGCCTGATGTTGATAACCTCAATTCTCGGGCGCGTGCAGATGTTTCGGAAGATGAAGCGACGATCGGCTCTGTGACCAATCCCCTCGATATCTGGATTATCAGCCGCTTGCATGAGCTGGTGGCGGAGGTCGAGCGGCAGATGGATGCCTATAATATCCCTGATGCACTCAGCCCGATTTTGCCGTTCCTGGACGATGCCAGCAACTGGTACGTCCGCCGCAGCCGCCGCCGCTTCTGGAAGTCGGAGGATGATGGCGACAAGAGCGATGCCTATCGCACGCTGCACTATGTGCTGGTGCGTCTCAGCTACCTGTTGGCACCATTTACGCCGTTTTTGGCTGAGGAGTTGTACCGCAACCTAACGGGCGATAACGAGTCGATCCACTTGAAGGATTGGCTGCCAGCTGGTGAGGTGAATGAGCAGATCATTGCTGAGATGAAAGCAGTACGTGATGTCATTAATGATGGTTTATCACAGCGCGCATCCCAAGGTGTCAAGGTACGTCAACCACTACTCAAGCTGTCGATGAACCAGACCGACTACCAGCAGCTCAAGCCGTATGAGGATGTCATTTGCGAAGAACTGAATATTAAGTTCCTTGAGGAGCTAGGTGAAACACCAGATAAGCCAATACTTGATGATACCATCACCCCTGAGCTCAAACGCGAAGGCTTGATGCGTGAGGTCATCCGCCACGTCCAGAGTGCGCGCAAAAAGGCTGGGCTGCAGGTGGATGACCGGATTATGCTACACCTAGCGACGAATGATGAGCAGCTCCGCCAAGCCCTCACTGAGTATGCAGACACAATCGCGAGCGAGACGCTGGCTACAATGCAGCAGTCAGGCGATGTACTCTACCAAACGACGGCTACGGTGGACGGCGCTGAGCTGCAGATTAGCCTCGCCAAAGCATAGGACTACAAGGAATAACATGCTCAGCTCGAGTGGCGCATCAGTAGTGAGACGCCACTCGAGCTTGGTGGCTGGCAATATTTGAGTTTCTATAGCTATACTCACCCCTTGCGCCAGCGCAGCGTCCTCACTAAAAATGTTGAGAGACCAGCTATGAAACAAGCAGAAAGTACAGAGCGACAATTACTACAATGGGGCTGGGGCTATAAGCCTGCACGATAATTGAATATCATGACTAAACTACCTATCATCATACCTACCTCCTCACTACGCCAACGCCTGGCAGGGCTGTGGCTGGTGGTGCGGATTATTTGGCGGGAGGCACCACTGACGATTGTGGTCCAGGCAGTGGGAGCGGTGCTGTCGGCGGTGCTGCCACTGGCCACGGCATACTATGCCGCTCTTGCGACAACGGCTTTGGCTGAGGCATATGCGGCGGGTGGTCAGCCGCAGCTCCTCACCTATGTAGTGGTGACTGTGGTACTGGGCGTTGTGGCGAGTGTGTGGTCGGTGGTGCAAGGGTATTATGATCAAGTGTCGCGCTATCGCATCGAGGCTGCCATGAGCGACCACATGTATGCCCGTCTCCACGCGCTGGATTTTTGGCGATACGATGACCCTGCGACCATTGATATGTTTGATAAAGCGCAGCGCTTCGTCCAGTCATTTTCGTACCTCTTTATCCAACTGGTGCGAATGCTGACAGCGCTGGTGTCGCTGGCAACAAGCCTGTGGATGATGGTGATGGTGAGCTGGTGGCTGGGGTTACTCGTGCTCGTGGCGCTTGTGCCAAGTAGTGTGGTGCAGGTGCGGCTGTCGCGTTTGCAGGCTGGTCACTGGCGCGAGCAAGTGGCGACGCGGCGGCGCATGGCGTGGATCGAGCACATCCTTAGCCGGCCGAACTTCATTGCCGAGCTGCGCCTCTATGGAGTGATCCACCATCTACTTGGTGAGCGAGCAGCACTGCGGAATAAAGATCGGCTGCGGGTGCTTGGCTACGAGCGACGCTTTATGGGGCAGCGCCTGGGCGGAGAGATTATCCAGGCGGCAGCAGAGGTGGTGGCGCTTGCTTGGGTGGTGCTGGAGATCGTGGCACACCGCCAGCCAATTGGGCAATTTGTGCTCGTGCAGCAAATGGTAGGACGAGTGATGAGCGAGATGGACAGCGTGATCAATACATATAATATGATTGACGAAGACCTCGCCACCATGACAGACTATCAGCAGTTTATGGCGCTGCCTACTATGAGCCAGGCAGCCATCATTGATGAGGTAACGCTGCGCGATGCGATCGCAGTGCAGCGGGTGTCGTTTTGCTATCCAGGCACCCAGACGGCGGTACTTCGTGATATTTCTCTCACTATTCGCCGTGGTCAGCACATTGCCATTGTGGGCGAAAATGGCGCTGGCAAGAGCACGCTCGCTCGGTTGCTCACTGGTCTCTATCAGCCTACCAAGGGCACTATTACCATTGATGGGCACGATCTCCGTCATATCAACCCAGCAGCTTGGCATCGGCAATTAGCCGTGCTGGGGCAGGAGTTCATCCGTTATGACTTCGCCACGGCGCACGAGAATGTCTGGTATGGCGATGTCTCGCAGCCAGCGGATGCAGCGCGCCGCGATGCTGCACTGCGCCAGGCCGAGGCAGCCGATTTTGTCCGCAAGCTCCCTCATGGTGGGAACAGCTATATCAGCAAATGGATGGAGGCGGATGACCACGAAACAGGGGTCGACCTATCTGGTGGGCAGTGGCAGCGCCTAGCTTTGGCGCGCAACTTATATCGCAATGCGCCTATCATCATCCTTGACGAGCCCACCAGCGCTATTGACGCCGCCGCCGAAGCACGCATCTTTCGCCACCTCTTTGCCAAGCAGGGTAAGACTATCATCACCATTAGCCACCGCTATAGCACTGTTAAGAAGGCAGATGTTATCTACGTTATCGCCCACGGCCGCATTGTTGAGCATGGCACTGCCACTGCATTGATGGCGCAGCGTGGTGCATTCTATGAGATGTTCAAAGAACAGATATAGTTTGGTATAATAGGGGTGTGGCGCCGTGGCCGAGAGGTTAGGCAGAGCTCTGCAAAAGCTCGTACAGCGGTTCGAGTCCGCTCGGTGCCTCCATGTGTTATTATTTTTGGAATGCTTTATACCAGCCCATTTGCTGTGCGGTGTGTCGCTTGTGGCAATTCGCACAGAGGATGCGGCATTTTTTCATTTCGGTGACAACGTCGGGCCACGAGTAACCTAACCGAACTGCTTGCGAGATGCTAAAGCGTTTCGACTTTGGGTCGATATGGTCAAACTCTAGTACACGAATATCGTTCTCGCCACAGATTGCGCACGATTTATCACGCAAATAAGCAAGCATATTGTGGCGAAATTCGACGCGTAGTCGCTCGCGGCGCTGCTTGGCACGCTGCTGGTAGGCTGCTTGGTTCTTGCGATAATGCTCAGCGTGGGTCGTGCGGCGCTGAGCTTTGTAACACTGCTTGCATTGGGTATGGCGTGTGCCAGTCGCAGTGTTCCTCACGAAAAAGTCGCTTTTTGGCTTGTGTTCGCCACATTTTGAGCATGGTTTCATGATTCGTAAAAATAGGTTATGACATCAGTAGATCGCGCAGCTCTGGGAAGGTTGGTTGGAAGAAATGATTGCGATCTTCGAAAATATGCGCCTGAGCAGTCGGCACGTCTCGCTGAAATTTAGCAAGCTCTGTAAAAGGCACAACCGGGTCATCTTTACTGTGGAATAGGTGGATCTCCTTTGCTGATTTTTCGAGTCCTGTGGCGCTTACTACCTGAAAGCTACCGAGGTCTTCATTCGATTCATCGTCATAGCACGGCGAAACTAGCACGAGCCGCCGGACTGGCATATGCAGTGGTGATTCATGCAAGTACTTTGCCAAAAACATTGCGCCCAAACTATAACCAACCAGCTGAACGTCATCACCAAGCAGAGGTAATAACTTTTCAAAGTATATTTTCCACTCAGCGTAGCGAGCATTTTGCTTATTAGGGAAATCTGGCAGCAAAACATCGGCGTCGACGATTTCCTGTGCCAGCCAGTCACGCCATTTTTGCGCCCACAGTAGCCGTTCGTACTGCAGCTGGCTATTCTTTAGATTATTCAAGTAATTTTCGTAGCTATTAAAGCTTGATCCGCCGTGAATTATTACAATTTGCTTCATAAACATAGTATAATACAAGCAGCACATGGCTGCTATGCTAAAAGTGCGACTGCAAGCGCGAGTGGCGGAACTGGTAGACGCGAGGGACTTAAAATCCCTTGGCCAAAAGCCGTGCGGGTTCGATTCCCGCCTTGCGCACCAGACATGATATAACAGAGAAAACCACTTGAGGAGAGTGGTTTTCTCGTATACATAGCCTGAAGGGTAGAGTATGGCAGTATTCGTGCTAGCTACGAGCCCAAGATTTATTGTAGAATTACCATAGCGGCTAGTATAAGCCACACAATTTGGTATAATAAGGCTATAACCAAAAAGGAGAAACGACACTATGACAATAGCATTAATCGTTTTGCTCGGCGTGATTGGCCTGCTCGTTTTGTTTGGCATCTTCATGTGGGCAACGTACAACAGCTTGGTCAAGCTGAAGATCCGCGTGGACGAAGCCTGGAGCGACATCACCGTCCAGCTCAAGCGCCGAACAGACCTCATCCCTAACTTAGTAGGCACTGTGAAGGGCTATGCGTCGCACGAAAAGGAAGTCTTTGAGAAGGTGACAGAAGCTCGCAGCGCCATCATGAATGCTCAAGGCGTGCAAGAGACAGCTGCGGCAGAGAATATGATAGAAGGTGCTCTGAAGAGTTTGTTTGCCGTAGCAGAGGCTTACCCAGACCTCAAAGCTAACCAAAACTTCATCCAGCTACAGCAAGAGCTGGTGGACACTGAGGACAAGATCCAGGCGGCACGCCGCTTCTATAACGGTGGTGTGCGCGACCTCAACACCCGCATCGCCATGTTCCCCGCCAATATTGTGGCTGGTATGCTGGGCTTCAAGGCTCGCGAGTTCTTCGAGGTCGAAGACCGCGCCAGCGTCGAGAACCCAGTGCAAGTGCAGTTCTAGACACCTCGCACACTATAACGAAACCGCTCTCGATGAAGGGCGGTTTTTTGTGGCTTTGCAACAGCATAAGGGCTGTGATGTCAGGTTGTATGTCGTTCTTGGTGAGGGGTGCTTGAGAAGAGTTATGGCTACAGCGAGCGGCTTATCGCTTGGCTGAGAGTGTTTTATCTAGAAGGTGGGGGATTTGAGTAATAAAAATAATTGCAATGATTAGAGTGCTAGAGTGCTGCCAGCAGGTGAGAACATCGCGAGAGGCGAACATGACAAGCAGAGCAAGAGAGGGTAGACACCCTTCTAGGATGGATGTCATGTTCGATAGGGATGTCACACGAAGAAGTGCACAAACCACCCTGACACTAGCGTGAGAGTAATGAGGATAAATAGTCTCAAATACTTCTCTAGGTCAGAGCAATTGCTCCGCTCCCCTGATGACGAGCCATTAATAAGACTCGCGGTTAGCATGATGCCAAGAGATTGAAACATGCTGATTTGTGGCACTCCAAAAATGGGAACAATAAACCAGCCCCAAAGTAGGCTAAACGTCCACACTCCGAGAAATCCGGATGCAAACACAAGTACACACTCAGCAATGACGGTACCCCTAGTCTTCGTCTCTTTCTCGGTAATGGTGATTCTGACGTCACTCATCATCTTACTCTCTCCCCACCCAAGCGGACGCTCGTGTAGAATCACACTGGTCGACGCTCGGATGCGGCGACTCAAGGTGGGGTGCTGGGGCGCGGCTATGTAGCCATGCCTGGGCAGCCCACCTTGAGCGGTATGCTCTGCTTGTCAAACAACACTTTTGGACAAAATGCGAACATATGTCAACAAAAGCTGATATATATATCAATAAATGAGGGGCGAGTCAAGTGGGTGCAACGTAGGCCCGAAAACCTCACTAATAGTCAGCGCAGAGAATGCGGCGCTCGGAGATTGACACGAGTGCCTGCAAAACCACCATTATCTGCTACAATATATCTATGTACAGAGCAATTGCACACAACAAACGTAATACAGTTATTTTGATGATCGTCTTCGTCGCGATGGTGGCGGTGATTGGCCTGGCGGCGCAGTTGATTATGAATAGCCGCGGTATGCAGGGCAACCTCACGATCTTTTGGGGGACGTTTATCGGAGCGCTGATCTATGCATTGGTGCAGTACTTCATCGCTTCCAAGCTTGCCATGAGTATGACTGGTGCGGTGGAGATTGGCAAGGCAGATAACCCCCGTTTGTGGCGCACCGTCGAGAATCTTGCCATTACCGTGGGGTTACCGATGCCGCAGGTGTATATTATCGACGACCCAGCGCCCAACGCCTTTGCCACTGGCCGCGACCCCAAGCATGCCATTGTGGGCGTGACGACGGGCCTGCTGGAGATTATGGATGACCGTGAGCTGACTGCTGTGCTGGCCCATGAGATGGGGCACGTCCAAAACTACGATATTCGGGTGAGTATGATTACCTTTGGTCTGGTGAGTGCGATCGGCTTGGTGTCAGATATTGCACTGCGCATGCTATGGTTCCGTGACAATGATGACCGCGAGACTAATCCGGTACTATTGGTGCTTGGCATTGTGGCTATTATCCTTGCACCCATCGTGGCGGCCATTATGCAAATGGCGGTGAGTCGCCAGCGTGAGTACCTGGCCGATGCGACTGGTGCGCTAACGACGCGTGACCCCGCTGGCCTGGCCAGTGCACTGGGCAAGCTACAGATGTATACTCGCCCGATGGAGAAGCAGGTGAGCTCAAGTGCTAATATGTTTATGGTGAACCCGCTCAAGCCAGGGTTCTTTAGCCGGTTGTTTAGCACCCACCCGCCGCTCGAAGACCGCATCAAGCGCCTCAACGAAGATATGAATAAATGGTAGGGTCGTGCCTGTGGCAAAAAAAACAACGAAGTCAACTCGCCGCTCAGCCTCACGCACCGCTCCCGCAGCGCACGTGAGCAAGCATGGTTCAAAAACAGAGGTAAAACGTCATAGTGTTGCAAAAAAGGCAACACCATCCTCTCGCGATGCTGCTCCCGCAAAGGCTCGCTCGCCGCACGCGGATGATACTCCATCGACGCGACCCAGCTGGTGCGCCAACCTCCATTGGCGCACCTGGTGGGTTCGTGGTGGTAGGGTAGTGGCGAGTAGCCGCCAATGGCTGCATAATTTACAACAGCGCCGACCACACCGGAGCTTCCGTCGCACGCGCCGGCGCGATTATGCGCGCTCGCTGCAATTGCCAGGCTACATTGCCTTCACTGCACAGGTGCTGCGGATGGTGCGGGCGCACTGGCGGACGTTGTGCCTCTTGGCGGTGTTTTATGCTGTGCTGCTCTTGGCGCTTGGGGCGATTACCAACCAAGCGATGTATGACCGCCTGCAAAGTATGCTAGCAGAGTCGGGCAAAGATATTCTCACTGGTGCCTGGGGCAAGCTAGGCGAGGCAGGGCTCCTCATGGTGACGGCCTTTGGCACGGGCAGTGGCAACCTCAGCGCTGACCAGCAGCTCTATGTGGTGCTGGGCTTTTTGTTGGTGTGGCTCACCACAGTGTGGCTATTACGCGAGTATAAGGCAGGGCGAGTGCCACGTCTGCGCGATGGGCTGTATAATGCCTGTGCACCACTGGTAGCCACGCTGATGATTGTCCTCGTCTTCCTCGTGCAGCTTATCCCGCTGGGGGCGATGGCGCTGGTGTATATCGGTTTGTCGAGTAATGGAGTGATTAGCGAGGGCTTTGGCTCGATGCTCTTCTATGTGCTACTAGCTACTGTGGCAGTACTGACGCTTTATTGGGGCACGAGCACCTTCATTGCGCTTGTGGTGGTGACGCTGCCTGGTATGTACCCTATGCGGGCGCTGGCAGCAGCGGGTGATTTGGTGGTAGGGCGACGGCTGCGGATTTTGTACCGGCTGTTGTGGCTATTTGGCAGCGTGGCAGTGCTGTGGTGTGTGGTGATGATCCCCGCCATTCTCCTTGATGCCTGGCTCAAGCACCTCTGGCAGTGGTACGCTTCCGTGCCGACGATGCCCGTCCTAGCGGGCTTCATCAGCTCGGTGACGGTAGTGTGGTGTGCGGTGTACATCTACCTCCTTTATCGCAAGATTGTTGATGATACGGCAGCGCCAGCGTAAGGTAACGTGCCTCGGCAGCGTGTTGTTGGACGTGATTGGTGGGAAATAAACCACCTTCTCTAGTATGGTGGTAGCTCGTCCTCTCCACATCCCTCCGATAGAACACTATAAGGGTCGATGTCTCCCAGACATCGACCTCTTGCGCTGGGCTGAAAACTCGTTATTACAACGAGTTTTCACACTCCATCGGATGAATGTGGAGAGGACGAGCGCGAGATGCAGCAAGGAACTACTTTTAGATTAAATATATACTGCAGCATGGTTACAATGAATCTTCTCTTAAAACACTGCACTCATTGCCAAATTCCGCTATACTAAAGCAGTAAGGAATCACTATGACACAAGACAAACATCTAGCATCACCCAACCTATCGCCAGCTCAGCGCAGTGCTGAGCTGCGTCAGCTACTCAATCGCTATAGTTATGAATACCATGTGCTTGATGCGCCCAGCGTGAGCGACGCGGTGTATGACAGCCTTTTTGCCGAGCTCAAGCAGCTCGAGGCCGCACACCCTGCACTCATCACGCCTGATTCGCCTACCCAGCGGGTTGGCAACGTCCTGAAAGGAGGCTTCGTCAAGGTGCAGCATCGCCGGCGGATGGTTAGCCTCAATGATGTCTTTGACACGGCAGAGGTCGAGGCGTGGGTGCAGCGCATGGATAAGCTCTTGCCGGGTCACAAGCACGAGTTTTTTGCCGATATCAAGATGGATGGCCTGGCCTGCGCGCTCATCTATAACGATGGCGTGCTTGTGCAGGCCGTCACACGGGGCGATAGCTACGTTGGCGAAGATGTAACGAATAATGTACGGACGATTCGCAATGTGCCGCTACGTCTGCGTGAAGCACCTGGCTTTGAGCACTTACTGCAGGGCAGGACGGAGATCCGTGGGGAAATCGTCATGCTTAAGCGCGACTTTGCAGCGCTTAATAGGCGACAGCAAGCTGCTGGCCAGCCAGCCTTCGCCAACCCGCGTAACCTCGCGGCTGGCACTATCCGCCAGCTTGACCCAGCACTCGTGGCACAGCGCCCACTCCATTTTCGGGGTTACGATGTCATCCGTGATGATGCGGCTGAGGTGTCGACCAATAGCTACGCTTATGATGCTTTGACAGCATTAGGTATCACACGTAACCAGCAAGCGGCTGTCTTTACCAACCTAGCCGAGGTAATGAATTTCGTCCAGCAGTGGGCCGAGCAGCGCCGTGATTTGCCGTTCAATACAGATGGCCTCGTAATCAAGATCAACAATCGCGCTCTCTACGACCGCCTGGGTATGGTGGGTAAGAACCCGCGTGGTGCAGTGGCCTATAAATATGCAGCCGAACAAGCCACTACCATCGTGCGCGATATCGTCATTAGCATTGGCCGGACAGGTGCTGCCACACCAGTAGCGGTGTTCGACCCAGTCGTCGTTGCTGGCACGACGGTGCAGCACGCCAGCCTGCACAATGCCGACGAGATTGCTCGGCTCGATGTGCGGCGTGGCGATACTGTGGTTATCTTCAAGGCGGGCGATATCATCCCGCAGGTCGAGCGAGTGCTGCCAGAGCTGCGCCCAGCTAATACCGAGCCGATTGATTACCCAGCTGAGCTTCAGCGCCAATATCCCGAGCTGCAGTTCGAGCGGCCTGCTGGTGAGGCAGTGTACCGAGTGCGTGGTGCCAGTAGCTCGCTCATTCTCACGCGCGCCCTCACGCACTTTGCATCCAAAGGGGCACTGGATATCGACACACTTGGCGAGAAGAATGTCGCTGCACTGGTCGAGGCTGGATTGGTACATGACCTAGCTGATATTTATACGCTAGGGAAGAAGGATCTTCTCCGGCTTGATCGCTTTGCCGAGGTCTCGGCACAGAAGCTCATCGATGCCATTGCTGCAGCAACGCGCCCACCACTTGAGCGCTTCCTCTACGGACTAGGTATTCGTCATGTGGGTGCGCAAACGGCAATCGATATCGTGAAATATTTTGCAGATAATTCAAAACACGACGTGCCTCAGCAGGGTAGTGTGAATAATAATCATAATAATTCAGAAAAAAATATATCTCTTGATGAACCGCAAGCACCCGTCAATACACTTGCAAATGACAAGCCATTGCTCGGCTTTCTGCGCTCTGCCACGCTCGACCAGCTGCAGGAGATTGATGGCATCGGCGTGGTAGTGGCTGAATCGATTGTCGCGTGGTTCAGCGATGCAGATAACATTGCCTTGCTGGATAAATTTGCCCAATGTGGTGTCGTGCCACGGCTCGTGCAATCGTCACAGCAGCTCGCTGGTCAAAAATTCGTCATCACTGGCACATTGCAAGCAATGAGCCGCGACCAAGCAGCTGAAAAAATCCGTGCTCTGGGTGGTACCTTCCAGAGTAGCGTCAGCAAGGATACCACCTACCTCGTTGCTGGTGGCAAGGTTGGTGCGAGCAAGCGAGCCAAGGCGGAGAAGTATGGTACAATGATCCTCACCGAAGAACAATTTTTAACCCTTATCCAATAAACAGGAGAAAGATATATGGCAACCCCAGAACAACCACAAAGAGATGAATTAATCGCTGCAGTAAAAAGCATGGCGCCGTTTCCAATTCTCATGGCAACCTTTATGCTCGTGTATGCTGTGTGGTTTGGTGTGGCGTGGGGCACTATTGGCTGGGCAGTCTTTGCACTATTTGGTGTGTATGCGGCATGGCTGATTTTTTGCGGTGTGCAGCATATCCGTGTGACGAAAAAATTGCCCAAGCCAGCACCAACGCCAGTCAGCAAGCGGATCGCTAAGCAGATGCAGCTGCTGAGCACGGTGTCGTATGCACCGCTTTGGATTATCTTTGCGCTGCTTGGTATGTTTCAGCAGCAGATTTATATCATGCCGGTGCTTGTGCTGACCGTTGGGCTGCACTTCATTCCGCAGGCAAAGATCTTTGACCGGACGATCGATTATTATCTTGCACCTCTCCCCATCTGCACGGCATTGATTGGCTTCTACCTTGCCTTCGCAACGAGTACTTCGTGGCAAATGGTCTATGCCATCAGCAGCATTGGCGGGGCACTCGCAACCGCAGGGTATGGACTATATATGGTGCTAGGCCACAAACAACTCATGAACCAAATAAACCACGCGTAAGAGTTATACGACGCCGCACACGTAGTCAGCTGGCTTGCAAAAAGCAAGCGAAAATAAACGCATAGAATCATCTGAATACATCGCACTATGATTCAAAAATATGATCCTAGAAAGGAGAAATGGTAAATAATGGAAATTAATAACAACAAGAGCAAAATCACACTAGATATCAGTCTATAACAGAGGTACTATAATGAATATGACAGACAATACGCACAACAAATCAACCATGGCTGGCTTCTTTCTAGATGGCTGGTATGTCTTTGATAACTTCGCGCCATGCCAGGTTGAGTGGCGTGGCGTGCTGTACCCCACGAGCGAACATGCCTACCAAGCGGCGCACTTTTTTGGCACCAATCCAGCTCGGGCTGAGCAGGTGCGCTTATGTCGCTCGCCGCGCTTAGCGTCTGATTTTGCCAACCAGCATAAGGCTGAAGAAGACCCCAATTGGGACGATAAAAAGGTGGCAATTATGGAAGAAATTGTACGCTGCAAGCTTGCTCAGCACGATCTTGTGCGCGAGACACTCATTGCATCGGGCGACCGATATATTGTGGAGATGAATGACGATGACAGCTTTTGGGGTTGGGGTAGCGACCATGCTGGGCGCAATGAGCTTGGCAAGATCTGGATGCGTCTACGCGATGAGTTGCAAAGTGCAAGTGAAGATAGCCCCATGAATAGTGGTGAACAAAATTCATGATGAAATACTTGTGAGATAATAGCAATTTTTGATAGTAGGCTATATAAACCCAAAAGGAACTCAACAACCAACAGGCAAGGAGGACAAGGTAATGGTGCGATTCTATCTCGAAAAGCTCGTACGCGACAAAGTTGTCGAGAAATGCAAGGCCGACCCGCAGGTACTCCATACGAAATATCATCAATTGGATTGCGCGGCGTATCGCCGTGAGTTACAGCGCAAGATTCATGAAGAGGCAAACGAAATTCCGCTGGGTGAGGATAGGCTAGAAGAGGCGCTGCAGGAGCTGGCAGATGTGCAGGCTGTTCTCGATGCACTGCGCGATGATTTTGGCTTTTCACCTCAGCAGGTGCAAGACGCAGTGGCGCGCAAAGCTGCGCACGCTGGCGGTTTTCAAGGGCGCTATTATATTGCGTACAACGATCTAGCGGAGGATAGCAAATGGGTCGAGGTTTTTCGGGCGCAGCCAGAGAAATATCGAGAAGAGAAATACAAAGGAGATAAATGATGCATCAACCACTATTCATCACGGGCAACCAACACAAGGCTGACTACCTAGCGCGCATGCTTGGTATGTCGCTGGAGTATCGCAAGATTGATTTGGTAGAGATTCAATCGTCTTCGCCTGAGGAGGTTGTTCGACATAAAGTGCGTGAAGCGTACGAAATTGCCCAGCGGCCAGTCCTTGTGGAAGATGTGTCGCTGGGGTTTGCGGCGCTGAATGGATTACCTGGCCCATTCATTAAGTTCTTCGTTGAGGCACCAGATGGGCTGGAAAAAATATGCCGTATGCTTGATGGATTTGACGATCGATCGGCACTGGCGGTAGGTGTATTTGGTTACTATGATGGTCACGAAATGCATATTTTTCGCAGTGAGCTACCAGGCAGTATTGCAGCGCATCCGCGTGGCGATGGTGGCTTTGGCTGGGATAAAATATTTTGCCCAGATGGTTACAATGGCCGGACACGGGCAGAGCTACTACCCGAGGAAGATGCAGTGACATACCAATCCATCAAACCAATTGCAGCACTGCGCGAATTTTTGCAATCTCATAGATAAGATTTTTTGCAATTTCTAGCACTGTTATATTCCTGAATCGAACACTAATTTTATTCACCATAGTTAATACATGACTGAATATTGATGGTATGGTAGGTGGGAGAATGTGCACTCATGGCAAAACATAATAGTGAATTTTCTTTAAATATATTCAATATCATTGTATAGGGGAATGGCAACTAGTGTCGTCTCGAATCTTGATTTCTCACTACCAGAGAGCATGAGAACGACGCAAAGACAAGTACTTTACTTGCAATGTGCAACCAAAAAAACCGGCTCATCTACCTGCACTGCGGCAGAAAAAGCAAACAGCAAAAGGGCGCTCTGCCGCAGCAGCAAATCGATACGTGAACCAAAATAATCACCGCAGAAAAGAAGGCACGAAGAGAACACGATAAAGAAAACGATTGCAAAAAGCAAGCAAGAAATCACCAGCCTGCGTGAATGAATTGCACAATTTATTCAGTCGCCATACTACCAACGATCAAGCTCGCGCCAATTACATCATCAACGCTCGAGCCACGCGATAGGTCGCTGATTGGTCGTGCGAAGCCTTGCAATATAGGGCCGTAGGCGTGGCCACCAGCCAGGTGCTCGGCGAGCTTGTAGGCAATGTTGCCAGAGTTGAGATCGGGGAAGATGAGGACGTTGGCTTGGCCAGCAACGGGACTGGTAGGGGCTTTTTTGTGGCCAATGGTGGGGACGAGAGCCGCGTCAAGTTGGAGCTCACCATCGATGAGGAGTTCTGGCTGGTGGGCTTGCACCTCTGCGAGTGCGCGGCGAATTGTTTCGACACTTTGGCCGCCAGCACTGCCCAGCGTGGAGTACGATAGCAGCGCAACGCGGGGCTGCCAGCCAAGCCGGGTGGCGCTCAAGGCACTGGCCTCGGCAATGGCGGCTAGGCCAGCGGCATCTGGTGCGATGTTCATCCCGCAGTCGGCAAAGATAAGCAGGCCATCCTCCCCACCAGTAAAGTGGGGCATATCCATCACGAAGAAACTCGATGCATAGCGCACCCTGGGTGCTAAGCCAACAACCTTCAGCGCAGCCCGCAATACCGCAGTGGTGGGGTGGTCAATGCCGGCCACCATAGCATCACACGTGCCATCGCGGAGCAGCTGGGCCGCGTAGGTGAGAGGGGTAAGGGGAGGTGTATCGGCGGTGTTTGCAGATGTCGTATCGTGTTGGTGGGGTACTGTCATAATCTCGATGCCATTAAGCGAGATACCTGCATCGGTAGCAGCCTGCTTGACAGCAGTTGGGCTATCTGCAACAAGCACAGGCCGAACGGCGCGCCAATCGGCCAGCTGGCGTACGGCGCTGAGGATAATGGGGTTGGTATCTTCTGGGTAGGCGATGCGCGGCGGGTGAGTGGCGAGCGCATCACGGAGGGTGAGTATACGCTGATTCATACTTGTAGTATAATCGATATATGGAAGAACTCATAATCGAACAGGCAACCGCCGTCAGCCAGGCTGATGTGGCGGCAATCGCAGCACTGGGCGATGTGCTGCACCAAGCCGGAACAACCGCGCCAACTACTCCAACTACCCATGATACAGCGGCGATGGACGCTTTGCGTCAGGCTCTTGAAGCGGTGATTGCTGCTGAGAACCAAACGCTGCTCTTGGCCCGCCTTGACGGCAAGGTGGTGGGCATGGCAACACTCGCGCTGCTGGTGGGGCCGATCGCTGGGCGTAAGATCTACCTGGATGACTTCGTAGCCGACCCATCGGTGCAGGGCAAGGGGGTTGGCTCGCGGCTGTGGGATGCAATGCTGAGTTGGGGTCAGCAGCACGGTGCGACCAAGCTCACCTTTACCTCCAACCCCAAGCGCCAAGCTGCCCACCGCTTTTATCTCCACAAGGGTGCGACGATCTATAACACGACAGTGTTTGAGAAGACGATTGAGTAGCGTAGGTTAAGCTGCCCACTTCTCCTCTCTCATGTACCATCTCCTTCTTATCTGGTAGCGCAGGGCCCAGCT
Source organism: uncultured Candidatus Saccharibacteria bacterium (assembly GCA_963545865.1). Taxonomy (GTDB): domain Bacteria; phylum Patescibacteriota; class Saccharimonadia; order Saccharimonadales; family Saccharimonadaceae; genus Saccharimonas. The sequence continues at coordinate 56,481 of CAUUJX010000004.1, forward strand.
ACTGATCATTATTAGTACCATACAGCTTAATCTATGATGGCAATTTCTGCAGCAGCTTAGAAGAGGATGTATGAGAGAAGGGTGTGAGATTATTCAATTGCCAAGACAGCCTTTGTTGTATTACTAATATAATACGCCGTGTACTGCGACAGAAAGGCAGCCAAATGACACAAACTCGAGCCCAAGAAACATTTTGCACACTGGAAGACACCCCGCGCGAACGAGTGACTGCGGCAGACCAAGCAGCTGCAGTAGTGCGGCTGAGCCAGATTGCTTTGCATATGATGACAAAATTTGCTGATACGGTTGATGTATATGGCTACCGAATGGACAATGCCGCGCCAGCAAAAGAAGCTGATTCGCTTCTGTTTCCAAACCAAAGCCGTGCCATCCTCATGCTCATGGCACCATATCATGATGGCTCGAATCTGCTAGTCGATATTGAAACGGCGACATTTTGGCGTGAGCCAGTGCAGCCAAACGCAAGCGATAATGCGATTGCTGCTACAGCTCATGAGGTTAGCTTGGTGAGTGGCTCAGAGCAGCTGCGCTACCGTATTGTGACAGAGGGAAGCCACCAGCGGGTGGTGCGCTCGCTGATCAGCTTGGCGCATAGTGGTCAGCCTGCCACACGCACGATTGGCGAAAGCCAACGGATCGGCCGAGGCGACCAAGTGGTCAGTGAGTCAGAAGTGCAGCAGCTCTGGAAGGTTCTGAGTGGGGCGGAATCGCTTGATGATGAGTAGTTGAAGTGATTGGCCTCTAAGGCTTCGCCTTCTTAACCTCAGCTACCCTTCTACCACTTCAGGCAGGTAGAATTAAGACCTGGTTGCAAACTAGTACTTATTTTTGATGCTGGGTCGTTCTTGGGGGTATTGTCAGTTCTTAGCTTCAAGAGAAAGGAATGATACAAACCTGTGAAATTACCGAAGAGGACTTTGAGATTCACTAAGGTCGACGTTCTTCTGAAAAGTAAAAACCGGCCATTATAGCCGGTTTTCTATTCTGAGCAGTGTTTTCTCTCAGATATTCTTGCTTCCTCTCCTAGCGGCAGAACTGCATGGCAATGTAATATTGGTCGCCTTTTTGCGTTAGGCCAATGCCAGCTTTGTCGTAATCGCCCGAGAACATGATCTTGTTGTGTGGTGGGGAATTGATCCAGACATCCGTGGCTTGTTGCTCATTGTACGAGATCGGTACGAGCTCGAGAATCTCACCACTGGTGCGGCAGCTGTAGAGTTGCTTCAGGCGGTCGAGGCCACCATCGTGGCTGAGCTTATTAATCTGCGCATTGTAGGCCGACTGAGCACGCGTGCTGGTATCGATCTGCTCGATGCGCTGCACACTACCAAGCGAACGCGCTGCCCGTTCCTTGTTGACCGTTGCAAAGACGCGGTCGACAAACTCTGGTGATGGCACGTTGGAGTTAGAATTTGACTTGTTATTCGATGGGTTGCTCTTTTGGGCGTTGCTATTCGAGCGCGTATTCGAACCAGACGAAGTGCCATTGGTTGCTGCTGGCTTTTGCTCAGCTGCTGGCGTTGGCGTTGGTGTCTCACTGGGCTTCGACGCTGGCTTGATAGCCTTGGGAGAAGCGTTGGAGGCGATGATTATCTTGATAGCTTGGTTGCGCTGTGCGAGTGTTTGCGCGGATGGCTGGTCGGACGGCGCTAATGCCTTGGCCATATGTCCACCGGTTGTTGCACTCGTTGTATTGTATGCAGGCGCTGACGAACCACTCTTTGGCTGGGCTGCTACGATGACGCCCGCGCCTGCGAAGACGATCATTGTACCAGCTATGCCATACACGAGTCTCTTCATACTCATACTACCCAGCGTAGCATAGATATGACAGGATGTGAAATAAGATTTGTGAAAAATCGGCTCGCAACAGAGGCAAAAATCGTGAGAAAAATAAGAAAAAATAGCGCCAAAGCGCCAATATAGTATGTATAAGCAAGGTTAGCTCACCACTCACCGGAATGCAGTGCACTCGACGGTGAGTGGTGAGGGTGGACTCTTGTGTGCAGTGTGAGACTACATCACCTCTTTCTTCTTGGTTCTTTGCGCTGCTAGTGCAAGGAAGATTGTTCCTGCACACAGCATCACAAAATATGCATAGATGGTGTGGCTGGACACTTGGATATGTGCTATATCTCTAGTGACTGCATAGCCACAAAGCGAGCTTAAGGCTACTCCCGCCGCACACCATGGTATCGATACCCATGTGAGGCACCTGTTACGGTGAGTGATACCGAAGGCAAGAAAAACTTGCCCCATCAATAACATCCCAACTGAAAGAGTGGTAGCCATGATTAAAGAAGACAGCATGATGTCTCCCCTTCCTGAAAAGTCCGAACCCTTTGCGGGATTGCAAAAGGTTAATATATATATCAATATATGAGCGGCTCGTCAAGGCGCTTGCTTTGGGATCATCATGTATTGACAATTTGTGCCGCGAAAATAGTAGGTATGGGTGACCTTAGCGTGCTACTTCCTACTCGATAGCGTATACTACTAATATATGAACTCCACTCCACCAGCCACCCCGCCCGCTGTCTTTTGCTCCTATGCCTTTACGGGTGAGGACGAAGCAGTGGTGCGGGCACGGATGCGTGAGGTGGTGGCAGCGCTCGAGCAGGTGGGCTGTACGGTGTATTGCAATCTTTTCGACCCAGCATGGCCTAGCTACCATACGCCAGGTGAATTCATCCGCCGTGCGCTGAGCGTGTTGCCCCAGTACGATATGGTACTCGTGATTCAAGCGTCGCCGCAGCGCAGCGAGGGGATGCTCATGGAGGTGGGGGCGGCGCTGGCGCTGGGCAAGCCAATCGCCCTGGCGCAGTACCGCAGCGTAGGCCAGCAGAGCTACCTCAGCGACGAGCTCATCGCCACGCGGACGGAGGTATGGCGCAGTGAGGCGGAGCTGCCAGCGGTGGTGCAGCGGCTGGTGAGTAATAAGTAATAATAAGTGAGATATACCAGCTTTGACATCTGCCGCCGTCTCTGCTACAATCAGTCGGAAGTATTAAATGATATAAGGAATCAGATGAAAGCAGTCATTCAGCTTGGCGGCAAGCAATATCTCGTCGCCGAAAAAGAGACCCTCCTGGTGGACCGCCTCCCGGACGGCACAAAAGCGCTCGAAGCCGATGCACTCCTGACCATCGATGGCGAGACAACCACTGTTGGTACGCCGCACGTTGCAGGCGTCAAGGTCAAGGCCGAGGTCGTGGAAGCGCTCGTTAAGGGCGACAAAATCCGCGTCATTCGCTACAAAGCCAAGAAGCGCGTTCACAAAGAGCGTGGCCACCGCCAGCAATACAGCCGCATTATGATCACATCGATCAAATAGCTGCAGTGTATATGTAACACTACAAAACCACCCAGGTGATGGGTGGTTTTTTGTTCTCAAGCTGCGTGAATTACTCGCTACGGCAGAGTACAGAGAGCTATAGTAAAGCTATTCTGAATATAGTATAAGGACGTTCATTTGTTCACCTCTGTTATTTGCACGAAGCTATCCTTCTATAGTATGCTAAAAGGGAAGGATATCTAACACACAGAGGGAACAACATGACATACAACATAGCACCCCGCGCGGGCGATGATTTGCGTCTCGCGTCACACGTAACTAATACTGGCACTGAGTTTGCACCGCCAGGCCAGCACGAGCAGCCGGGCTTATTGGCTGAGCAGCTCACCGCAGTCGTCCAGGATATTATTACCACCCAGCACAGAAGCGCGCGCCAACGTGGTGCAGCTGGCCGGCGGTATTACGACGGTGGTGAGGTGCGCAGCGTATACTTTGGCCACAAAACTGATAGTGGGCAGCGCCTCACACTGAGTGCTCGGGCTGCCTTGGATAATGATGGCCAGGTACACGACCCGCATATTATCATCTACGAGGTAGATCGATACGGCGCGTATGCTGGCGCAGTGCGGTCGTATTACCTCGACGCACCTGACCATAGCGATGCATCGCTGGCTGAGCCGCAGGTATTTTGCTATGAGTATGATTATACCGAGCTGGATGATGCCTTTATATCACAAGATGAGGTGCAGCCAGCAGAGGTGGATGACCAAGAGATGGCTGATGTATATGCGCTGCTCCAGCGAGCAACAATCCAATCGCCAGACTATTACACCCACCAAGAACTCGACAAAGTAGATCGTATGTTGCGGCCCGAGCGTTGGCCGCTACCATCTGTAGATGTAGTGGGGCAGATGGGCCAACGTGCGCTGAAGCTAGCGGGGTCATGCCGAGCACTGCTTAGCAAAAGCAAGCGCATACCCCTCGCTTCGCATATGAGTGAGCTGGTGCGCGGCGGCGCGAGCAATGATGCGTGAGTGCTGGCAGGGGTCGGCCTCGAGGATGAGCAGGCCGCTAGGTGCGAGCCATTGCTCTGTCTGAGCGAGGAGGGTAGAGATGAGGGCGAGCCCATCATCTTCGGCAAAGAGCGCCAGGGCTGGCTCGTGAGCTGTCTCGCGGTCGTCGCGCCGCCAGGCGGGATCGACGTAGGGGAGGTTGGCAAGAATGACATCATAGCGCTGCTGCGCTGCCGCTAGGAGATCGCTCTGAATAAAATGAACAGAGGTAGCGCCATGCTGCTTGCTGTTGTGACGAGCGATGGCGAGGGCTTCAAGACTTACGTCGTACGCATCAACTTTGCACTGTGGAAGCTCAAGCTGGGCTGTGATGGCGAGAATGCCGCTGCCAGTGCCAACATCGGCTATGGTGCGCTGGGTGGGCTGGATGAGCTGCAGCAAGAGGGTAATCATCTGCTCTGTCTCGGGCCGGGGCACGAGCACAGCGGGCGAAACGACGAAATCGCGCCCATAGAATTCCTTGTGCCCCACCAGGTAGGCCAGTGGCTCATGCCGAAGGCGCCGAGTAAGGAGCTGCTCCGCCTGCATGTGTTGCTCGTGCAGGAGTGTGCTATCGCCGTGGGCATGGAGCCAGTGTCGAGGCTGCTGCAATACATGGCCTAGCAGCAGTTCACTATCGAGCCGGCTGCTGGCAATACCAGCTGTCCGCAGCTGGGCAGCCGCCGCAGCAAGCCACGTATCGACAGAGGTAGGTGAGGGGATTGGGTGACGCATTAACGCATTATATTGTAGCATAGTGGGCGATATAGAGGTGGCGGCAGGTAGCAAAGTTCCGCGACGCAAACGACGCTCATTTGCAATTCACCTGGGAGGATACTACAATATATTACTATATAAATAGTAGTGACCAAAGGAGCGGCCTATGTCTTACGAGTCAGCAGCAATAGCAACGCAAGAAATGAAAGAAGGTCTGTCACGGTTTCATCGGATAGTTGGTACGACTGCAGTGTTGGCTTTGGCGGCTGGATTGTCTGGCTGTGGCGCGCAGGAGCAAGCACGACCAGCAGAGAGCAACACAGGTAGTGCAGCAGCGGCAGGCTTTGATCCTACCAGTTATGACAGTTGGGCTCATGAAGTTACTGATGGCCCAGTATGGATTGCGCCGGGTTTCGTTAGTGAAAAGCTGGATGCTAACAGTAGTGATACTTATGCACTACCGTTGGCAACGGTTAATGGTGACCCATCGTGTAGCCAGCCAGGCGCAGTCAGAAAGAACCCAGCGAATGAAGTAAAGCTCTACACGGCGACTCACGATCCAGATCAAATTAATGAAGTACCACAAAGTGACATTAACTTTATTACAACATCTGATGGTAATGGCGTTAATGCAGTGAAGAAGAGTGGCTTGGTGTTCACTCAATGTATCGAGTTTAATAAGGCGGAAGATAACTTTGGCACAGGTGAAGTCCCAAAAGAGGCTGCTTTCCCGCAGTCTGATGGCACATGGCACAAGAAGGAAATTGCCACGAAGCATACAGACGGTGTCAATGGAGCATTCGCAGCTAATAGAGCATTGAACCAATAGAGGTATCGCATACGTTATCATAGGTAGCCTGAACTAACGAGATGGTAGCGGCACAGCCTCTCTATGAGATGAAGTGCAGTGGTTAATGAGAAGGGATATGGGCGAGCGCTTCGGGCCAAACGGTTAGAGCGCTTGCCTCTTGCTTTCTCGTCCCATTCTATGGTACTATGGTAGCTGTAATTTATTACGTAATAGCAACTCATCCCAGGACGAATTGGTAAGTCTTGGCCAGCGAAGTGTGTAGCCACGCAGTGCTGGTACCAAGATACTGCTAGTCGCCGGGGATTTTACATGGGAGCAAGAGGGCAATGAAAGCACTTCTCGGTACCAAGATTGGTATGACCCAAATCATCAGCCAGGATGGCACGACGATTCCTGTCACGCTTATCCAGGCTGGGCCTGTCGCTGCGACTCAGGTCAAGTCCGTCGAGACAGACGGCTACAACGCAGTGCAGGTGGCGTATGGTGCGGGTAAGAACCTGAGCAAGGCCGTGGCTGGGCATGTGAAGCCAGCCGGTGTCACCCCGAAGCATATTCGGGAATTTCGTGTCGATGACCTTGGCGATGTCAAGGTAGGCGACACATGGAGCGTTACGGAGTTTGCGCTCGGCGATGTCGTGGATGTCACAGGCATCAGCAAGGGTAAAGGTTGGGCCGGTACGATCAAACGGCACAACTTTAAGCGCCACCGCAAAACCCACGGTGGTAAGGGTAACACGCGTAAGGTCGGTTCGATCGGTAGCATGTACCCACAAAAGATTTTCAAAGGGAAGCGCATGGCAGGCCAGATGGGCCACGAGCGTGTCACTGTCAAGAATCTGACGGTTGAGTTTATCTCGGCTGAGGACAACTTGATCGGTGTCAAAGGCGCTGTCCCAGGCCCCAAGAAGGGCTTAATTATCCTAGGAGGTGCTAAGTAATGGCTGAATCTACCAAGCCAGCAAAAGCAACCTTGCCAACCAGCGTCTTCGGCGTCAATGTGCCGAACCACGAGCTGCTCAAGCTCGCTTACGACGCATTCTTGGCAAATGCCCGTCAGGCAAGTGCAACTACCTTGCAGCGGGGCGAAGTCCGCGGTGGTGGCAAGAAGCCATGGCGGCAGAAGGGCACGGGCCGAGCCCGCTTCGGCAGTATCCGCAACCCAATTTGGCGGGGCGGTGGTGTGGTCTTTGGCCCACGCGGCAACGAGAACTACCGCAAGAAGCTATCTAAGACCAGTAAACGTGTCGCCATCCGCCAAGCTCTCACACTGGCTCACCAGGCTGGCAAGATCCAGGTCTTGCCTTTTGAGGACAAGGTAACTGGCAAGACCAAAGACGCTGCGGCGTTCCTCCGCCAGTTCAAGCTCGAGCGCAAAGTGCTGCTCGTCGCTGGCGAGAAGTCGCCCGAGCTGATTCGCTCCACCGCCAACCTTCAGCAGGTGCTGGCTGTGAGTGCGATGTATCTCAATGTCTATTACATTCTTAATGCCGACCATATCGTCCTGTCGCCTCAGGCGCTGGATGTTATTACGGCGTGGCTCGCACAGGAGGACAAATAAATGCAACTCGTATTAGTCACTCCCCGCGCTACCGAAAAATCCTACCGGCTCATCACGAGCCAAAACACCTACATCTTTGACGTGCCACTGTCGGCTAACAAGCAGCAGATCGCTGCGGCTGTCGAGGCGCAATATGACGGCACTAAGGTAGCCAATGTCACTACCGCCGTGCAAAGCGGCAAAGCTATTCGCTACAGCCGGGGCAAGCGCCGCTATCCAGGTACCACACACCGCCGCGACAGCAAAAAGGCGTACGTGCGCCTAAGTGAAGGCGAGATCAAGGTGTTTGAGACCGAAGAGCAGCCGCAAACAGAGCAGAAGGAGGATAAGTAATGCCGATTAAGCAGTACAACCCAACCACTCCCGCCCGCCGCGGCATGACATCGCAGGATTTGAGCGATGTGACGACTCGCAAGCCACTCAAGAGCCTTGTCAAGGCTGGCAAGCAAAAGGCTGGCCGCAACAACACTGGTAAGATCACCGTCCGGCACCGTGGTGGCGGTGTCAAGCGGCACTACCGCTTGCTTGACCATCGCTTGGCCGCTGGCTTGACGCTGACGGTGGAGGAGATTGAGTACGATCCAAACCGCAGTGCCCGGATTGCCCGCGTGAAGGATCAGCACGGTCTCTACCACTACATCTTGGCCGATACCCAAATGACCAAGGGCAAAGTGCTCCAGACTGGTGCCGATGCGCCAATCGAGGCCAGCAACCGTATGCCACTGGCTAACATCCCGGTTGGTAGCCAGATCTACGCCATCGAGATCAACCACGGTAAGGGTGCTCAGATGGTGCGTAGCGCTGGTACTAAAGCCCAGCTCATGGCCAAAGAAGATGGTTACGCCATGGTGCGGATGCCCAGTGGTGAGGTGCGTAAGTTCCGCCTTGAGTGCGAAGCCAGCATTGGTGTGGTGGGCAACGTCCAGCACCAGAATGTTAAGCTTGGCTCGGCCGGTCGCCGCCGCCGTATGGGCTGGCGTCCAAGTGTCCATGGTAAGGCTATGAACCCAGCCGATCACCCAATGGGTGGTGGTGAAGGCAAGACAGGTCCTGGCCGCATCCCGAAGACGCCATGGGGTAAGCCAGCAATTGGCTTCAAGACCCGCCGTCGCAAATCAACGAATAAGATGATTGTCCGCAGTCGTCACGAAGCTAAGAGGAAGAGGTAGTCTATGAGTCGTTCACTCAAAAAAGGCCCATTCGTCGACGCGAAGCTTGCCAAAAAAGTGGCAGCGCTGAAAGTTGGCGACCGCACCGTGATAAAGACCTGGGCCCGCAGCAGCACGATCACGCCAGAGATGGTGGGGTTCACCTTTGCAGTGCACAATGGTCGGGTGCATGTGCCGGTGCTGATTACAGAAAACATGGTTGGCCACAAGCTCGGTGAGTTTAGCCCAACCCGTAAGTTCCGCAAGCACGGTGGAAAGGATAAGAAGTAATGGCCGCATCACAGACACAACAGGGGTCGAACGATGCACCAGCCATCGTTCGGGCGCACATCAAGGGTATAGACCAGACCCCGCGCAAGGTAAGCATTGTTGCCAGCCTGGTGCGTGGCCGCAGTGTGGCCGATGCGCTGGTCATTCTTGATCACACCCCGCGCCGCGCCGCACTGCCTGTTAAGAAGGCAATCGCCAGTGCCCAAGCCAATGCCATCAACAACCATGGCCTTGACCCACGCAGTTTGCATATCCACAGCCTTAGCGTGACTGCTGGCCCACGCCTGCGCCGCTACAAGCCGGCCAGCCGTGGCCGGGCTCAGCCATTCCAGAAGCGCTCGAGCCATATCTTGGTTGAGGTGAGTGGTGTGGAAAAGCAGGTCAAGAAGGTACCCGCCAAAGCAACCGATACAGCCAAGAAAGGAGACAACTAAATGGGCCAAAAAGTAAACCCAGTCAGTTTCCGCCTCCAAGTCCACAAAAACTGGAGCTCGCGTTGGTTTGGCCAAAACAAGCGCGACTTTGCGGCTTGGTTGGCAGAAGACATTAAAATCCGTGAGCTGATTGAAGCTCGCTATGCAAGCCGGCCAACGATTGACCGGATCGAGATTGAGCGCAGCCCAAACCAGATTACCATCGCAATTCACACTGCCAAGGCTGGTGTGGTGATTGGCCGTGGTGGGGCTGGCGTGACAGAGCTCAAGCGACAGATCGAGAAGATCGCCAGCTTGCCAGTCCGTATCAATATTGAAGAGGTTCGTCGGCCAGAGCTCAGTGCCAAGCTGGTGTCGGAGAATATTGCTCGCCAGCTCGAGCGCCGCGCTAACTTCCGCCGCGCTGTCAAGATGGCTGCCCAGAACACTATGAATAGTGGTGCAAAGGGTATCCGCATTGAGGTAGCCGGCCGGCTTAACAACGCCGAGATGGCACGCCGCGAGAAGGTCATCGAGGGCTCGGTGCCACTGCACACCTTGCGGGCCGATATCGACTTCCACACTGCACGGGCCAACTGCCCTGGCGTGGGTATCGTCGGCGTCAAGGTCTGGATCTATAAGGGTGAAAGGAGTGCGAAGTAATGTTGCTACCAAAGAAAACAAAATTTCGCAAAGTCCGCATCGGCAAGAACCGAGGCAACGCCACACGGGGCAACTATATTGCCTTTGGTGACTATGGCCTGCAGAGCCTGAGCAACGAGCGTGTCACAAGCCGCCAGATCGAGGCAGCGCGCCAGGCAATGACCCGCTACGTCAAGCGTGGTGGCAAGATCTGGATCCGTATCTTCCCACATACCCCGGTGAGCCGCAAGCCACTGGGTCTGAAGATGGGTGGCGGTAAGGGTAACCCTGAGTTCTTTGTTGCGAAGGTCAAGAATGGCACGGTGATGTTTGAAATGAAGGGTGTGCCAGAGGATGTCGCCCGCGAGGCAATGCGCCTGGCGAGCCACAAGCTCCCCGTCAAGACACGCTTTATTAAGAAAGAGGAGGCCTAGCGATGGCAGAGAATACAGTCCCTGCAACAGAGGTCAAGAGCCTCGAGACACTCCAGCAAGAGCTGGCCGCCAAGCGCGCCGATCTGCTTGAGGCCCAGCGTGGCCACCGGGCAGGTGAGCTCGCTAACCCGCGGATCCTTGGCGTGTATCGCCGAGAGATTGCGCAGATACTAACGGAAATTAATCAGCGGAAAGGAACAAACTAATGGCCAAGACATTGACCGGCGTTGTTTCCTCGGCCGCGGGCAACAAGACCATCACGGTGACCGTGACCAGCCGCGAAACACACCCTATTTACGGCAAGCAATACACCGTCACCCGTAAGTATGCTGCTCACGACGAGACAAACGATGCCAATGTTGGTGATACGGTGCGGGTCATCGAGACACGCCCGATCAGCAAGCGCAAAGCATTTCGGCTCGATGCCGTGCTCAAGCGCTCGCAGGGCTCGATTGAGCTCAAAAACGATGACGCAGGCGAAGAGGAGGCAGCATGATCCAGCAAGAATCTCGCCTTAAGGTAACAGACAACAGTGGTGCAAAGTCTATTCTGTGCATCCGCGTGCTGGGTGGTACTCGGCGTCGCTACGCCCGGGTGGGCGATGTGATTGTCGCCAGCGTCAAAGACGCCAGCCCAACCGGCAACGTCAAGAAGAAGTCTATCGTTAAGGCAGTGGTGGTGCGTACCCGCGACCAGATCCGCCGCAAAGATGGCAGCACCATCTGCTTCGACGACAACGCTGCCGTAATTATCAACGACGACAAAACACCCAAGGCAACTCGTGTCTTTGGCCCTGTGCCACGCGAATTGCGCGACCTTGGCTATAGCAAGATCATTAGCTTGGCACCGGAGGTACTCTAATGGCACAGCGCATCAAAAAAGACGATATCGTCAAGATCATCAGTGGTGACGACAAAGGCACGACGGGTAAGGTGCTGGCCGTCAACCCCGCTCAGCAGACCGCATTGGTCGAGGGTGTGGGGCTGCGCCACCGCCATGTCAAGCCAAGCCAGCTTAACCCACGTGGTGGTACCAAGGAGATTCATGTGTCTGTACCACTGAGCAAGCTCGCTCTGGTTGTCGACGAAGCAGTCGGCACGACAAGCCGCATTGGCTATACTACTAATGCTGAGGGCGCCAAGGTGCGCGTTGCTCGGCAACTGAACAACAAGGAGGTCAACTAATGGCGAAGGCAACTGCATCCGCCGCTCCGACTCCTCGCTTGAAAGCCTTGTATCTGGATCAATACCGCAAGGAACTCCAGGCCGAATTAGCCTTGAGCAATGTGCACCAAGTGCCCAAGCTCGAGAAGATTGTGGTCAGCGCAGGAATCGGCAAGCACAAAGAAGACAAGCGCTACCACCAACTGGTACGCAATACCATTACTAAGATCACTGGCCAGGCACCAGTTGATCGCTTGGCCAAGAAGTCGATCGCTGGCTTCAAGATCCGTGCTGGCATGGGTGCGCCGATTGGCGTGAGTGTGACGCTGCGCGGCGCTCGGATGTACGAATTCCTCGACCGGCTGGTTAATGTCAGTCTGCCACGGGTGCGCGACTTCCACGGCGTGGGGAGCAAGTTTGACAAGGGTGGCAACTACAACCTTGGCATTACTGACCAGAGTATTTTCCCCGAGCTCACCTTTGAGGAGACGCAGATCGTTCATGGCCTCCAGGTGACGATTGCCATCGAGCAGGGCAGCCCAGCCGCAAGCCGGGCACTGCTGGAGAAGTTTGGTCTGCCGTTTGAGAAGGAGGGGAAATAGCGTATGGCTAAGAAATCAATGATTGCACGCGATCGCAAACGCCAAAAGATGATCGAGAAATTCGCTGTCAAGCGCGCTGAGCTCAAGGCGGCGGGCGACCTCGATGGCCTGCAAAAGCTGCCGCGCAACTCGAGCCCAACCCGCTGGAAGAACCGCGACACCCTCAGTGGTCGGCCACGTGGCTATATGCGCCGCTTTGGCCTGAGCCGCATCAACTTCCGCGAGAAGGCATCGAAGGGCGAAATCCCAGGCATTACAAAGAGCAGTTGGTAACGGAAAGGAGATAGAGTTATGAGTTTACAATCAACTGACCCAATCGCGGATCTCCTCACCCGAATCCGCAACGCTGCGATGGTTGGCAAGACGGAAGTCCGTGTGCCCACCAGCAAGCTCAAGCAAGTTGTGGCCGAGCAATTGGTCAAGAATCACTACCTGGCAGATGCTACCGTAGAGGATGGCAAGCCACGCGGTACGTTGGTCGTCACCATCAACCGCGCCGGTGAGAGCCCAGCCTTTACCGAGCTAGCCCGGGTGTCTAAGCCAGGCCGCCGCGTGTACGTGGCTGCTGCCGACATTCCTAAGGTCAAGCAAGGCCGCGGCATCGTCCTCGTCAGCACCAGCAAAGGTGTCATGACCGGTGGCGAAGCTGTCAAGGCCAAACTTGGCGGAGAAGTTTTGTTGAAGGTTTATTAAAACTTTTCGTAGCCAAAAAATACCCGGAAGTTTTACGACCCCGGGTATTTTTGTTTGATGTCAATAGGAGACACTAAGGATGCTATGCTACAATCAATATAAGACCGTTTACAGAAAGGAGATTTATGGAACAAAAAGTTACCTCGGCTCTTTGCCTCGCTGGTCTAGCGTTTGCTTTAGGCGTCTGGGCGTACAGCGAAATCAACAAGCTGAAAAAGGAAGTTTTCGAGCTAAAAAATCGAGTCGGAACAAAGAAAAGTAAAAAATAGCGGATTTGGCTGCGGTTTGTTTCGGGTAGTTACGGCGGGGAGTTTTGTAGGCGAGGGCATGAGATGAAGCTGAAAGATTTCAAAGCTGCCTATCGAGTGACGGTCAAGGGTCTGGTTTGCGATAGAGCGGGGCGACTTTTATTCGTGCGCGAGCGGGGCGAGACTTGGGATTTGCCGGGTGGCGGACTGGAACACGGCGAAGGTCTGCACGAGGCTTTACGGCGCGAGTTTCGCGAAGAACTAGACGCAGAAATCGAAATCCTCGCGGGCAAACCGCTAATCATCCCGACTTGGCACGATAAATTCGACGACCCGGTACTGATTCTCGCCTACGAAGTAAAACTCCTCACAAATCCGCAAGCCACCGAAGAGGCTGAAGAATTCGCCTATTTTCATCCTAATGAGATTGCGACCGAAAAGCTCGATTCGACGCTGAACGCTCACGCCGGACTTCTTTCATGAAGCCTTTCACAGGTTTTAGCGCTAACCGCTCGGTGCCGTAATTGTCGCGAAAAGTCTGATACAACGCCCGTATATCTTCGTTCGTAGCCTCGTCCAGATTTATCATATTTGGCAAATCGGCAATATACGTAGCAGGGTCGTGCAGCTCTTGACTGCACTCATCTATGAAAACTTCATGGAGAAACTATATCGTACACATTACCACGGCTTCAACTAGTTGAGAGACTTTGATTCCACCGAATGAGACCCCATAATTCATAGCGTCCTCAATGCTGTAAGGATGGACGTCAATAACTATATCGCCCGAAGATGCTCTACGGCGCGGACTCTCGATATAGAACCTGCCGTCATTACCCAAATAGGCGGCACACTCGCATTTTATGTTGCCGATATACATCGTTTTTGAAAATTTTCCCAATTGAAACAGCGCAACTTCCTTGGTGATTTCACCTTCGCTATCTTTCTGCTGATATGTTTGCAGCGACTCTGGATCCATTGCATACATCTGGTCTATGATTAGCGGCTTTATGCTGTCCAGCAACTCTTGCTCGCGCTGTGTTGGTGTCATAATTCTCTCAGCCCGTTTGACGTCTTCATCAAGAAGATGCATTTTCTGGTCGAGGTTCCAAAGACTGTCTCCGAGTTCGCGAAGTATGCCAGGACGCCTAGTCTCGACGCCGTCAATAACAGAGGGATCTACTGATGATAAGCTATTGGCAAGAATTCCGATCTCTCCAAGTCTAATTCGCCACCCCTCCTTTCCCCATTCCACCATCTCGGTGGTCTTCTTGATCTCGGTGGCGATATGATCAAGGAGTGCAATTTGATTATCGACTTTATCTCCGAGGTCGGTCGTCCTCGAATCTGCAACAGAAGTTGCATTAGCTTCATCATGTCTATCTACCATAGGTCCTATAATAGCATGAGTTAAGAAAATAAGCAAACTACCTTCTAACCTCACTCCTCAACCGCAATACCCAAAGACGCGGCGTATTCCAGTGGCGTTAGCCACTGGAATCGTTTTCTTGGTCGGTTGTTAAGCATGGATTCTACTTTTAATATATCCCGGTTAGTTAGTTTTTTGAAGTCTGTGCCTTTGGAGAAGAAGTCGCGGATGAGTCCGTTGGTGTTTTCGTTTCTGCCTCGTTCCCAGGAATGGTAGGGATTGGCGAAGTAAATCTTTGTATTGAGTTCCTGTTCTGTTTGTCTCCAACCGGCAAATTCTACGCCGTTGTCGTAGGTTATGGTCTTTGGTAAGGCTCCGGTGTGCCTGCTGAGCCTTTCTAGGTCGAGTATGGTCTGTTTTTTGTATCTTATGTACATCATAGCCGCGCACTAGGCTAATTGAGACTAACCCCGTCTTTCGCTCCACGTGAGTGAGCAATCTGTCTCGGCTATCCTTGCCGAAGATGGTATCGCCCTCTAGGTCGCCTAAGCGCCCGAGTTCGTCCACTACGCCGGGTCTAGTTGCAATATTGCGTTTGCCGGCAGACATCCAGCCGGCAGGTATACGGCTGCATCTGTATTTCTTGCCGCGCCGCCGCAGGTGTTTATGGAGGTTGTATTTCTTGGCGTATTTGTAGATTGCTTTAGGCGAGACATAAAGCAAGCTAGCAGATTTGTCTCTTTTGTTAATCTCTATCTGCAGCCTGCCGGCAATCTGCTCGGGAGACCAGCGCAGCCTGAGGCGCGATTTAACGAACTCTCTGGTTTGCTGGTATCTAGAAAGCTCGAGCAGCAGAGACTGCTTCTTGCATCTAGCCAGCGTCTTCTGCTGGGCGGATTTAGCCAAGTAGTTTATTCTCTCGAATTGGCACAGGCGTTTCCTATACCGAGCCTTCTTCTCGCGAATCACTGGCACTTTGGCGGTACCACGAAAGCGTCTCGAGTCTAGCCTTAGCTCCTTAGGTTTATTGACTCTAGTCTTTTTGGCAAAATTCTGGTTTCGCCTGAGCTCCCGGGAGATGGTTGAGGGACTGCGGTTTAGCATGCGAGCTATCTCGCGCACCCCGGCTGAGCTTCTAAGCAAGGTTTCAATAACAATTCGCTCTTCGCTTGAAAGTTGTGTATACTTTCTTTGAGGCATTTTGGAATACCTTTCTGCTAAAATTAGGTTGTTTTCGTAGATCCAATTTTAACAAAGGACGAACCAAGATGCCTCTTTTTGCATGGGGAGTGTTGCGGTTGAGGGGTTGGAGTGGGTAAGGGCTTGCTTTTTTATCAAAAATACCACATACTAATGCACAAGTACTCTCAGAACGAAAGGAAAAAACAAAGCGAAGTATCCCAAGAATATCATGCCATCATACGAAGTATCACCTCCATCACCCTGCGAAGTAACGCCAGATGAAGACCAATTAATCGATGCTTTGTGGTATCGTGCAAGCCAGCGGGCTGTGGAGCTGCTGAACACGCAGGATTTGCAACGCGCCGACCTCAGGTGGCCGACGCCGCTTGCAACATTGCCGACTGCTCTGCCGCTGCGAAGTCGAATGCACTATGATGATACGATTGACCCAATAGCACATATGCCAATTGCCCAGATGAGCTATGAGGAGCTAGCGAGCTACTGCGCGCTAGACAAGGTTGGGGCAGTGATGGCGCGTGGTGCTGCTTTGCTGCCCGAGCTCTTGCCTCAGGCTCAGCATGATGTCGTGCGGCAGCGCCTCTTCGAGACAATGGCGCAGTCGAGCTCGCCCAAGCAGTGGCAGCAGGCTGATCAGCGCAACCGCTGGCAGTACGAGACCGACCAGCCGTTGATCGAGCAGGGCGATATGATCCACGCCATGCAACCGGCCCACGTGGCTGAGGCACTGGTGCTTGGCCTGCGCTGCAGCGAGCTTCTTCGCCGCTCGTCACACGGTGCAGCCTGGGAGTGATATACCACTACCCCGCAACGACCCCTATGGCCTCGTCAATCTCATTCTGGCCCAGCCAGAGCCTGGTCAGGTGTACTTGTCGCGCGAGCATACTCAGCAGTACCAGAGCTTCGCGAGTATGGCGACAACAGGGGTCAAGAGTATTGTGATTCGCGATCGGAGTACAGACTGGACGGAGGAAGAAGTTGCCGATGCAATCGAGCACGTGAGGCAGATCATCCCCCGGAGCGGCCGCTATATCCCGCTCTATCGGCAATCGACGGGCGAGCTCCTCTTGACGCCTGAGCAGTTTGATGCTGCTCGGGGGTAGGTGTATAATCCCTAAAGAGAATTAGCTGGACGGGCCCTCTTGCTTGTATGAGCTTTTGTGCCCGCGGCTCATTCGATGGAGAGATGGGTGAGAAGGGTATATTAGTATGGGTCGTGCTGAGGTTTCGCCGCTGGTGTTTTTCTAGCCTTGCGCTCTCTCCACTATCTGTGGTACAATTAGCAAGATATTAACTTTGCGAGTGAAACGGGAGTTTTGCGTTCTGGTTGTTCGTTGTGGAGAGCGGCCGGCAGCACGAGACAAACATTTTGCGCGCGACTAACGAAAGGTAAGCAATGAGTCTGAGTCGAATCGGAAAACTGCCGGTGGCGATTCCATCGGGTGTGACAATCACGGTTGACTCTGGTGATGTGGTCGTCAAGGGCCCCAAAGGTGAGCTCTCGCAGTTCATTACGCCAGCGGTCGAGGTGAAGGTCGAGGACGGGCAGGTGACGGTTCATCCCAAGGATGAGTCCAAGGCTGCTCGGGCCCAGCATGGGCTGATGCGCGCCCTCATCAACAACATGGTGATTGGCGTGACCCAGGGGTACGAGAAGCGCCTCGAGGTCAAAGGTGTGGGCTTTCGGGTTTCGTCGAGTAATAACGAGCTGACGATGAGCCTGGGCTTTAGCCACGAAGTCCACTACAAAGCTCCAGAGGGGGTTAATGTAACAAACGAGCGAATGGTGATCGTCGTGACGGGTATCGACAAGCAAAAGGTCGGCCAAGTCGCCGCCGAGATCCGCGCTCTTAAGAAGCCAGAGCCATACAAGGGCAAGGGCATTATGTATGTTGGTGAGCAAATTTTGCGCAAAGCAGGGAAGGCAGGTAAGAAATAATGGCACACGCATTAGCAAAAAAACTCCTGAATCGTGACCTGCGCAAGCGCCGCGTTCGGGCTCGCGTGCACGGCACAGCTCAGCGCCCACGCTTGAGCGTGACGATTAGCAACCTGCACGTGAGCGCGCAGCTTATTGATGATGATGCCCACGCAACATTGGCTGCTGCCACCACTGTTGGTACCAAAGCAACCGACACCATGACAGAGAAGGCCGCCAAGGTAGGGACAGATATCGCCAAGAAGGCCAAGAAAGCAAAGATAAGTGCAGTCGTCTTCGACCGCAATGGTCGCCAGTACGCTGGCCGCCTGAGCGCCCTGGCAGACGCTGCCCGCAAGGAAGGATTGGAGTTTTAGTATGGCAGACAGACCTGCAAATACTACACCTCGCCCAAATGACCGGCGCAACCAGCGTGGTCGGGGCCGAGGTGGTCGCCGCGATGACCGGCGCAACCAGCGTGATGACACGCCAAAGGAATTTGAGGAAGTTGTTGTCAACATCGACCGCGTGGCGCGCGTCGTTAAGGGTGGCCGCCGCTTCCGCTTTAAGGCGCTTGTGGTGGTGGGTAACCGCAAGAACAAGGTTGGTGTTGGTGTGGCAAAGGGTGCCGATGTGCAAACCGCCATTGCCAAGGCAACCTCAGTAGCCAAGAAACATCTCGTTGTTATTCCGGTGGTGAATGAGACCATCCCGCATGAGATGGAAGTCAAGCTTAGTGGTGCACGTGTGCTCATCAAGCCAGCTGCGCCTGGTACGGGTATCATCGCTGGTGGTGTAGTGCGCGCCGTTATTGGTGTGACGGGCATCCGCAACCTGCTCTCGAAGAGCTTGGGTAGTACCAACAAGGTGAACATCGCCTATGCTACGGTAGAAGCCCTGCGCAGTATGGTCCCCCGTGAGCAGTGGGTTGGTGCCAAGAAGCAATCCGCAAAGGAGGGCAAGTAGATGAAATATAACGAACTCCACATCGCAGCCAATAAAGATCGCAAGCGCGTTGGCCGCGGTATTGCCGCTGGCGGTGGTAAGACAGCTGGCCGTGGTACCAAGGGGCAGAACGCCCGTACCGGTAAGAAGCTGCGCCCGATGTTCCAAGGTGGGCAGAATGGTATTGCTACAGCAGTGCCAAAGGCACGTGGCTTCAAGAGTCTGCGTACTCCTGCTCAGGTGGTGTATAGCGACCATCTCAACAGCCTGTCGGGCACTGTTGATAACTTTGCGCTGTACGAAGCTGGGCTGATTGAGACGCCATTTCACAGTGTGAAGGTAATCACCCGTGGTGAACTGACTGCCAAGCTCGTGCTCCAGACGCAAGGTGCGTCGAAGAGTGTAGTAGCTGCGCTTGAGGCAGCTGGTGGCTCATTCGAAAAGACCGCCACGCCGCGCCAAACCTCGCGCAAACAAGCCGAGGCAGAGGACGCCGCGTAAGAAGCATTTTGCTGACACAACGACAAAGCACCTCTCGTCTAAGAGGTGCTTTGTTACTGAGGAGACGCCTAGGAGACGCCTCGTATAGACGCGCGCTCAAAAATTTATCTATACGCTATAGGATTTGCCAAAAAAATAAACTACACGCTCTCGGTGTAGCTAATCGTAGCCAGGCAAGAAACATCGTGACGCATGTGCCAGTATTGTACTGGATTAGCGCAACACCAATGATTATACTTGCCCATCCTTGTCTCCTTGTGTTATGTGGTTTTTGTTATAGCTATAATAGAGCTATTACAAAGTTGTATTAAACGAGCGGTAGCCTAGTGCCATTTATTAGCAAGGGTAAAATGGCCACAAGCCCTTGCCACATAAAAGGTACTTCATATCTTACCACCAAGGCACCTTGGGTAGATCCCACCAGCCCCAGTCGTACTGAATTGGTTTTCCTGTTGGCATAGCGTATTTCCTCCTTTCTAATCCTAGTGTAGCAATAATTTGCTTGCACTGCAAATTTCGTACAATAAACAGAGGTCGCAAAAAGAACCAGCACTATGCTGGCTCTTTTGTTTGAGATGCTAGATTTTTAGGCTTGCGGTGGCTGCTGTGGTAGATAGTACGGCGCAGGCTGAGGTGCAACCGGCCCAAGATACTGGCTAGAGCCAAAGCCGAGCATTGGGTATGCAATAACTGGGAAGAATAGCATCAGCACGCCAAAGCCAGTTGATTTGCCAAAGGACTTCGCCAGCTCGAGCGTCGACACAACAGCGACATACAGGTTGACGAAAGGTACAAACAACAGCAACACCCACCACTCAGGCCGACCGATGATCTGCATGAGCACAACGGTATTGTAGATAGGGATAAGGGCAGCCCAGCCTGGCTTGCCAGCCTTAGTAAACATCCGCCACAGCGAGGCAAGCACGACGGCCATCACAGCAAGGCTTAGGATGAGCATGATGATAGCCATCACCCACACCAGCGGGTCGAGGGGGCTGCTGGCTGCTGTGGTGTATGAGGGGGTTGAATAATAACTCGAAGAATAATCGTAGTCCATACTACTCCATAATAATCTAAAGTTAATGAATACTACACATTATAACAGACAGGGTAGGGTGTGGCAAATTACGAGACAAAGAGGTTATATAGAGATGGCTTTATCTCTCCTATGATTTACCTATTGAGAATAGATAATACGAAAACACAAAGTAGTAAATAAGCGTATAGAAACAGAACATACTAAAAAGCTAATGCCAATATAACAGTAACTCCCTTGTGACTAAGTTTTGTCTTAGTCTCTATATTAGCTATTGCTTATCTATCTTTATCTTTCTCTTTCTCCATCCATATATTTTTCTCTATCTCATATTTTATTATTATATCTATCTTCATATATTCTTCTTTTCTCTCTATTTCTATCTATTTATCTATCTTTATATCTCTTTATCTTTATTTACTTATTCTTTATATTTCTCTATATTTCTCTATATTTCTTTATTTATCTACGTATCTTTATCTTTATTTATTTATCTTTCTATTTCTATCTATATCCATACTTATATATCCATATATCCATCCATATCAATTTCTCTCCTATTATATATAAATATATAAAAGAAGAGAAAAAAGAACCCACGCTAACAGAGAAAAAACAGGGTAAACCAGGCGAATTTCGAAATTCGCCTGTTTGAAGGAAGAAAATGAGAGAAATAGAGGGGAGGAAGGGGTGAGATAAGGCAATAGGGCGAAGCGTTACTGCTCCGCTCCTCGTGCTTTCAGCTCGCGTTCGTAGCTTTGGAGACGCTCGATGATGTCGTCGATATCGCCACCGAGGGCAGCGGGGATGTTGCTGCGGCTGTAGCGGATGCGGTGGTCGGTGATGCGATCTTGGGGGAAGTTGTAAGTGCGGATCTTCTCGCTGCGGTCGCCGGTGCCCACTAGGGCGCGGCGTTCGGCAGTGAGCTTGGCGTTTTCTTCATCAATCTTGCGCTGGAGGAGGCGGGAGCGCAGGACGCTCATAGCCTTCTCACGGTTTTTGATCTGCGACTTTTCGTCTTGGTTGGTGACGATCATGCCAGTCGGGAGGTGGGTGATGCGCACGGCTGAGTCGGTTGTATTGACGCTCTGCCCACCGTGGCCGCTCGAACGGTAGATATCGATGCGGAGGTCATTGGGATTGATGGTGATGTCTGTCTCTTCTGCTTCGGGCAAGACTGCCACTGTGGCGGTGCTGGTGTGGATGCGCCCCTGGCTCTCGGTAACGGGCACGCGCTGCACGCGGTGCACGCCACCCTCAAACTTGAGCTTGGCATAGGGTGCATCACCCGAAATCTTGAAGATGACTTCTTTGTATCCACCAGAGTCATTGGCGGACTCACTCAGCAGCTCAGTGCGGTAACCATGCGCCTCACACCAGCGCAGATACATGCGGTAGAGCTCGGCCGCAAAGAGCGAGGCTTCGTCGCCGCCAGCGCCAGCCCGGATCTCCATGATGATATTCTTCTCGTCATTAGGGTCTTTGGGGGTGAGGAGGACGAAGAGCTCGTCGTCGAGCTGGGCAATGGTGGCTTCGTCTTCGGGGATCTCGAGCTTGGCAAGCTCGGCGAGCTCATCGTTGCCCTGAGCGAGCTGACGCGCCTCAGCCAGCTGCTGCTCCACGGTAGCGCGCTTGGTGGCGGTAGCAATGATGGTCTCAAGCTCCGCAAAACGCTTATTCTTGGCGGTAAAATCGGGCGCACTATACGCATCGGGCTGGGCAAGAAACTGCTCCAGCGCAGCGCGCTCAGCCGTTAGGGTGGCGATATCGAGAGAAATTTTGGGCATATACTAATGATTATACCACGGGGGGTGACTCTTGAGCTATTGGATATCCTGAAGTCGCAAAGTAACTACCAGCTCTATACGAGCGCCCACCATTCCGTCGCTTTGGTAGAAAAGAGAATATGTGTGAGGATTCAGATATTTTTGCTTATACATGCAATTATTGCATAATAGCTTGACAAATTAAGAGAGAGAGAGAGTACCTTATATGGTATTAGGTAATGTCAACAAAAATCAGGAGCAAAAGCGATGAACAAAGGCGGGCAGTCATCAGTGATGAAATATTATAATACGAAGCATCTCACGGAGCAAGCCTATGATAGGAGTGGGCAAGAACGCATGGCAGGTGAGCTGCAAACAGCGCTTGCTCAGCCAGACAGCACAGAGGTGTATAGTATAGATACATTAGCATTGAATGATGATAATTTTCTTGATCAGTTCAAGATTCGTTTTGACTGGAGCTTTGCAGACTACACGTTAGCTAAGGAAAAGACGTTTCCGTCGCCAGTAGAGGTAACGGCTCAGTTCTTTGCACCACATGACAGTACTATTCATGAAGCAGATGGTATACCAGTAGAAATGCATACGGCTGTAGTAGCGTTTGATACCTTTGATGAGAACCAGACGAATGATAACGGAGAGCGTCAGAAGAACGGTACAGTGCTACTCTTTAAACTCTCAGCAAATATGATTGGCGAAGCGCAGCCAGCGCCTACCATGAAAGACTTTGCGTGGGACAAGAACTGTGCAACTGGTGCAGTAGTGGGAGAGGATGGTGTGAGGTTCTTCCGTTTGACGCACAGCGAGGATGAGCGTGTGGCGGCCGAAGTGCGCCGCAAGGATTCGACTGAGGAGAGTGGCCATACAGTAGACGCGCAAGTGGTCGAGAAAAAACGGTCTCTCCCAACGATTGAAAAAATTGACCCAGCAAGTGATGAAGCACTGCAGCTCAAAATGGAGCTCGAAACATTTATTGCATCACGAAAGGGGATAGACCAACCATCAGAGGATGGAGCGGTATCCACTCAGGAACCTGCGGCTGAAACAACAGAGACAAACGAGGCATCTGAGCTGCACGAAAAAGCACGCAGCGTTATGGCGGCGATCCTGGACAAGATGCAAGAGCATGCCACAGAAGAAGCAGGCGAAATAACTCGACCAAGCATCCTTGAAGATTATCCGCTTGAGGACGCCTACAACCCAGCAATGAGCGTGAAGATTATTCGAGATGGCGGCAACTGCTTTGTTGCAACACGTGAGCAGGGCGAGCCGCAAGTTGGGGTGCGCCGCGAGCACGTCGGTGGTGCAACGAATAACCCGAACCACAGTGATATCAGAACCGTCTTGCAGGGCGGCACCATACGAAGCACCGAGTACGTATGGCAGGGCCCTGATAGGGGTCACTATAAGCATACCTGGACACTAGAGGATAATCCAGAGCGGTTTTATACCGAGCTGTGTAAAATGCACGATATTATAACGGCCGACGTCGCTGAGGTGCAGGCGAAAAAAGGCTTAGTAGGACGATTGGGCGAGGCGGTGTTGCGACTGCGGAAACGGAACTTTCGTGTTGTAAGGTAAAAAGCAACACGATACATGAAAAATCATATAGCAACATAGTAGATCCTTGAGATCATTATCTGTGTTGCTATATGCTAGTGATGGACAAAATCTCTCGCCAAGTTAGAGAGGGAGACGTATGAGTAAACCGGTATATAAAAACACTCACCCTTTTAGAAAGAGGGTGAGTGTCATACCATTGCCTTGCAGGTGTGTTGTTACGCGGCCTTGGCAAAGTCCTCTTTGCCAGCGCTGGCTTGAGCAGCTTTGGCAGCCTTTTTGGCGTTTTGCTTCTTGGCTTTGTTGGCCAGAGCGGCGCGGCGTGCCTCGGCAGCTTTGCGGCGTGCCTCGAAGCGGTCGACCCGGCCCTCGGTGTCGATAATCTTCTCCTCGCCGGTGAAGAATGGGTGAGATTTGCTGGAGATGTGGACCTTGACGAGCGGATACTCGTTGCCATCCTCCCAGGTGATGGTGTCGTCGGTGGCGACCGTCGACTGCGTCAAAAACGCAAAGCCCGCCTGATCATCGCTAAATACGACAGGGCGGTAGGTTTGTGGGTGAATACTGCTTTTCATAACCGCTATATTGTAGCAGAGAGGGTGGGGGGTTGTCAAAAGATGCATGCTCTATAGAAAAAATGTGGTATACTACAGATAGCTACAATTAAAAAGACTATTTAATAAAATGGAACACCATCAGCGATATACAAACTCACCAAATACAGTAGCACCTTCTCGCATAGAAAGATTGTCTGGCGATAGCTATACTGAAATAAATCAAGTGTATAAGGGTGGTGTGCTGGAGTCTGACAGAGCTGTGTCTCATACTGAAGCGCGGCCTCCTGAAGAACTCTCCCGCGAGCGCGAGCAAGCCCTTGCTGACTCCAGACAAGATGTTGCTGCGGCCTTTCGTGATACTTCTGCAGTACAAGAATTAACACCACAACTCGAGATGGTGGATATGACTGGGCTTAGTCCGGCAATGCAAGAGACGATCACCGATGTGCGATCACACTGGCGCTGGTATGACGACTCGAACCGTATTGAGCCGGATATGCAGCATTTTGATGCGCGTGCAAACGAGACATACGCTGCAGGGTACGACGCTATTGCAGCAATACTATCGGCCGAAGAGATTGCTCAGCTACGTGATGGCGATGACATAACGCCACGAATAACGGAGATAGAGCAGCGGATTACACAGCTCCAAGAACAGTACGATAATGCAAAACACGATGCGCAGCGCACCAAGCTTGAGCGGGTGATCGCCCAGCAGCATGCTATGCGACGCACACTCATTGATGCACGAATGGGCTCGCTCAAACCTGACGCCACCCAGCAAGCGATTACACAGAAATTGATGCAGGCCGACAAAATGATCATCGAGCAAAATTATCGCTATATGCCAGAGATACATACTGGTGTCAAGAAGTTTCTCAATCAGCGGCTTGAGTTGCTGCGCCAGATAGAAGACCCAAGTGAGAAGCTCCAATTGCTTGCATCGTATCAACATACCGAGCGGTTGGTCGATGACGTCCCCTCAGAGCTATATGATGAGTTTGATGAGGCTGTCTTGGCTGAGGCATTTCACTTTGCTGTGACTGATCGTACGGCAAATGGTGTATCAGATAATGACCTACGTCGCATGCGATATGATGTTGGCGCAACACTGGCAGCACGGGGATTTGAGCCGCAACATTGGGTGAAGTGTGCAGAGAATGATCCAGCTTGCCCCGAGTATGTCCGAGAGTATATTAATCGAGGCGAGGAAGATAAGCTGGATGCTCTGACGCTAGATTATATCGATGGTGTTGCTGAGCGATTACCAGATAACCAAGATGACAAAGTATTGGCAATGTTTGAAGAGTTCTATCATGATCGATTACCAGACATGCCTCAACAGGCAATCCAAGACTACATTGGTGATGTGGCAGATAGTGCCCAATATGAATTCGAACCAATGGGTGTATTCAAGCGATATCTTGATACGGTGCGTACCATTGGTCAGGATAAGGCTCGGCAGCTGTATGAAACAACTGGTGTGGTGCATTTTTCGGGCTGGAGCCCTCGTGTACTAGAAGGGACGTACAACCTCCTTACTAGAGGCTATCCTGAGTCTGGCGACGATGTGACTGTGATGGTTAAAGGAACGACGGGCGACCATAACAACGCCTTTGAGCGGATGCGCTATATAGAGTCTGATGATGTGATCGCAGCGGAGGTTGGTAATGCGAGTGATCTAGTACGATTAACGGGAGTGTTGCAGCGTGTTGGTCTTGATAGGCATGTCCAGCAGATAGTATTGGCAGGGCATGGCGAGGAAGAGCAGTTCGCACTATCGGCTACAGATCATATCCCCGCTGATGCAGATAGTTGGGCGGAGAATACTGGCATATCTACTATGGTGAAGACGCTCCAGCCAGAGAACTTTATTCTTATTGCATGCCATCCATTGGTGCACGAGGGGGGTGAGTTTGCTGCTATTGATGACACGCCTCAGCTGCGACAAGGCACAGCGCCGGCAATTTCTGAGGCATTTCCTAAGCTTAATATTATCAGTGGGATGGACGGGCCAGTTACTATAGATGAGCGTACCGATGGACACTTTGGATTAAAGACAGTTGCTATTAAGCAGGCTGATATAGATAAGCTAAATGATGACACACCCACACATCCTCACCTTGCGCTTACTCGCAATGGCAAGACTCGTCGCTATCCCCATAACCATATAACAGTATAATGAAAAAGGAGCGCGCTATGAAGGAGACTACACCACCAATTGAGCAGCTGAAGAACTTATCGTTTGAACCACTTGATAACGGAAAGGTAGCAGAGAGCTACCTCAGCCGTATCCAGCACGCGATCCAGCCGTGGCTCCAGCAGGATGCTGGGCGAGTGGTGATTGCCGAGCGCTGGATTATCGACTATGATGCAGCAGGGGTGCGCGTGTTTGATCAAGCGCGGGACGATACCTCGCGTGGTGAACATATGATCACCCCTGCACACGCAACGCTCGATGACTGCAACTCACTCTATCTGCTACTGACGACATTGCGTAAACACCAGCGAGCGCAATCTGCATCGCAAGGCCGCACATAGGTGTACAACTTAGCTTCAGTAGTCATCGCATAACATATACCATCCGAGACAAGGGGTGTGCGAGCTACCACCCCTTTAATATTCAGCCATCATATGCTATAATTCTCTCGTAACCAACCATAACGACACAGCTCCACACCACTCCATACCGTGTGGGGCAAGGCAAAAAGGAGTAATGCGATATGGCCGTGCAGGCAGATATCAAGGCTTTGTTTGAAGCCGGTGCTCATTTTGGGCACAAGACCAGCCGGTGGCATCCGAAGATGGCACCATATATTCATAGCAAGCGGCAAGATAGCCACATCATCGACCTGGCGAAGACGGTCGAGGCACTGAATGTGGCGCTGCCCATTATTAGCAAAACGGTGGCAAGTGGCAAGCAAGTCCTATTCGTCGGCACCAAGAAGCAGGCTAAGGACATCACTCGCCAAGCTGCCGAGGCAGTTGGCCAGCCGTATGTTACCAACCGCTGGGTCGGCGGGATGCTCACTAATGTGACGACCACCACAGCGCAGATCAAGAAGCTCAAAGACTTGGAGCGCCGCATGGCCAGTGGTGATCTCGAGAAGCGTTACAACAAGCTGGAGGTCCAGCGTTACCAAGAAGAGATCGACAGTCTCAACTTCAAATACGGTGGCATCAAAGACCTTAATGGCAAGCCTGGCCTAGTATTGGTGCTTGATATCTTGGCTGACAACAACGCATTGCGCGAGGCAAAGACGCTGGGTGTGCCAGTAATCGGTATTGTTGATACCAACGCCAACCCGGATCTGGTGGATTATCCTATTCCCGCCAACGATGATGCGATCAAGAGCCTGCAGCTGATGCTCGATTACTTCAGTGCAGCAGTTAACGAGGGCAAGGCAACGAAGGAGGAGAACTAACCATGGCTGTGACGATTGATGACATCAAGAAGCTCAAGGAGCTAACTGGCATTGGCCTGACCGATGCCAAGAAGGCGCTGGTGGAGGCCGAAGGTGACTTCGACTCAGCGCTCAATGCTTTGCGCAAAAAGGGCCTGACCAAAGCGGAGAAAAAAGGCGACCGCGAGACCCGCGAAGGGTTGATCGAGAGCTATGTTCACAGTGGTCGGATCGGTGTAGTGGTCGAGGTCAACTGCGAGACAGATTTTGTGGCCCGCCTGCCTGAATTTAAGGAGTTTGCGCACCAGATTGCCATGCAAGTCGCTGCGATGAACCCACGCTATGCTACAATGGACGATATCCCAGCTGAGGTGTACGACGCCAAGAAGCAGGAATTCCTCGCCAGCGATGCTTTGGCAAGCAAGCCTGAGGCAATGCGTGACCAAATCGTCGAAGGACAGCTCAAGAAGCACTTCGCCGAGCAGGTCTTGGCCGAGCAAGCCTTTGTGCTCGACGACAGCAAGACCGTTGGCCAGCTCATCAAAGAGCAGGTGGCACTGCGCGGTGAGAATGTTCGCGTCAGCCAATTCAAGCGGATTGAGCTGGGCGTGACGGAGTAGTCACGAGAGAGCAAGCTTTTGCGTAGCGAGTGGCATGAGAAATCTGCCACTCGTTTTTTATGTAAAACTCTCCTCACATCCCAGCAAATAATGGTACAATAAAGGAAAACCAAGAAGGAGATCGCGATGTTTGATACCACCCCCTACGAAGAAAAGATGAACCATGTGCTTGAGCACCTGGAGGAGCGCCTGGGGAAGATCCGCACGGGCCGGGCTCACGCGAGTATGCTTGATGGCATTATGGTTGAGGCGTATGGCACCAGTATGCCGCTTAACCAAGTGGCTAACGTGACGGCACCAGAGGCAACACTGCTGCAGATCACGCCATTTGACCCAGCTAATCTGCAAAAGATTGCGAGCGCCATCCGAGCCGATCAAGCGCTTGGCCTCAACCCGAGCGATGATGGTCATGTCGTCCGTGTGCCGGTGCCGCCACTGACAGAGGAGCGCCGCAAGCAACTAGTTAAGCAAGCCAGCGAGAAGGTAGAAGAAGCACGCATTGCGCTGCGCGGGGTACGCCAAGACGCCTTGAAAGACGCCAAGCGTCGCAAAGAAGCCAAAGAGCTGAGTGAAGATGACGTGAAGGCGGTGGAGAAGGAGATCGATCGCCTCATGGCACAGCATCAAACTACGATAGAAGCCGCCTTCGCTGCTAAAGAGAAGGATATCTTGACGATTTAATGATGCGCTCTCTGCTGACGTACGCAACCAACCGCCCATCATGGAGCCAGGCATGAGTGCTACCATGCACTTGCCGCAGCATGTTGGCTATATTGTTGATGGCAATCGGCGCTGGGCCAAGCAGCGTGGCCTCTCAGCCCAAGAGGGGCACAGCGCGGGCTACGAGAAGCTGCGCGATATTGCTCTTACTACCATCGAGCGTGGCGTGCCCTACGTCAGCGCCTATATCTTTAGCACCGAGAACTGGCACCGCAGCGGCCCAGAGGTCAAGCACTTGATGAATCTGCTGGTGACGATGCTCGACCAAGACCTGCCGATCTTCATCGAGCATGGGGTGCGCATCCGCGTGGCAGGGACGCGCCTGCGCCTAAGCCGGCGGGTCAAGAAGGCGATCGATGCTGCTGAGGCTGCCACCAAGGATTTGCAGCAGGGCACGATGGTGCTGTCGTTTAATTATGGTGGGCAGCAGGAGATTATCGACGCGGTCAATCGCTTGCGTAAAACGCTCTCGGTTCATAAGAAAGTAACAGCCCAGATCTTTGAGCAATTTTTGTATACACCAGATGTGCCGCCGTGTGATTTGATCGTTCGCACCAGTGGTGAGCAGCGGCTGAGCAACTTCATGCTGTGGCGCAGCGCCTATAGCGAGCTGCTGTTCTTGGATAAGCCATGGCCAGATATGACACACGCCGACGTCGATGCTTTGCTGGCCGAGTATGCCCGGCGGCAGCGACGCTTTGGAGGATAACGAAGGAGGAATATGGAAATAGTGATTGGTATTATTATTGGGGTAATCGCACTGACGCTACTGGTGGCAACGCACGAGCTAGGCCACGGCATTGTGGCGCGGCGCAATGGTGTGGTGGTGGAGGAATTTGGCATTGGCTTTCCACCGCAGGCCTATAGCAAAGTGATCAAAAAAAGTATTCTGGGCGAGAATGTCCGCTTCTCGCTCAACTGGCTGCCGCTGGGTGGCTTTGTTAAATTGCAGGGCGAGCACGATGCGGCTGATCAGCCTGGTGATTATGGCGCAGCGACCTTTTGGCAAAAGACCAAGATCTTGCTGGCTGGCGTGACCGTCAACTGGTTAACTGCAGTGGTGCTCCTCACTGGCCTCGCCTGGGTGGGCTTGCCTAAGATGATCGACAACCAATTTTACCTACCAAGCGACGCAGTGGTGAGCAACCACCCAGTGCAGCTGGGCACACTTACTCCTGGCTTGCCCGCCGCCAAGGCAGGTCTCCGCCAGGGTGATGCAATTAGCCAACTGGCTGAGCAAACGGTGCGCAGCACGTCCGACCTCGCACACTTTGCCAGCCAGCACAAGGGCGAAACTGTGCCTGTGGTGTACTCCCGCGGTGATAAGCAAGCCACTGCCATGGTGGCGCTGCGCAGCGATAACCCTGACCGCAAAGGCTATTTGGGGGCAGAGCTCACCAAGCAGCAAGATACAATCCGTGCCACCTGGTCGGCACCGATTGTGGGTGTGGTGACAACAGCGCAGCTTACTAGAGTGACGCTCCAAGGCCTGGGTGATATGGTGGTAAATCTCGCCACTAGTCTGGTGCAGCAGTTTAGCAGCGACAGCACAACAAGCCAGCAGGCCAAGCAAAACTTATCACAGGTGGGTAATGCCGTGGCTGGCCCGGTAGGGATCTTTGCCATTATCTTCCCGGCAGCAGGGCAGGCTGGCGTGGTTCATGTGTTGCTGCTGACGGCGATCATTGCGTTATCGCTAGCGGTGATGAATATTTTACCCATCCCTGCGCTTGATGGTGGTCGCTGGACAGTGATGGCGATCTTCCGCCTGCTGCGCAAGCCACTTAGCAAACAGACGGAAGAGAATATCCAAGCAGCTGGTTTCTTGTGTTTGCTGGGCTTAATTGTGTTAGTGACGATTGCTGACATTGGGAAGTTGGTGCACTGATGCAGGCTAAGCAGTGTAGCAGGGCAGAGCGTTATCGTGGAGGTTTGCGCCGCGGGGAGATATGGTTACTCAATCACGTAATGGTAATACATAAGGAACTCACTTCATGATACGTATTACTCTCCAACCCAAACCCGCTCACTCCTCCCGGCCCAAAACACCGCTCACGCCACGCCAGTGCCTGCTGCGCGTTGCCTCGTGGCTCGGTTGGCCGCTGTGGGTCTGGCTGAGCTTTATGGGGGCAGGGTTACTCTGTAGTGCAGTACTCTACCTTCTCTTTCATGGCCAAGAGTCGGTGCCGGTCTTGCCGCTTATCATGATGCAAACAGCGGTTTATGTGGTGGCGCTGATGCTACTGATTGGCCTACCATGGCTGGTGTGGCGTGCACGGCCCAAGGTGCCAGCGAGCTTTCGCACCACCTGGTGCCAGCTTGGGTGGCGGCGCTCGCTGCAGTGGCGCGACTTTGGTTGGGCGCTGGTGGGCTTTATTATCTATATCGTGCTATCGATGATTGCGCTGGCGGCGGCCAAGCAGTGGTTGCCTGGCTTTGATGCGACTCAGGCACAAAATCTCGGTTTCAAGCAGCTCTATGGCGCAGAGCGCTTGCTCGCCTTTGCAATGTTGGTGGTGGTAGCACCAGTGGCCGAGGAGCTGGTGTTTCGCGGCTATTTGTATAGCAAACTCCATGCTGCGCACATGCCAGTGTGGCTTATTGCAGTAGTGGTGAGTGGGCTCTTTGGTTATGTACATGGCCAGCTCAATGTCGGCATTGATGTCGCGATGCTCAGCATCGTGCTGGTGGCGCTGCGTCATACGACTGGTACAATATGGCCCGGCATTCTCATTCATATGCTCAAGAATGCGATTGCATTCCTGGCGATGTTTGTCTTTATGGTGGGGTAGCATTGCACAAAATATGCTACTATAAGAAGGATTATGCGATTATCACACACCTTTACCCGTACCCGCAAACAAGCCCCCGCCGATGAGGTGGCGCACAACGCCCAGCTGCTGATTCGCGCTGGCTACGTGCACAAGACGATGGCTGGCGTCTATTCCTACACGCCGCTGGGCCTGGCCGTGCTCGAGAATATCAAGCAAATCGTCCGCGAAGAAATGAACCGCATTCACAGCCAAGAACTGCTGATGAGCACCCTGCAGCGCCAGGAGCTCTGGCAGGAGACTGGCCGCTGGAGCGATGAGCTGGTGGATGTGTGGTTCAAGTCACACCTGCAGGATGGCACCGAAGTCGGCTTTGGCTGGACGCACGAGGAGCCGATTATCGAGCTGCTGCGCAGTTACCTGAAGAGCTACAAAGACCTGCCTATCAGCGTTTACCAATTCCAGAACAAACTCCGCAACGAGCTGCGCGCCAAGAGCGGTATCATGCGTGGGCGTGAGTTTATCATGAAGGATATGTATAGCATCCATGCCAGTAAGGAAGATTTGGACGCCTACTACCAAGCGGTTATCGAGGCCTATAAGCGCTGCTACCACCGCTTTGGCCTGGGGGACGACACCTATGTTACCTTTGCCAGCGGTGGGGCCTTTACTAAGTTTAGCCACGAATTCCAGACGATTTGTGAGGCGGGTGAGGACTACATCTACCTGCACCGCGGCCGCGATCTGGCGATTAACGAAGAAGTGGTGGACGAAGCTGTGTGTGAGCTTGGCATTGATAAGAGCGAGCTCGAGCGCGTCAAGACAGCCGAGGTGGGCAATATCTTCAACTTTGGTACCCAAAAATCAGAGGAGATGGGCCTCGTCTTTACCGGTGAGGATGGTCGCCAGCACCACGCCTACATGGGCAGCTACGGCATTGGCATCACCCGCGTGATGGGCGTGATTGTGGAGAAGTTCGCTGACGACAAAGGCCTGGTATGGCCCGAGGAAATAGCCCCGGCCCGCGTGCACCTCGTGCAGATTGGCAAGGAGTCGGTCGCGGCGGCAGACGAGCTCTACGATACGCTGCAGCAGGCTGGCATCACGGTGCTGTATGATGACCGCGCCGCCCGCCCTGGGGAGAAATTTGCCGACGCAGAACTCCTGGGTATGCCAACCCGCGTCACGGTGAGTGATCGGCTGCTCGAGGCAGGAGAGTGGGAGGTCGTAGACCGCCGGACGGGTGAGCAGCAGCGCTTGACGACAAGCCAATTGCTTGCTACACTAGGTAACCATTGCGGAGCTTGTCGCAAGGCATAGCCATGCCCCTGGTATGCCTCACCGACTTTGCAAGAAAGGAGTATGAAGATAATGAAAAAAACCTACCAGATTACTGATACTGGCCGCCAAGAGCTCGAGGCAGAGCTGGAGGAGCTGAAGGGTCGCCGCGGCGAAATTGCCGAGAAGATTGCTGAGGCTCGCGACTACGGCGACCTGAGTGAAAATGCCGAGTACGACAGCGCACGCGAAGAGCAAGGCGTGGTAGAGACGCGCATTGCTGAGATCGAGGAGATCTTGCTCAATGCCGAGCAAATCACCGCTCCAAGCACGGGTGCCATTCACCTGGGTAGCACCGTCTCCCTCGCCTCAGACGCTGGGCTAGAGAAGACCTACACAGTGGTAGGGCCAGTTGAGGCTGATCCGCTGGAGAACAAGATTAGCGATGAATCACCCCTTGGTCAAGCTTTGCTGGGTCACCGCGCAGGTGAGCAGGTGACGATCACCACCCCCAAGGGCGAGATCACCTACACTATTCAGCAGGTGCAATAAATATATCTCGAGATGGGTCAGAGGCCGAGCAGTGTGAGCTGCTCGGTTTTTGTTAGTATTAGGGTGGTGGGTGAGGGTTGATCGACAGCACATATACTTGGCTCTCGGAGTTCGTGTATGGCGCGTGTTGGTTTTTATCATTACTTCGTGCGATGGCACGAGAAGCTCGCTGCTGTGAGCGATTGGTGTAAGACAGGCTAGGTATGTGAGCGATGTTGCCTTGGGTGGTAGCTAGCCTGCTCGAAATATAGAACGATCATACCAAACCATAAGCAATTCACCATCATTGCGTTATTGTCGATGTTATGCTATGATAGAACTCAACCATAATAGCCCAAGGAGACCGACGATGGCTCGATACACAGCACGACACGCATATCACCCTAGCAAGGGGAAGAGGCTAGCCTATGAGTATGATCAACCGAAATCTCAGCACGATAAACCCTCAGCAGTGCGGCGGCTCACCGCGCTGACGGCAGCTGCGGCAGCGCTGATTGGTGGTGGCTATCTTGGTCATCAGCACTACCACCATGGCGAGAAAACCCTGGTCGCGGTGGCGCACCCTACCTCTGGTGAGCTGGCGGAGTATGCAGAGAACCCCTTTGTAACTGACCCGGCTACTGGAGAGACGCATTGCCGCGACAAAACCCGTCAAGAAATAACCGTGACGGCAGCGAACCCACAAACAACCATAACAAACCCTGATGGCAGCACGACGCGGCTTACGATGATTGACTTCTCGACAGGCGCACAAGAACGGACGCAAGCGACACTGGTATATCCATCCAGCGCAGAAGATGAGCCACAGCAAGTGCCAATTGCCATTATGACTGGCCCAAGCGAGACTGGCAGTGGCGGCTCGAATATGCAGACATCGCCCCACACTGGGCGCGTGGGCACAGATATACAGGCCTCGATGACTGCAGCTGGCCCTGGTAAAACAGCAATGGCATGCGCGCCGCCAACTACTTCTTCGCGATCAAAATAGGGGAGAGATGAGCTGCTAAGTATTGCACTTCTCTAAGAAAAGAACTGGTAGATTGGAGCCATTAAGCCGTCTCTCTAGTCGACAACCATCCCATTCTCCGCTATAATAGCAAGCAATTATGGCGACATTACAAGACTACCGAGACGAACGATTACGAAAATTAACTGCTCTGCGCGAGCTAGGCATTGACCCTTACCCAGCACACACTGAGCGCACACACGACTGTGCGACAGTGGTAGCGCAGTACGACGAGCTAGCTGGCCAGGAGGTGACGGTGGCTGGGCGTGTGGTGTCTATTCGCAGTTTTGGCAAATTGGCCTTCATCAAGCTACAAGACGCGAGCGGCGAAGTGCAGCTCTATCTGCAGCGCGACACAATGGCCGAGCTCGACGCTCCGCGCGGTATTCTCGGTATGAAGCAACTCAAACTACTCGATACGGGCGACTTTGTAGAGGCGACTGGCACGGTGCTGCGGACAAAGACGGGTGAGATTTCGGTGGGGGTGCGCGAGCTGCGCTTGCTGGCCAAAGCCCTGCGGCCACTGCCCGAAAAGCTCGAGAATAAAGAAGAGCGTTTTCGCCGCCGCTATGTGGATATGAATGTTAACCCGGCGGTGCGCCAGCGCTTTTACCGCCGCAGCACGTTCTGGCAGGCAACGCGCGATTACCTCAACCAACATGGCTTTACTGAGGTCAACGTGCCGGTGCTGGAGCACACCACCGGTGGGGCGGATGCCAACCCGTTTGTGACCCACATGGACGCGCTGGATGGCCAGCAATTTTACCTGCGGATTAGCCACGAGCTGCCGCTTAAGCGCCTGCTGGGGGCCGGGTTCGAGAAGGTCTACGATATTGGCCCGCGCTTTCGCAACGAGAATTATTCTGATGAGCACCTGCCCGAGCATATCGCCATGGAGTGGTACGCCGCCTATTGGGACTGGCAGCGGGGCATGCGCTTTATGGAAGACATGTACAAGTATGTGCTGGAGCGAACCTTTGGCACGCTGCAGTTTACGCTAGGCGAGTTTGAGGTGGATATGAGTGGCCAGTGGCAGGTGTGGGACTACGCCGAGGTGATCCATAAGCATTATCATATTGATGTATATAATACTACAATTGAGGAAGTCGCTGCCAAGCTGAAAGAACATGGCCTAGAGGTAGAAAAGACCGATTCCATCCCGCGCGGCATCGATAAACTGTGGAAGAATATTCGCAAGACGGTGGCTGGGCCGGTCTGGCTGGTCAATACACCCAAGTTTATCAGCCCGCTCTCCAAAACCAACCCGGATAACCCACAGACGGTGGAGCGTTTCCAGCCGGTGATTGCTGGCAGCGAGCTTGGCAATGGCTTTAGTGAGTTGAATGACCCGATCGACCAGCTGAACCGCTTTGTGGAGCAGCAGCAGATGCGCGACGCTGGCGACGAGGAGGCTATGATGCTGGATATCGACTTTGTGGAGATGCTAGAATACGGCATGCCACCGGCCTGTGGCTGGGGCTTTAGCGAGCGCGTCTTCTGGATTTTTGAAGGCGTCACAGCGCGCGAAGGCGTGCCATTCCCACAGCTCAAAAGCGACATCGACGAGACGACGCGGGCGGTATACCCAGATATTCAATTATAGCCAAGGGGATGGTGTTTGGCTAGCAAGAAATTATCTCGTGAGAAGGTACGGAAGGCTGGGAAAGTCCTAGTTCATAGTAGCCCAGGTACTATTGAATATGATCAAGCACTTGAGATTGCACAACAGTGGCGTTTAGCACACGTCTATCCGATCAATACATTCCAAGCTCGATTACGTCATATAGCAAAGAATATACCAGGATCTATCGTTGCACAGCGATTAAAGCGTATGCCAACGATTATTGATAAGTTAGATAGATATCCAGATATGCAACTCTCTACCATGCAAGATATAGGTGGGGTGAGGATAATTGTTCCAACTATTACAGCGGTTTGGGACGTGGTATCGCAATATGAAAATGCCCCACGTTTTACGCATGAGCTAGAGAGAAAAAGAGACTACATAACAACACCAAAATCGGATGGATATAGAGGCGTTCATTTGGTCTATAAATATAACAATACACTCGCTCGGACGCAAGAAGCTAAAGACTGTAAAGGATTGCGGGTAGAGGTGCAAATAAGAACACAAGAGCAGCATATTTGGTCTACAGCAGTGGAGACGATAGGTATGGTCTTGCACGAGCCATTAAAGACGCGTGGTGGTAATGAGGATTGGGAAGAGTTCTTTGCATTGATGTCGTCGGCAGTCGCTATAGTTGAGCAGCAAAATGTATTGGAGTAGCACAAATATTTGCGACCTGTAGACATATACAGAGCTCTCGCAAAAAAGGCTGCAATAATAAATGCTATAGATATAATGAAAGGTTATAACCTCGCAGCGAAAGAGATTCAGGATAATCAGAGAAAAAATAGAAGTTACTATCATATCATAGAGCTCAATATAGATCGCAAAGTCGTTACAATTAGAGCTTTTAGTGAAAAGGAACAGATAGAGGCACTACAAGAGTATAGTCGTCTTGAGCAAGCAACGCAGGGTGATCTAGCAAAGAATGTGGTTCTTGTCTCTATGAGTGAGCTAAACAAGCTACAAGAAGCATATCCAAACTATTTCTTAAGGATGGAAGCTTTTTTGAGAAGACTTGAGGCTATTATTGACTCAGTAGCCTAGATTAGTTATTATAGCTCTATGACAATTGCTCAATTCAAAAAGAGAATCAAGCAATCTCTCTCAGATAATAAACCTCTGATGAAACAGTAGGGCTTTTAAAATTGTTTAATTAAAAGTAAGCTTCGTGCCTATGTATTTCACTGGTGGTTGGTTTCTTGCAGTGAGCTAACCCGATACACTTGGTGGTCGTGGTGGCGAGCTGCTTGGCGCAGGTTGTGGCGATGCGTGGTGTGAGGTGCCACTCTGGACGGCGATGGAGGTGCCGCGGCTGGATGCTGTGCCAGGGCGGCGTGGTGGCGGGGTAGTGGTGCGTGGTGGGACGCTCATTGCGAGGCCACCCAGGCCGCTGCTGGCCGATGGGCCACTCGGAGGTGGTGGGTTGCTTGGAGGAGGTGTCCCGCTATCGCCAGGGCTTGGTGGTCCACCTGGAGGGGTGTTATTATCTTTTTTGCTACCCAGCTGCGTGGCGGCAGCATTCTTGGCATAATGACGCCGGATGAAGTAGAGGATAAGCGCGGCAATACCAACCAAGAGAGCAAGTAGCGAGATAAGGATGAAGACCCACAGCGGCTTGTCTTCGCCAGCGAGGAACTTGTCTAGGGTGACCTTGCCGATGTGGCGCACCATTGGCGGCTGTTTTTTCTCGTCGGGTTTTTTGTCGGTGCGGCATTCTGACCAAATGGCATCGGGGTAGGCAGTGGCCAGCAGGTACCATGCGGTCGAGGCCACAGAGTAAGCATTCGTCATTTGGTTGGCTTCGTCGACATTAGTAACGTACGGCCAAGCACCATTAGCTCCCTGAGATGGGTACGTTCGCTGGGCGCTAGCAGCAACTTCGTCTTTGTTGCCTGCGACGTTGTAGGCCTGGGTGACGCCGAATGTCCCTTCAAACCAGACGGTGGGGGTATATGTGCCGGTGAGGTATGGGGTGTAGCCCTGAGACCCTGCGCGGCTCATGGTAAAGTTGCGCGTGTAGGCTAGCGAGACTTTGGCTTTGTCGTACTCGCCGATTGCGTTGAGGAAAATAGAGCCCCAGCTGGAGGTGTCCAGCGCTTTGGCGTGGTCGTCAAGCCCTTGGTCGAAGCGGTTTTCGGCTTTGTTCCACAGCTTCTCCATAATCACTTTGGCGAGGCTGTCGGCCTCTTGGCGGTAGCTGGCGTCGCCGTAAACTTGTGAGGCTCGCTCGTACACGTGCCAGAGATCGGTATTGTGCTCGGTGGAGTGCCAGGCGATTTCGAACTGCTTGTTGTTATCATCGTCATTGATATTGGTGCCGCCGCGGTAGAGGCCAGCACCGGGGCCGGATGTGCTTTTCTTGGTCTTGACCCAGGCCAGGGCAGAGCGCACCATGCTGCTAACGCCATTGATATCGCCAAACTTCTCTTGGTAGCGGATGAGCGCATAGAGGACGAAGGCGACGCCGCCAGTATAATAGCGGGCCTGTTGGTTGCTGGGGTCGAGCTGGTGGGCGCTGGAGGGAAAGGCACCACGCGACCGACCGGATTTGATCTGGATGGTCTTGAAGCCATTGACGAGCTGGTCTGCCATCGCTTTGTCGCCCGCACCAACCGCCACGAGCAGCGCCAGCGACTGGTCGTACATAAATGAATAATGCACCCGGTGTGTGCCGTAGCCATCTTGGCCAGGCGAGAACTCGTACGAGCGGATCAGCCCTGCTAGCTGTGGCTGGAAGTACTCAGCGAGGATCTTGTTGCTGCGCGTATCCACCAGTCGTAGCATTTTGTGGCCCTTCTCGGTGCCGGGGAAGCTAAAGGTGCGGTTGGTGTTGGCGGCCTGCTTGGCCACGAGGTAGGTTTGGTCGGTAATGACGTAGGATTGGACCTCGACGTTTTGGTACTCCGTGACGCGTGGCCAGCTCTCGCCGAGGGGTTGGCCGCTACTGGCATCGTAGAGGCGGAAGCGCCACTCGCCGCCTATGCTGCCATCGACTGGCGAGAGGTCGAGCGTCCAGCTGCCGTCACCCTGCACCTGGGCAGGGGTAACCTTGCCTTGCTCGTACTCGGCATCGGTAGCGCGGAAGGCCTTGACAACGCGGCTCCCACCAGTGGGTGCTTTGCCCGAGACTTTACCACGGTAGTTACTCGGCACAGATGATGGTGAGGTGACAGAGAGAGGCGTGGGGTTGCCAGTGGCATAGCTACCACTGTTTTTGAGCTGGAATGAGCCCTTTATTTCGCCGGTGTAGTCAGTGCCGTATTGCTTGGCGGCGGTGATAGTGCTGCCATCGCCAGCGTTGCGGATGGGCTGCATGAGGCCGCGGAGGTTGGCAAGGGCCCTGGCGGCGCGGGCTTTGTCGGT
This sequence comes from uncultured Candidatus Saccharibacteria bacterium, assembly GCA_963545865.1. Lineage (GTDB taxonomy): Bacteria > Patescibacteriota > Saccharimonadia > Saccharimonadales > Saccharimonadaceae > Saccharimonas. Next base: position 95,783 of record CAUUJX010000004.1, read on the forward strand.
CGGGGAACTCAGCGCTGTAGTCTTGAAGCGCATCGTGTTGGGGTCGCAGATGTCGGGCTTATTGTCTTTTTTGGTGGATGAATTGGAGCCAGAATTCGTGGCGGGCTCGGCCATTGCCACCTGACATAGCTGCATGAAGCCAACTCCTAGCACTACCACTGCTGCCACGCCTGCAAACCGAAAATGCGTCCAATATCGTCTCACTCCTGCTATACTCCTCACCTCACCGATTAGTCGTTGGGTATTGCCTGTGAGTATAGCATAACCATTTGCAATATCACAGCATAAGCGGTATAGCTTGAACAGAGATTAACAGAGGTAGAGGGAAGTGACAAGTAGGGATAGGTGAGAATATAATAGACCAGCTGAGAGCAGCGATTTGCGGCCTTGGCATGAGGTGACTGAGACATGCTCAGTGTTGGTCCTGATGAACATTTCACAGTAAGAAAGCACGATGGGCTGTGATATATTGAAGGACTCAGACATCAAAAAAGACCAGTGATCTCTGGATAATGCCCCGTTTGACATTCCTCGCTGCATGGCGCACAATCGATGTATGAGAACGACACGCGTTATATCTGCAATCGGTGTCTGCTTGGTGCTGCTGGGCACCGCGCTCGGGGCAGTGCCAATGCAGGCCGATACATCGGTACGAGCCTATTCATCATCGAGCAGTAGTAAAGACAACTTCACTATCACCAGCTACACGGCCGACATGGAGCTCGGGCGCGATAGCGAGAAGCGCTCCACCCTCAAGACAAAGCTCACTATTACAGCGAACTTTCCACCAGCGCAGAACCACGGCCTTGCGCCAGAGTTCGTTACGCAGTACAAGGGCCACCACACGAGCTTTGCGCTTGGCTCGGTGCAGGATGAGAATGGTAATGATTATGAGTATAGTTGGTCGGGTGACACTCTGCGCATTGGCAACAAAGACACCTACGTCTCGGGTAGCAAGACGTATGTCATTACCTACACCCAGCGCGATGTGACGTGGAACTACGGCGACACGCAAAAGAATGAATTCTACTGGGATGTGATTGGCACATCGTGGCGCGTGCCCATTAGCAATGCCACCGCTACGCTCAAGCTCAGCCCCGAGCTTGCCGCCATCAGCCGGACGACGCCGCAGTGTTACATTGGTAGACAAGGGAGCCGCACCACCTGTACCGTCACGTCACCGAGCGTCGACACCATAACTGCCTCGGTGGGCTACCTTGCGCCATATGCTGGCATGACGCTGGCAGTAGGCTTCCCGCAGGGGACGTTTGCGGAGTATAAGAAGACGCCTGGGGAGGTGTTCCAAGAGCGGCTGGAGGCGCTTCTCCCAGTTATATTCTTTGTGAGTATGCTGGTGCTGGGGCTTGCCTCGAGTATGGTGTATTGGCTCTATCAGCGGGCGATTGGCCGGAGCAAGGAGCTGGGGACGATCGTGCCGGAATACCTGCCACCGCCCAATACGAGTGTGACAACAGCGGCGGAGATTGTGCGGCCATTCCGGATGGTGAAGGGCTCGGCCATGGCAGCGCAGATGATCGACTGGGCGGTGCGGCACTATATTCGCTTGATCGAGGTCAAGCCCAAGACGCTCTTCTCGCGGGCGCAGTACGAGCTCGAGGTTGTCAAAGATGTGAGCAGCCTCCACCCCGAGGAGCAAGAGATCCTCGGCGATATCTTCGGCCACTTGCCTGCAGTGGGCGAGCGCATCAATCTCAAGACGTTGCGCAACAATACCTCCTACGCCTTCCGCCTGAGTGATAATGCCAAGAAGCTCGATAATCTCATCGACCACACCTACAAGCTGCGCGACACAAGCCGGAAGGGCACACGGGGCTTCCGCATCTTTGCAGGTGTGTTGGGTGCCTTGGTGTTGGTGCTGTGTGCGGCCACGATGTTTGTGCCGTTCCTCAGCGGACTGCAATTCCTCTTTTTCCCGGGGGTCTTTATTGTGATTATCGTTGGTAAGCTAGGCTTTGCTAAGCCGTTGTCGGACAAAGGGCTGGCGTTGCGCCGCTACCTGCTGGGGCTCAAGATGTATATTCGCTACGCCGAGGCCGACCGCCTGCGCCTGTTGCAGAGCCCCGAAACTGCCGAGAAGGTGGATATTGGCGACCACACCCAGCTTGTCAAACTCTACGAGCGGGTCTTGCCCTATGCTGTGCTCTTTGGCCAAGAGAAGCAGTGGAGCCAGCAGCTGGGGCAGTACTATGAGGAAGTAGGCACTCAGCCCGATTGGTATGCTGGCTACGGTGCCTTCAATGCAGCGATGTTTGTCTCGAGTATGAGTAGCCTGTCGAGCTCTACCTCTGTGGGATCAAGCGACTTCTCGTCATCGAGCGGTGGCTCAGCTGGTGGTGGCTTCTCCGGCGGTGGTGGCGGAGGAGGTGGCGGTGGCGGGTGGTAGAGCCCGCTCGCCTCAGCGCGCAGCTATATCTCAACCCTTCTTTTGCAACAACAAACAAGCGGCCACTCTCTCATAGTGGTCGCTTCTTGATGTAAGAACAAAAAACAAGTCTGCAAGAACATAGCCCACCAACCATACTCAAACTGAACCCGGATATATCTCAACCCGAGAGTGCACTTAAGGGCACTACAATCAGGTCGAGACATGGTTTAGTGAGCTATGTTGATGGGCTATTTGCCCTGACTGTGACGCTTCTTGCGCCATCTTCTGATATCCCAGAGTGTCCACATAAGGTGGAAGCTACAGAGGCCTCCGACTATGACTGTCGTAATGAGAGTCATCTCAAGCGGCTGCAGTATGTCAATGCTCTCATGGCACCATAGAATGACGCCTGAGGCAATTGTCACAGCAAGACTCAGAAGCATATAGCATCTGAGTGCTTTATACCACCTATGTTCTTCCATGACTCTGCTAGCAGCTAGCAAAATAGAGCAGGACACTATTGCTCCAATTATAATAATCAAAGACCACATCTCTGGTTTCATCTTTCTCACCTCCTTCCGTAAGGTGAGCTCAAAGCCAGGAGCGACTTTTCGCTCCAAGAAAGACTTTGAGCAAAAAGTTAATATATATATATCAATATATGAACTCTGTGTCAAATTTTGCCAGCTCGAGTCCCAAAATATCACTGTCAACAATCGTGCGTGGCTTTTAGATACAAACTAGCGCACTCACCATTTTTCATTTCCGGCTTGGTGCTTTGTGGCGAACTTGGTATACTTGGTACGAGACATAAGGAAAACACATCATGGATTGGCTGCATATTATTATTCTTGGCATTGTCGAGGGGATTACTGAGTTTTTGCCCATCTCGAGCACGGGCCACTTGATGCTGGCAGAGAAGTTGCTGGGCTACTCGGTGAGCGACCCGGGGCTTGTCGCCTTTACGGCGGTGGTGCAGATTGGGGCGATTGCCGCGGCGATTGTCTATTTCTGGCAGGACATTTGGCGTATTGCCTCGGCGTGGTGTGCTGGCGTGGTGAATCCGCGGGCGCGGACGTTCCACTACCGGATGGGGTGGTACGTCATCATTGGCTCACTGCCAATTGCAGTGGTGGGGCTGCTCCTGAAGGATACGATCGAGACGGTGCTGCGCGGCCTGTGGTTTGTCGCGGCTGGGCTGATGATTTGGAGCATTGTACTGTTTTTGGCCGACCGCCGAGGGCGCGAGACACGCCATGAGCGCAACCTCACCTGGCGCGATGCCATGGCAATGGGCCTGATGCAGTGCCTGTCGCTCATCCCGGGGGTGTCGCGCTCGGGAGCGACGATTGCCTCGGGGCTATTCCGCGATATCGACCGCACCACTGCCACACGGATGAGCTTCTTCCTGGGGATTCCGGCATTGATGGCAGCTGGTGGGTTGGAAGCCATCACACAATCACACCAGATTGGCCGCTTGATTGGCTGGCCACAGATGATACTGGGGATTATTATATCGTTTGTGGTGGGATATGTGGCAATCTCGTGGCTGCTGCGCTTTGTTTCGAGTAATTCATTTGATAAGTTCGTCGCCTACCGCTTGGCGCTGAGTACATTACTTATCATCCTACTTGCGGTGGGCGCGTTGGTACCAGTGTAGGCTTCTCTCCTTTCGATTCAGCCTTGTTATAATTTTGCTTCTGAAGCGCTAGAAAAAGCATTACAATATTGTTCACTTCGTTTGCTCTCACTAGGTGATTGCGGTATAATTGCTATTAACATTAGCAGCTTATGGAGGCGCAATGATCGAAATAAAAAACATTACCAAAGTCTACGGCAAGAAGAAAAACACCTTCACCGCCCTCAAGGACGTAAGCCTTACAATCGAGGAGGGGTCGAGCGTGGCAGTGCTGGGCAAGTCGGGCTCGGGCAAGTCTACGCTGATGCATGCCATCTCTGGCCTGGATAAGCCACAGCAGGGTGAGGTGATCATCAATGGTGAAGATATCTTGCGGCTCAAGCGCAAGGCGACCGACCGCTTTCGGGCGCGAACGATGGGCTTTATCTTCCAGAGTTTCTTTGTGGAGGGCGGCGAGAGCTGCTATGACAATGTGAGTTTGTCGCTCGAGACCGCAGGTGTGCCGCGTAGTCAGCGTAAGCAGCGCATCGTGGCGGCGCTCGAGGCAGTTGGCCTGGAGGATAAGATCAAAGCGCGAGCCAAGGACCTCAGTGGTGGGCAAAAGCAGCGCCTAGCGATCGCTCGAGCAATTGCTGCCGAGCCACAGATTCTCTTTGCCGACGAGCCAACGGGCAACCTCGACTCGGCAACCTCCGCGGTGGTAGAAGACCTGCTCTTCAATTACGCTAAGGAGCGCGGTGCGACGCTCATCATCGTCACGCATGACGAAGACCTCGCGCAGCGCTGCCAGCGCATCATTCGTATCAAAGATGGGGTGATTGACCATGACAGCGCTATGGATGATAAGGCAACAACAGCCTCTCCCAAGGCTAAAAAAACACCAACTCGTCGCCGAGCCAAAGCCGTAGCACCTGCCACGCAGCCCAAGAAAACAACGAAAAAAGCGACGAGCATCACCACAAAAGCCAAATCCACAACCACCAAACCAACACCAAGGAGGGCAGACTAACCATGAAGACGACCGATATTATTCGCCGCGCTGGCCGCAACCTGCGCCGAGCTAAGATGCGCACCCTGCTTACCAGTATCGCCATTGCGGTGGGCGGCTTTGCCATTATGGCGAGCTTGATGGCAGGCGAGGGTGCACGCCAGTATATTGACCGGCTGATTAGCAGTAATATTGATGCCAAGGCGGTGTTTGTCGTCAAGGATAAGCGGCTCATCGGCGCGCAATCGGGCCAGCAGGCTGACCTGCGTGAGTATAATCCTGATAGTATCAACCGCTATGGTAATGATTATAAAGCCCTGACCCAAAAAGACATCGACAAGCTTACGGCGCGTACTGACCTCGAGAAAGTGAGGCCAGTCTATCAGCTCCAGCCCAAATATGTAAGCTTTGCAGCCAAGAAAAACAAGAAATACAGCAGTGATGTGAGCGTCTTTGATGGTGCTCTCGCGGCCGAAGTCGTGGCGGGTAAGCAGCTGGGCAAGGGTACTGAGCTCGCGGCTGGCGAAGCCGTTATACCTGAGAGCTATGCCGAGACGCTCGGGCAATCGCCTGCTCAAATGGTGGGTAAGCAGCTGACTGTCACAGTGGTGCAGACGCCGCAGAAGATTGATGAAGCAACGCTTGGCCAGGTCTTTGCTGAGAAGGGGCAGGCTGGGGTGAATGAGCTGATTAGTGGCAAGGAACTGCACAAGACCTTTACCATTGCGGCTGTGACGCGCAAATCGGCCGACCAAACCCAAGCAATGCGTGGCATTGGTATTAATGCTAAGGTAGCTCGCGAGCTGAGCGACTACAGTACCAAGGGCACGAGCCAATACCAAAAGTACATGTCTGCCACCGCGGTTGCCAAGCAGGATGCTGAGGCTGCCAAGAAATCCCTCGAGCACGATGGTTACGCTGTAGCCACTGCCAAAGATCTGCAGCAGACACTCTTTCGCTTTGTTGATATCTTACAGGCGATTGTGCTGTGCTTTGGTGCGCTGGCGCTAATAGTGAGTATTTTTGGCATCGTCAACACGCAGTACATCTTGGTGCTGGAGCGGACACAGCAGATTGGCCTGATGAAGGCGCTGGGAGCAAGCCGGCGTGATATTGGCCGTTTGTTCCGCTACGAGGCTGCCTGGGTTGGCCTGCTGGGCGGTGCGCTGGGTGTGCTGGGTGCATGGGGTGCTGGCGTGGCACTCAACCCGGTTATCTCAGAGAAGCTCCACTTTGGTGATCATAAACTTCTCGTCTTTGTACCAGAGCATGCTGCTGCGGTAGTGGTTGGCCTGATGCTGGTAGCGATCATTGCTGGCTGGCTGCCAAGCCGCAAGGCTGCGAAGCTTGACCCAATCGAAGCGCTGCGTACCGAGTAATCTAGATAGATACAAAGAGCCAAAACCCGCTGTGCGAGGGTAAGCAAAGCGGGTTTTTGGCTAGCTAAGAGGAGCACTACTGTACACCTAACAGGGGTAGAGCGAGAAAAGAGACCCAAAAATAGCTGAGACTTGAGGGCAGAGTGGCTTGCGCTCTTTAATTTTATAACGCTTGTGCTATAATTGGGCAAAAGGGTATAAATAGGGGTATAGCTATGAATGAACACCGCAAAAAATTTGCAAGCCGTTCGCTTGTATTTGGCTTGTTTGGGATATTATTAATTATCATTATATTGCTTTGGTGGTGGTGGCCATGGGGCTACAATAGTAGCTTCAAGGGTGTGCGGCCAGACCAAGTGAGCTTGCGCCAGCGCGATGGGAAGATCCAGTGGCAATTTATGAATGGCGCGTGGCAAGATATTGCCTCGGTCGAGGACCTGCGTGGGGCAAAAGGCGAGCAAGGTGCACGCGGCGAGGCCGGAGCGAGCGGCGCACGAGGTGCAGATGGCACCAATGGCCGTGATGGCGCAGACGGTGCACGCGGCCGCGATGGTGCTACTGGTGCAACTGGCAAAAATGGCGCAAATGGTGCCAATGGCGTCAATGGTAAGGACGGGGCAAACGGAGCCAACGGCAAAGATGGTGCATCGGCCGCTAAGGGCGACAAGGGCGAAAAAGGTGACAAAGGCGAGCCCGGCAAAGATGGTAAAGACGGCAAAAATGGTGAAAAAGGCGAGAAGGGCGATGCTGGCCCGAAAGGTGACACAGGTGCCAAAGGCGAGCAGGGCACACCTGGCACACCTGGCGCACAAGGAGAAAAAGGCGTACCCGGCCCAAAGGGTGACCAAGGAGACACTGGGCCGCAAGGGCAACCAGGCCAGCCCGGTCCACAAGGTCCGCAGGGTCAAACTGGCCCAGCAGGTGCCGATGGCCGAACAATCGAGCTCCAGAAGGGTACGCTCTACATCCAGTGGCGCTACACTGGCGAAACAGCCTGGCAAAACCTCATCGCCTACACCGACCTCAAGGGTGAGAAGGGTGATCCCGGCCAGCCCGGCCCACAAGGTGCCCAAGGTATCCAGGGGCAGCAAGGTGCTACTGGACCCAAAGGCCAGGATGGCACCAACGCAACGATTAATGTTACCAACAGCACTCAGCCATGCTCACCAAATATGACTGTCACAGGCAACGGCACATCGCAGCTCGGCCTTACCTTTGCGGGTAGCACGGTGCCGGCGGGTGGCACGGTTGGCCAAATATTGTCGAAGAAGTCGGCCGCAAACTGCGACATGGAATGGCGGAGCCTCCCCCAGATGACCATCTTTACGGCAACGCTTGGCAATGGCAATGGCGGCGTTACGGCTGCGACAATTGCCAAGGATACCTTTGCGCCAGTGCCGCTCAAGACCGTCGTAACAAACAACGGTGGCGGGTCGTGGGATGCCGGGAGTAAATCGTACATTGCACCAAGTGATGGTGTGTACTTGATCCAATCGCGGATTCGCTTGAACGATACATCGTCACCCCGCGGTGTGTACCAGGCTGTCAACGACACAGCCCGCGACACTCCAGAGGGTGTGTGGAGCAACAACCAACAGGGCTACCGCTTTACCATGCCATACACTCGCCTGATGCGGGTAACGGCCGGGACACCGCTCAAGCTTGTCGTCTACTCGGCTGGCCAAGACGCGAATATCACCGATGCAAGCCTGAGTATCGTCAAGATATCAGACTAAGCTAGTCAGCCCACTACCAGCCCCTACAGAACCAGCCATTATGGCTGGTTCTGTGTTAGTTTCTCCTCGCTCATGGAGTGATCGAGAGCAGAAAAGTGAGGCAAAAATGGGGGTCTGCAAGCTGTGCTATCTGCCCAATAGTACCGTGGCTGGGTGGCCATCGTGCCCGGAAGTTTTATCGAACAAATTGCCACTACGCTTGGCGTGGTATCTGATATAATATAGTTATGTTAGATATTCGTTATATTCGCGCGCATGCCGACGAGGTGCAGGCAGCAGCGCGCCATAAGGGCTATGAGGTGTCCATCGCAGCGCTTCTCGCATGCGACGATCAGCGCCGGGAGCTTCAGCAGCGGGTGGATGCCGTGCGCACCACGCGCAACGAGACAGCCGCTCAGATGAAGGGTGGCAAGCCAAGCCAAGAACTCATCACTAAAGGTAAGGTACTCAAAGCCGAGCTCGCCACACTAGAGGAAGAGCTGCGCACCATAGAGAACAACTTTTTTACTCAGCTCGAGGCAGTGCCAAATATTACCCTACCAGACGTCCCACTGGGCGGCGAGGCAGACAGTGTGGAGATGAAGCAGTGGGGTGAGCGACGTGAGTCGGCCCAGGATCACCTCGACTTTGCGACGAGCCGGGGCTGGCTCGACTTTGAGCGCGGTGCTAAGGTGGCTGGCACGAAGTTTTACTATGTGCTGGGCGACCTAATGCTGCTCGAGAATGCCATCTACCAATATGCCCTTAACTTCCTTGTTGGCAAAGGCTTCCGCCCCATGACGGTGCCACACATGGTGAGTGGCCGCGTGGCGCGTGGTTCGGGCTTTGCACCCAAGAGCGATAAGGAGAGTAACGAGTACTTTATTGAGGGCGAAGACACTATGCTTATTGGCACAGCCGAGGCTCCGCTGACAGGCTTCCATGCCGATGAGATCCTGAGCGAGAAGGACTTACCACTCCTCTACATTGGCTACAGCCCCTGCTATCGCAAAGAGGCTGGCGCTGCCGGGAAGTTTAGCCGCGGGCTGTTTCGGGTTCATCAGTTCAACAAATTAGAGATGTATATCTATTGCTTGCCCGAGCAGTCGGCTCAGATGCATGAGAAAATCCTCGCGCTGGAGGAGGAGATTTGGCAAAGCCTGGGCGTGCCATACCATGTGGTAAATATCGCGGCGGGAGACTTAGGTGCACCAGCTGCCAAGAAATATGACATCGAGTATTGGTCGCCTGTGGATGGCGCCTACCGCGAGCTCACCAGCTGCAGCAACTGCACTGACTTCCAGGCGCGCAACCTTGGTATCCGCGTCCGCCGAGCCGATGGCTCGCTCCAGGCGGTGCATACCCTCAATGGTACCGCGGTGAGCTTGGCTCGCGCACTCGTAGCGATTATCGAGAATTATCAAACAACTGATGGCCAGCTCCGCGTGCCAACGGTGCTGCAGCCATATCTGAACAACAGGGAGGTACTCTAGATGGGGCGCACAATCAGAAAAATGAGCCGCAAAGGCTATGCCAAAGTTGCTAAGCCGCTTCTCTTTCGGCGGCAGCCCGATGCAGCGCACCAGTCGATGCTCTGGACGGCGCGGGCACTGCATGCCATCCGCGGCGAGCAGCTCCTCAGTGGCTGGCGCTATAAGAATCCTCGCCTCGAGCAGACTATTCTTGGCCTCAACTTTGTTAATCCCATCGGTCTGTCTGCTGGACTGGATAAAGATTTTGATCTGCCCCCTGTGGCAAAGAAAATTGGTTGCGGCTTTGAGATTGGCGGTTCGGTAACAGCCGTGCCTTGTGAGGGTAACCCCAAGCCGTGGTTTCGTCGCTTGGCTAGTGAGCAGTCAATTGTCGTGAATGTTGGCCTGGCCAATCGCGGCGTCGCCAAGGCGATCGAGCAGATCCGCAGCTACTCACCACGGGTCTGGCGCGACTTTCCGCTCAGCGTATCCGTAGCCAAGACGAACAGCCCCAAGCAAGTCCGCCCCAAGCAAGCGATTGCCGACTACTGTGACAGCCTTCGCCAGCTTGAAGAAGCTGGTTGCGCACCACTGTACGAGATTAACATCTCCTGCCCGAATGCCTATGGCGGTGAGCCCTTCACCACGCCCGCTCGCCTCAAGAAGCTCCTCACTGCGGTGGATGAGCTGAAGCTTTCGCGCCCCGTCTTTATCAAAATGCCGACGGACAAGACCTGGACGCAGTTTGCCAAGCTCCTCTCCATCATCGATAAGCATAATGTCGCGGGCCTGACGATCGGCAACCTCGTCAAAGATCGCAGCAAGCTCACCGACCCAAGCGTTTTGCCAGACGACACTCCCGGTAGCCTTAGCGGCCGGCCAGCTCAGGCCATTACCACGCGGCTTATCCACAAGACGTATGCGCTGTATGGCGACCGCTTTGTCATCATTGGTGTGGGCGGTGTCTTTACGGCGGAGGATGCGTACGAGAAAATTCGGGCTGGCGCGAGCCTCGTGGCGCTGGTGACGGCGCTGATGTTTGAAGGGCCACAGGTCGTGGGCGATATCAACGAAGGCTTGGTGGAGCTGCTCGACCGAGACGACTACGTCTCTATTAGCGAAGCAATCGGTGCGGCACACCGCAAGTAGGGGAGCTGGTGGCGTCCGAAGCAAACGGCCCACGCGTTGAGCATTTTGCCTCTCCCATGCAGTACGCAGCAGTATGGTTTGGCCAAGCAGTGGTGCGGCACATTACTGGTGTAGCGTTTGCTCGTGCTGCGCGGTGGGAAGTGATAGAAACTCACGTCCTTCCTGGGTGGCAGTATCATGAGCCTGTGGTAGAGCATCGAGCTGTCCAGTATGTTGGTACGCATACGAGAGAGGGCTATCCACTCCGCGACACAACACTCATTGTTTCTGGCTATGTTGACCGCACAACCGACCGCTGTGTGGGCGGCCAAGCAGTTGACGTGTATCGGCTAACGGGCCAAACGAGTGCGTATCGCCGCATGGTCGATCGCCAGACAATGCAGCCATATGTGGCACATCTTGCCCCAGCTCATTTTGATGAACTGTCGACCGAGCCACAGGCTGGGGCTGTGCGTAGTTTCGTCCCAGTCGATAGTCTACGACGGGTTGGCCGCCTGATAGAAGCGCTCAATAGCCTTGCAGCACACACCGTTGAGATAGAGGCGAAGTACCAGACATTGCTGCGCTACCGCAATCAGCAAACGTAAAATGGCCCGGCGTCACAGCTTAGCCCATAGCCATTTGACATTACCCATACTATGCTGCACTATAGGACGAAAGCATTGCAACAAAGGAGCAAGAATGAACGAAAAACAGCTACCAGCAAACGGAGAGCGGCAAGACCCATCAGGGCTGGCAGATCAGCTGCAAGAAGAGCTCAGCCGTATCTTAACAGAAAGACCCTTCGAGTATGCATGGTGGAGGCAGAGTGCATTGCAGGAGCATCGTATCCAAACCAACCCAGAGATCAGCAAAGATGGTGAAACCAACGCCACCGAGCGTACTATATTCTTGACAGGCCGTGATGGCGAGCATATAGCGGTATTTGGCGTTGTGTTCGATAGTCGACCAGTTGTTTTGGGCCCGACTGTCGCTATTATGGCACCTGATAGTAATGATTGGGTGGTGTATCGCTGTGGGTCAGATGCCAACGATAAATGGCAGGTCGTGCGCACCCACGGCACAGGCACCGAGCAGTACAACGGTGGAGAAGAATACACCTTCTTCCAGCCCATAGAGGGCGATAGCCAGCAGCATCCCTCGCACAAGAATGCCGACGCACAAGAGCTGAGAGACCTGATGAAGTTGATAGATACGTCACACTGCCGCACAGAGACACCACCTAAGAGCAAAGAGACTGAAGCCTTGCTCGACTAGACTAAAAAGCTGCGAGAAGAGGTAACCTATCAGCTAAGCTCGCTAGCCAAACGTCTCTACCTGCGCTGATAATGTGCCTACAACAACCCCTGTTTTCTCCTCAACCATGCTATACTATAAGCACAAGTTGCTAACACGAAAGGGGTCAGCATGATCGCAAACATCGACATTACCGGTATTGGCAAATACTCGCCAGACGAGCCAACCAAAAAATACATCCGCAAGAAGATTGGTGCGCTCGACCGCATGGTGTCGCGCCACGCTCGCAAGACCGTGAGCGCTATGGTGCGCATTGAGGAGATCAATGGCGAACATGGCAATAAGTATGAGGTAGAGGTGGTCATTACCGTGCCAGACCAAACCATCAAGGCTAAAGACTCCACACTCAACGTCCTGGCTGCCACCGACATTGTCGAGCGCAAACTGGCTGGCCAACTGCGCAAATACAAGCAAAACCAGCTGCCACACCTTGGTCGCCGTGGCCTTCTCGCTCGCTTCAAACGCAGCTTCGAGCGCGAGCAGGATCATCCTGCGGAGTAGGCGATAGGTATGCAAGAGTTAAGAGGCTGATATCGGTTGGGTATCGGCCTCTTGCTCATACTTTGTGCGGGCCACCCTTCCCAAACAGCCGCAAACCCGGTATAATGAGGGGAGTTTTTTGAATTGAATGGCCGCTTAGAGAGGAAAGCGAGGGAAGTTTGACACCATGGCAACAACACAGCAAAAAGCACTGACGAAGATTTTTGGCGATCCGCAGAAGCGGATCTTGAAGCGTCTACAAAAGAAGGTAGACGAGATCAACAAGCTTGGGCCGAAATATAAGGCACTCTCAGATGAGGAATTAGCCAAGCAAACAGAGATCCTCAAGCAGCGCCTGCACAAGAAAGGTACGACGCTTGATACCATCCTGCCTGATGCCTTTGCGGTGGTGCGCGAGATGGCCGACCGGGTGATTGGCGAGCGGCACTATGATGTGCAGCTGATTGGCTCGATGGTGCTGCACGAAGGCAACGTCGCCGAGCTCAAGACTGGTGAAGGTAAAACCCTGATGTCCACGCTGGCAGCATACCTCAATGCGCTCGAGGGCAAGGGTGTACATATCGTGACCGTCAACGACTACTTGGCGCAGCGTGACGCTGGCTGGATGGGGCAGATCTACAGCGCTCTGGGCATTAGCACTGGTGTGATCATTAACGAAGCATCCTTCCTCTATGATGGTGCGTATACCAACGAGAACCATACTGACCCACGTATGCAAAAGCTCCGCCCTTGTACACGGCGCGAGGCCTATGAGGCAGACATTACCTATGGGACAAACAACGAGTTTGGCTTCGACTACCTGCGCGATAACATGGTCAATGAGATTAGCCTAGTGCGCCAGCGCGAGCTCAACTTTGCCATTGTAGACGAGGTGGATTCTATCTTGATCGATGAAGCGCGCACCCCACTCATCATTAGTGCGCCCGCGGCTGAGAACCCTGATAGCTACTACCAATTTGCCAAGATTGCTGCCAAGCTTGTGCCGGAGGACTACCGTCTCGATGAAAAGCACACCAGTGTGGCCCTGACAGATAGTGGTATCGATAAGGTACAGAAACTCCTTGGCATAAAAAATTTGTACACTCCTGAATATGTCCGCAGTGTCTACCATATCAACCAAGCGCTGCGTGCCCAGACGCTCTTCCATCGTGACAAAAACTACGTCGTGACTAATGATGGCGAGGTGATCATTGTCGATGAGCACACTGGCCGCCTCAAGATCGGCAACCGCTACAACGAAGGCCTTCACCAGGCGATCGAAGCGAAAGAAGGCGTGCCCGTTCAGCAAGAGAGCATGACGCTGGCGACTATCTCCTTCCAGAATTTCTTCCGCCTGTATAAGAAGCTCAGTGGTATGACCGGTACGGCCTTTACTGAGGCAGAGGAGTTCCAGCAGATCTATAGCCTGGATGTGGTGGTAGTGCCGCCCAACAAGCCAATTACCCGCAAAGACCACCAAGACCTTATTTACAAAACCGAAAAGGCTAAGCTTAAAGCTGTGGCAGCCGCCATCAAGAAGTATCATGAGCAAGGCCGGCCGGTGCTGGTGGGGTCGGGCTCGATTGCTAAGAATGAGCTGATCGCCCAATGGTTAGACAAAGCGGGTATAAAGTATGAGATCCTCAATGCTAAGAATAATGAGCGTGAGGCCGAGATTGTGGCACACGCTGGCGAGAAGGGTGCTGTGACGCTAGCGACGAACATCGCGGGGCGTGGTACAGACATCAAGCTTGGGCCAGGCGTGAAGGAGCTTGGTGGCTTGGTGGTGATCGGCAGCGAGCGGCATGAGTCGCGCCGGATCGACAACCAGCTGCGTGGCCGTGGTGGCCGTCAGGGCGACCCGGGTGACACTCAATTCTACGTCTCGACCGAAGATGATTTGATGCGGATCTTCCAGGGTGAGCGTATTGCTGGCCTGATGGAGCGCCTTGGGGTAGAAGAAGACATGGCCATCCAAAACAAAGCGGTCAGCAAGACGCTCGAGGCAGCGCAAAAGCGAGTTGAGGGCTTTAACTTCGATGCGCGCAAAAATGTTGTTCAGTACGACAACGTCATCAACCGTCACCGCAAAGTGGTCTACACCGTGCGGCGCAAGATCCTCGATGGCGACAACATCAAGCCAGAAATTCAGCGCCTACTGCGCACTGCAGTCGAGAGCCTCACAGAGGTACCAGCTAAGCAAAACCCGAAGTTTGCTGAGGAGTTTGGCGCGATCTTCCCACTGGATAAAGATGAGATCAAGAAAATCGGCGCCGAAAAGCGCGATCGCGTCCGCACCAAGATGGCACTTGATGCGGCGAAAAAATTGTATCAAGACAAAGAAGACGAGCTGGGTAGCGAGCTACTGCGTGGCATCGAGCGCGAGGTGTACTTGCAGGTGCTCGACACGCTGTGGATGCAGCACCTAGAGAATATGCAGCACCTGCGTGAAGGAATCCACTGGCGCAGTGTGGGTCAGCGCGACCCGCTGGTGGAGTACCGCGCCGAGTCGCAAAAGTTGTTTGATAGCCTGCAGGCCAACCTCCGGGCGGAGGTGCTCCACGCGATCTACCAAGTGCGCAAGACCGACGCCATCACACGTGAGGCAACGGACGACGAGCACGACACCGAGCTTACCCGCCTAGCCGAAACCTCGGTGGAGCGCGGCGTGAATGAAATCACGAGTGGGGAAGCGAATCGCGACCACGACTTTACCAAAACAAAAGCGACACCAACTACTGCCGACGTCAACCGCAAACGTAACGCCGCCCGCAAAAAAAAGAAAGCCCAGCGGCAGAATCGCAAAAAGAACCGCTAGATGCAACACACAGTAACAGAGGTCAGGCTAAAGAATGGTGCCTGTGGCCTTCTCATCGACGTGCCTGGCGCAACCGTGATGAGCTTTCAGTTCCAATTCCGGGCGGGCAACCGCTACGTTGCGAGCAAAGACATCTACGAGACGGCGCACATTATGGAGCACATGGCCTTTGGTGCCAATGCCCAGTTTGCGAGTGAGCACGAGTACGAGGCGGAGTTTATTAAAAACGGTGCCTATCACAATGCCTGGACGAGCGATCTGTCTATGGTGTATGTGGCGGACTGTGCAGACTTTGAGTGGGAGCGTATTTTGCAGTTGCAGCAGGTGGCCATCACCCAGCCAAAGTTCAACCAGACGGAGCTCGAAGCCGAGAAGGGTAATGTGCGTAGCGAACTTGTTGGCTATCTCAACAACCACAACCGAGTGCTGTGGCCCAAGATCCAGCAGCTACTGGGGAATGACATCTACACCTTCCACCAGCGCGTACGCACCATTGCTCACGTGCAACTGAGCGATATTCAGGAACACTACCGGCGCACCCACACCAGCGATAACCTCCGCTTTGTCATTGCTGGCAAAATGGCGGGGCGCAAGGCGCAGATCAAGCGCATGCTGGAGAGCTGGCAACTGCCGCGAGGTGAGCGCTTTGCGGTGCCGCACGACGAACTTCACAGTGGTAAACCTACCCTCATCCGTCGCAAAGAGGCCAGCAACCTCACCTTTGGCTGGTCGATGGAAATCCCGCGTGAGCTCAGCGACAAAGAAGATGCTGCGCTAGACTGCCTCAACCATATTCTCACTGGCACGATGCATTCGCGCATCTTTGGCAAAGCTCGCAAGCAGGGGATGGCCTATGGGATGTTTAGTGATGGCTCGGTGGGCAAGTATGAGAGCAGCTGGGACTTTGGTGGCGAGGTAGAGTGCGATAAGGCAGAGCGGCTCTTTAGCCTGATTGTCAGTGAGCTCCAAGCGGTGCTGCGTGGTGAGATTACCGAGGCAGAGCTTGAGGCAGCTAAATCCTACGGCCTGGGGCGCTACCAAATGGGGGCGCAAACAGTAGCACAGATTAGTGGATTCTACACCAGCCGTTTCTTCTGGGATGGCTATGTGAAGGACTATGCCAAGGTGCCGCAAGAGATCAAAGGTACGACCCTCGAGCAGATGAACGCCGTAGCACGTGAATTCATTGCCGCTAACACCTGGGCACTCGCTGGTGTAAGCAGCGGTGAGCGCAGCGACATCGTGCGGCTGGGTGAGCAGCTGGAAGGGCTGTTTGCACAGGGGTAGAAGCACCTCAGCTGAGGATAGTTGCCTGCCTTTGCGCCACAGGGTCGAAGTTCTTAGCGGCGATGCTTGGCCTATCTGCTTATATAATTTGATCAAATTATTTTTACTATTTATTAGTGAAGGCAAGGAGAGATACTTGCATTCATTGGATTTTGTTGTATTATTGAAGTAATAGCATAGGAGAACAATATATGAGTGACGTCAATCCAACCAACAGTAAAAGTTACCGCCCTGGGGACGAACGAAAAGGTTACAACGACCCTGTCACGATTGTCCTCACAAAACGGGAATGCTCAGATTTATTGACAGCCATGAATGAGCTCACCGCAGGCCCGTATGCACCTTCTGAAAAAGAATGGCAATGGATGGAGGATGTCATGGGTATGCCTACGCGCGAAAGTTTGATGGCACTATTCGATAAGGTTGATGATTTCCAAGAGGGCGACCTTAGGTCGTCCAAGTAGCGGCTTAGTGCACTGGATTCTTGAGTTGTAGTGGTACACCGCGCTATGGGTGATTAGGTATAGCTGTAACTTACCCTCTACATTCTAATGTAAGAAGAATTTGTCGGCGAAGAAGCGCAGGCGGATATCCAGAAATATGGCTACAATCCTAAGGATATGCCCGATTGTTTCCTCCCTGATAACTTTGACGAAGTTTTTCAGCGTATCGGCATACATGACACAAGACCACACCGCACTGGTTGTTTAGTCTATTTCTCTCTGCCTACTATACAGCCGACCGCAAAGGTCGGCTGTATGTGTTGGTCTTGCATTTGCGCGCTTAAGCTGCGCGGTACACTGCCATCTTCGCGTTGAGTAGTTTGTTCATCTCGGTGAGGCTACCATCCTTCTTGTGGAGGACGCCGTCGTCGATGACGTATGTCTCGGCCTTGCTGTCTCTGTTTTCGGGGACTTTGGGCGCGGTGTTTTGCCCGCTGTATTTGCTGCGGCTGGTTAGGTCGCTGTGGGTGCGGTAGTATTGCGCTGCCTTGAGACGGTGGTCTTTGACCGCTTGGTAATATGTGAGGTATTCGGTACCGAGCTTGCGTGCATTGTCATTTTCGCTGATACTTTGCACTTTTTTGGCTTGCTCGATGCACGAGCCATAGGTCTTGCTTGCTTCCTTTTCGATCTCGCTATCGGTCAGGGCAGGAGCGTTAGTGAGCGCTGCACTACCACCCTTGCGGAAGTCAAATTTCAGAATTTGGCGGTTCAGCGTGTTGGTATTGGCGCACTCTTTGATAAAGGTGGCAACGGTGGAGTAGTAGCTAGGCAGCTTGCCCAGTGCAGTGATGGCTTCGTCTGTCTCGTGCTTGTATTGCTCGTACGCACGTTTGATATCTTCGTCGTGCACAGCGCGTGAACTACCAAGCTTGCTTATGAGTTCTTTGCGGTTGTCTGCAAATGCCTTGGCGTCGATCGTCTCACCGCGAGAAAGCGGCTGCAGCAGGTGATCCTCGGTGCGGCTATGGGTGCGGATGAGCGCCTGGGCGTCTTGCAAGTCTTTGCGGCTTGGTGGCGCCGACTGCATGGCCACAACGATGATAATGATGACTAGCACAATACTCACCACGCCAGCAATCAGCCCATACAGCAGTCTCTTGTTTGCGAGCAATGGGTTACCCGAGCGAGATGGCGGTGTATTGCCAGGCTGCGATGCGTTCATATTCATGGTGTTCGTTGGCGAGGTCATAGCTGATTGGTTATGGTCAGGAGTGGGCTGAGTGTCCATTGCTTGTGTCCTTTATCTTCGTTGTTGATACTCAAATTAACTATAGACTATATATTATAGCAATAGTTGCAGTGAGCGCAAATTGACGGAAGAAGAGCTGTTGCGGTCTGTTGCATATGGTGATGTGCCAATGCGCGTGGTATACAAGAAACAAGCGAAAAAGCAATAACACTGCTACGAGAGATAGCGACCATAATGAGGAGATGATGAGAGAGCGCCAAGAACAAGGGTAGTATGATATGCCCTCTGACCTCTGTATATTCTGTATCCTGGGCGCTGTGTATGCTATAATGGCGGTATGAAAGTTGCGATTGCTGGGTACGACGTTGAGGGTCGTGCGACGTATGATTATGCGCGGCAGGTGTGGCCTGCGGCGGAGATTGTGATAGCCGATGAGCGGCGCATTGCTGATGTGCCGCCTGGGGTGGTGGATGTATTGACAGGCCCAGATGTCTTTGCTCAGCTGGGTGATGCCGATATCGTCATGCGCACCCCTGGATTGGCACCGTGGCGGATCGAGACAGATGGGACGGTGTGGTCGGCTACGAATGAGTTCTTCGCACGCTGCCCCGCGCCGATCATTGGCGTGACAGGTACAAAGGGCAAGGGTACAACGGTGAGCCTCATCGCTGCTATGCTGCAAGCCCTTGGTCGCACTGTCCATGTGGTGGGCAATATTGGCCAGCCAGCTCTGGCTCAGCTGGCGCAGATTGGCCCTGATGATGTGGTCGTGTATGAGCTGAGTAGTTTTCAGCTGTGGGATGCCGAACGTTCACCGCAGATCGCGGTAGTGCTGATGATTGAGCCCGACCATCTCGACAAACACGTTAATTTTGCCGAGTATGTCGATGCCAAGGCGAACATTCGGCGGCACCAGCGGCCAGGCGATGTGTGTATTTATCATCCGAGCAATCCATATGCCGCGCAGATTGCTGAGTCGCTTGACACGGACGTTGCGCGTGGCAGCCTGGGTACGCCACCACCGGCGTATCGCTATGGCACGCCAGATGATGGCATGGTGTATGTGAAAGATGGTGCCTTTTGGCAGGGTGAGCGGCGGCTTTGCGCAACGGATCGCCTGCAACTGCCCGGTGCGCACAATATTGAGAATGCCTGTGCTGCGCTGAGCGCAGTGCTCGCCTTCGATCCACAGGCTGTGCCGCAGCGTCTAGCGGAAGGACTGGCGAGCTTTACTGGTTTGCCACATCGCTTAGCCTTCGTAGCAGAGCAGGATGAAGTACGTTATTATGATGACAGTATTGCTACCACACCGGGCAGTGCCATTGCAGCGCTGCGTGCCTTTGCGGAGCCCAAAGTTCTCATCGTTGGTGGGGCAGACAAAGGTGGTGATTACGAGCCACTCGCACAAGAGGTGTATGATCAGGGTGAGGCCGTGCGTGCTATCATTACGATGGGGGCGAATGCTTCGGCGATTGCAGCGGTATTACAAAACTATGATGTTGCGGTACCTATCATAACGCTTGGTAGTGTGCCTATGACAGAGGTCGTAGCTGCCGCTAAGCAGGCGGCCGAGCCTGGTGATGTCGTCATCCTAAGTCCCGCCGCCGCGAGCTTCGACCAATACCGTAGCTATGCCGACCGTGGTGAGCAATTTATTGCAGCGGTGCAGGGCAGTCAAGCATAAGCCGCTTTATCCTCGCGTTTTCCATGACCAATCGGTATAAGGGCAAATATCTCTCCAGTATGTTCATCCCTTGCATAGGAATCGTTCGCAGCTATGATGAGTAGTTTCCGTTATGGAACTGGCGAAGTAGAGTGCTATTTTGCGATTGAGCAGAATATACTATAATAGATTACAAACAATTGTATAAGCAATACAAGATAAGGAATCGACAATCCAATGGATCAACAACCACACACCAACCCACCACAGCCTGCCGCTGCGCCGCAGTATAGTAAGGGGCAGCTCGCCGTGGCCCGCGCCAATATGCCCAGTGATAACACTGTACTAGCAGTCACCTTTATTGGCTTCTTTTTTATGACGTCGGCGTATTTTATTTTTACGGCACTGGCTGATCACTTCCATGCAGAAGAAACTAGCGTGATGACAGAGCAAGTCCCACTTTGGCTGAGGCTTATTATTGCTTTGTTTAGCGGTGCTATCCTCTTTGGCGTCATCCTCCTTGTCGGGATGTTTTTCATCCGGATGGAGCGGCAGAAGATGCTGGGTAATGCTATGCAAGTAGAGTACAGCGATTATGCTTGGCTGCGTGACTGGGCCAACGTCACAGCGGCCGACCTTGGTTTGCCGCGGGTAGAGATCTTCGTCACACAGAACCCGGTCATCAATGCCTATGCCTTTGGCTTTATGAATCCATACTGTATTGTGCTGCACTCTGGCTCGATCCGCTACCTCACGCCCGATGAGCTTAAGACGGTCGTCATTCACGAGATGGGGCACATTAAGTACAAGCACACCATAGCTATGCTGTATCTGCAGCCGTTCTTGGCACTGCCGTTTGTTTCCTCGGTGTCTGGCTGGCTAGCGGGCTTTTGGCAGCGCCGTACTGAGTATACGGCCGACCGCTTGGCGCTTACCTACACCGAAGATCCAGAGCTTGTCAAGAATGCGCTCGTCAAGGTGCACGTTGGCCCTGATGTGGCGAAGGGTATGAATGAGACTGCTCGCCAGTGGCAGCGCTACACTGCTAACCGACCAATGAACCGCTTTGCCCAGACCTTGAGCGACCACCCATACCTTGTGCGCCGGCTTGATCACATTGATGAAATGACCGCCAAGCTCCTCGCACCTCAAGCACCAGCTGCACCAACTCAGCCCACAACACCAGTCCAACCACAGTAGGGGAAGTCGCGAGGCGACACAATGCTGCCTATATGAGAAGCCACATCCATGCGATAGTGGCTTCTCGGTTTTGCTCGATGTATTGCGATAGTGCAATAACAACGAGACTCCACACTTTACTTAAACAAAGGTAATGGAGCAAGTGAGCGCGCAGCAATACGCTGTGATATGTGTGGCCAGCAATGCTTTGCGCCGTATAGTAGAGCCGGCGCTCCAGAGTGCGGTATAATAGACCTATGCAACCACTCAAAAAGCGCGCCGCACAGCTTCTCGCCGATATTCTTGATGCGATTCGTCGTTTGCAAATTGCGGACAAAGCTACTCAGCTTACTCAGCTTGAGGCGCAGCTGGCCGACTCACAAATTTGGGCTAATCCAGTCCACGCCCAGCAGGTGTCGCGCCAAGCAGCGGCACTGCGAGGACAGATAGAACCATGGCAGGTGCTGCAGGCTCAGGCGAGCGACATTGTGGAGCTCATGGATCTTGGCGATGATTCGATGATACCAGAGTTTGAGCAGCAGCTTGCCGCCCTCGAGCACGACTACCAAGCGCGCCACCGCGACCTCCTCTACAGTGGTGAGCACGATGACCAACCGGCTATTATTAAGATTAGTGCTGGGGCTGGTGGTACCGATGCTCAGGATTGGGCAGCGATGCTCGAGCGGATGTACCTGCGCTTTGCCGAGCAGCACAGCCTCCAAGCGGAGCTCCTCGAGCGCTCGACGGGCGAAGAAGCTGGCATTAAGAGTGCGACATACAGCCTCCATGGTGCGTATGCCTATGGCCAGCTGCGCAGCGAGCATGGCGTGCACCGCCTGGTCCGGCTGAGCCCATTTAATGCTGATCATTTGCGCCAGACAAGCTTCGCTTTGGTGGAGGTGATGCCAGAGATCGCTGAGCCCGAGCAGGTGCAGCTTGAGGACAAAGACCTCCGGATCGACGTCTACCGCAGTGGTGGCAAGGGTGGGCAGGGCGTTAATACGACTGACTCGGCAGTGCGCGTTACCCATTTGCCGACTGGTATCGTCGTTGCGATTCAGAACGAACGCAGCCAAATTCAAAACCGTGAGACGGCTCTCACTATCCTGCGCTCGCGCCTTGCTCAGCTCCAGCACGAGCAGCAAGCCGCCAGTCTGGCCGACCTCCGCACTGGTGAGTCCGCTAGCTGGGGTGCGCAAATTCGCAACTATGTGCTTCACCCCTATACACTCGTCAAAGACACCCGCACCAAACACGAAGCCCACGACGCCCAAGCTGTCCTCGACGGCGCCATCGATGGCTTTATTGAGGCGTATTTGGCGATGGGAGTGGGGGAGAAGTAGCAGCTTTCTCGCTCCACCCCTCAGCCATATGCTATACTGGTATAGTGATATTGTTAGACAGAGTAACCAAACGGTATGATAAGGATGCCAAGCCGGCGCTCGATCGGGTAAGCTTGCATGTTGAGCCAAATGAGTTCGTCGTTATTATTGGCACGAGCGGGGCGGGCAAGAGCACGCTACTCAAGCTCCTTACCCGCGAAGAGAAGCCCACAACGGGCAAAATTGTGGTCGGTGGTATCGACTACGACACCCTCAAGGATAAGCATATTCCACTGCTGCGCCGCAAGATTGGCGTGGTGTTTCAGGATTTTAAGCTGTTGCCGCAGCGCACCGTCTTTGAGAACGTTGCCTTTGCGTTGGAGATTGCAGGCATGAGCAACCGCGAGATCAAGAACACAGTACCTAAGGTAATCGACCTCGTTGGCCTCCGGGGCAAAGAGAAGCAATTTCCGCACCAGCTCAGTGGTGGTGAGCGCCAGCGTGTGGCGATTGCCCGTGCCGTCGTGCGGCAGCCCAAGATTCTTATCGCTGATGAGCCCACTGGCAACCTTGACCCCAAGCACAGCTGGGATATCGTCCGCCTGCTCGAGAAGATTAATAAATATGGCACCACCGTGCTCCTGACCACCCATAATGTCGAGATCGTTAATCGGCTCAAGCGCCGCGTCATCACTATCGAGCATGGTAAGATCACGCATGACCAAGCCAGAGGGAGTTACCGCCAATGAGTCGTCGCAAAGATACCGCCCGCATCTTAATGCAGCAAAAGCGCCGCCGTCGCCAGTGGCTGACGTTTGTCCGGATGTGCCGCTATGGCGTTAATAACTTTAGCCGCAACGCCTGGCTGACCGTTGCTGCGACGCTTGTGATGACAATTACACTGCTGATCGTCTTTACGACCTTTGTCGCCCAGCGTTCACTTGCTGATACTGCTCAGGCGATCAACAAGGATATTGATCGCTCAATCTACCTCCGTCCTGATGTCTCGGAGGAGCGAGCTCAGCCAGTGCTGGTGGGTTTGCGCCGCCTCAGCAACGTCGAGTCAGTCCGCTTTATTAGTACCGAGGAAGCCAAGGAGCAATTCGCCAAGGCCAACAAGGACGACGAAGCCAAACTGCACGCCCTCAATGAAGCGACAAACTTGCTGCCCGCGACGATTCGCATCACCCTGCACGACAACAACGACACATCGCAGCTGATAGATTTCGTCAATACTAATTCTGCGCTCAAACCGTTGATTAGCGCCACTCAAACGCCGACCTTTATGAGCCAGCGGCGCAACGGTACGACGCGCATCGCAGAGTGGACACAGATGTCGCAAAAGGCTGGAGTAGCGGCTAGCGTGCTCTTTATTGCCATCTCGTTCTTGATTATCTTCAACACCATCCGTATGGCGATCTTCAACCGACGCGATGAGATCGAAATGATGAAGCTGATTGGCGCCGACCGTGGCTTTATTCGCGGGCCATTCCTTGTGGAGGCTGTGGTGTATGGCGTGATCGCCGCAGTGATTGCGACCACGCTGGGCATTATTACGCTCTTCCTCTCGGGCAATTCGCTCAAGAAGTGGGGGGTTGCTCTCCAGCCCACCATTGATATGGCAGCATCCTACTGGTGGCTTATCGCCCTGGTGATGATGGCACTGGGCGCGTGCATTGGCGTTATCTCATCGCTGGTGGCCACCCGCCGTTACCTAAAGATTTAGCATTGATACAAAGGAGGCCCGTGTTGACAAAGCACACACCGCTTGTTACCATAAGAAATATGAAACAATCCACCACATCTGTTTCGCGTGCCCACACTGCTGTGGCCGCACCCAAAAAAACCAAGGGGCTTGCTACCAAGTCAGTTATTGTGGCAGCTGCCGTGATTATGGCACTGAGTACGCCAGTCAGCACCTACCTTGGTGTGACTACTGGGACTGCTTCGGCTGTGTCGCAGGAGGAATACCAGCGGCAGATTGATGCGCTCAATAAGGAGATCGGGCAGTATCAGTCGCAGGCCAAGGAGCTGAACGAGAAGGCAAAGAGCTTGCAAAATGAGCTCGAAGTCTTGTCGAAGCAGAAGGCAATGATCCAAGCGCAGATCGACATCAGCCAGAAGAAGCACGACCAACTGCAAGAGAAGATTACCCAGACCAAGCGTGATATCAAGGCTAACCAAGACGCTCTGGGCGACACGCTGGCCGATATGTACGTCGACCGCACTATTAGCCCGCTGGAGATGCTGGCGAGTAGCCGGAGTCTTGGCGACTATGTGGTGGAGCAAGATCGCCGTGATAGCATCCAGACCACGCTGAGCGAGACGATTACTCGCGTCAATAAGCTCAAAAAGCAGTTAGAGGAGCAAAAGAAGGAAGTTGAGCGTGTCTTGGCAGACCAAAAGAATGCCCGCGAAGCCCTCGCCGCCAAAGAGCGCGAGCAGGCCGACCTCCTTGCTCGCACGCAAAATGAAGAAGCAAACTACCAAAAACTCACCGCCGACCGCGAGAGTGAGAAAGCCCGCGTCCAAAAGGCGCAGCAGGATGCCATCCAAGCGGCCATCCGCAACGCTGGCGGTGGTGGTTCACTTGGTATTACCTCTGGTGATGGCTCGATGGGTGGCTACCCTTGGGCCGGTGGCTGTACCGTTGATGCTAATGCAATGTCGCACGGTGGCGCATCCGGTGGTGGCGAAGACCCACTGGGCTATGGCTGCCGCCAGTGTGTGAGCTACGCCGCCTGGAAGACCTACCAAAAGACTGGCTACGCACCACGCTACTGGGGCAACGCCAACATGTGGCCAAATGCCGCTCGCAATGCTGGTTTCTCGACGGGCCGCACTCCACGAGCCAATGCTCTTGGTGTTATCTCAGCGGGGCAGTATGGACACATCGTCTACATTGAAGGCTATGATGCTGGTAGTAATACTGTCCGCATTAGCCAGTTTAATTACTTCAATGCAGGCGGTTCTGGTTGGGGTCACTACAGCGAAATGACGGTACCTGCCAGTACGTACGATACGTATATCTATCTATAAGAGAGAAGACACAGCACAAACGACCACCCAGGTAGCGGTGGTCGTTTTTTTGATGAGTGGAACTCTCGGGGCCTATGCTGCAGATAGGGTAGGCTGGTGTGAGGTGTTGGCCTGGGTGATGCCTATATCAGTGGTAGTGTTCGTCTCGGGCGGGCTAACTCGGTAACCATACTGGTTGTACTCTGTACCAATTGGATCATCGCTCTCGCAGCGCCGGAGGGGTTCAATATCAGTGGGCAGCTGGGCGATGTAGCTGTTGCTAAAGGCGGCGCGTGTATCGGCCTGGGCCATATGGGCCAGTAGGACAAAGAGCTCTTTGACGTTGCTGATTGCTTCGCTTGTGCTGGGCGGCTTCTCACCACCGTAGGTAAAGCCGTGCTGCTCCTGCGCTAAGAGGTCTTGATCAAAACCGTGGCCGCAATCGCGGCAGTCTAGACAGCGCTCGTAGAAATAATGCACCGAGTAGGTAATCTCGCTATGTGTGATGGTGATGGGCGGCTGGTCACCACGGGCGGCGCCACCTTTCATCTTGGCAATGATGCGTGTGAGGCTATCGATGACGCTGTGGAGGGCTTGCTCGCGCTGGTGGCGTTCGTTGTCGATAATGCGCATCGCATCGAGTTCCTCATTGCTATGGCACGGAGCAGTCGGCAATTCAGCAACAAGCGCAAGACGCCCAACCTGGCAAGCCTGAGAGGTAGGCCTAGCAAGCAGCTGTGAGCTACCTTCAACAGTGGATGGTAACGGGAAAACAGGCGCTGCTTCTGCGCTGACAACGGCAAGAGACATTAGGTAACCTCACTCGTTTTTATTAAGAGAATAGTAATTGTCTATTATACGAGGATGAGGCAAAAATGCAAGGGGTTCGAAGCACTGCTATCGTTACCAACAAAAGCATAAACTCTTTTGTTTATTGTTAGTTCTGCTACCTTCTCTCCCTATCCTCCTCTCATTTCCCCTCCCTCCCTCCCAACTATAGTACAAATCGATTTGTACTATAGTTACCCTGTTTTTTCCCTGTTACAGCGGTTCTTTTTTCTCTTCTTTTATATATTTATATATAATAGGAGAGAAATCGATAT
>CAUUJX010000005.1:0-118537 GCA_963545865.1 uncultured Candidatus Saccharibacteria bacterium
CCGACCCACCACGCTGAGCCTGCTCGCGGGTGGAGACGCGGATGTATGAGACAGCGCGCTTGGGGGTGAGTTGGGCGGCCATAGCCGCAAACGGGTCAGCCCCAACTGCCGCTACACCGCCTTGTATTGATCCTGCTTCCATACACTCAATCCTCCTTTCGGTTATTTATTTGTCTAGACATGATAGTAGGAATGACCGGGTTGATATAGTTGCCACTGGTGGAGTATTTGGACGACTGAATGTTCTTGACTGCCCAAGTGTTTCGTTTAGCACGAGACTCTGGATCAGCAGCCATAGAATACGCGCTCTATCGACTTAAATTCGCCTACAAAGTCGATGACCCTGGCGACTTACAAGCGATGGACGTTGCTGCAGGAGCTGTTGAAGTATACGACACACGCAAAGATAGTCTCACTCCGTATTACAAGCCGCTTGAAGTGGTCGAACGTTTGTTAAATGGGCGTCATTAATGTTATATTTATACCATGGAGCATGCTCCAAAATTTGACATACCAACACTATGGGAGACAAAACGACAAAACGATCTATTTTGGCGTTCCGTACTTGCTTATGGCAACTACGAAGACAAGATTGCGTTGGCCATTGCTGATTCATTGAGCAAAAGTGAGCAAGAACAGATATCCTCACTGCTTGGACACATTGAATCGGTCATTCCTCAAAACTACTTGTATGATTCCGCGAGGCAGGAGCATTATCCGTTCTACGAGCTATCTTATCGCGAGATAGACCGGCAATCATACAACTCAATTCTGATACACTATCCTGGCACAAATATCGACGACCCTGAATATATTGTCGTTGCAACAGATCTAAAGCAAGTAAAGATTCCTTTTCTAGAGAATATCGTGCAGTATTACGTCCCCCAGGCGGGAACGCTCTATACGATCAATGACTTTAAGCCAGGAAAGAACGAAGCTTTGGCCTATGAATTTGATGAACGTCGTGGGTATGGCACAACCATTACGCTGTATCATGGCGATGAGCGCAAAGCGACCTTTTTATCGCAATTGGATTGCACATTACCCAGAGCAGTTAACCATTACTTATATCAAGGGGTGGCAGGTATTGGAGCACTGCCACCGGATGATTTCGCTGAGCATCATAATGATATGCCGTTAATTTACGGATGAATGAGGTGCAGTGTTGCGCGGTGCGCACTTCCGCTCTCGCATCGCCTCAAGTTCTCGCATCCACGCGCCTTCTTCGTTGTTCCACCAGGCAGGCGGCTCGCCGTCGCCGAGGTGCCAGGCATGGAGGCAGACCAAGTGGGTGCCGCCAGCTGCGATCGATTCCATCTGGGGCACTATCTACTATCGTCAAGAAATTGTCTCAGGCCAATGTTTGACAATTCTTTCCAGCTTCTCCATACTAATGGCATTATCAACATAATCGGAGAAACTGCAATGAAAGTACTAGAAACAACGAAGGAAGGGGAACTGTTCAACTAACAAAGGAAGAAGTTCGCCTTATAGGAGCATTATCATTAGAAGTATTTCACGGAGCATTTCGACTTGAGTGCAAGACTCTCTGGCAGACTGTCGCCATGCCGATTCCATTTAAGCGCGCCGCTGAAATAATGCATCAATTTCAAGATCTTTTCCGCGCTATAATAAAGATGAAATAATTGTATTTATTACACAAATACCTGGGACCTGGCGGCGATGGCGGATCCAGCTGCTACCGCAGCGCAGTGCCTGCCTGAAGGGCTACTCTGCGCCACACCACCGTCAGCGTACGCGACTTGCACCGAGCATAATGGTGCCTAGACAGTGTGAGGAGTGTGGGCAGGTAATCCGCCAGACTGACTAAGAGGTCCAAGTGACAAAAATCGGGCGGACAATCATCCATGTCACACGAGTGTTGCTGCTGTGACCGATCAAGGGTTCTCCGTTGTTTCCTCCCCGCCTATATGATTAAATAGAAGTATGACGAACGAAGAGTTATCTCAACAAATAGTAGCACTCAGCGGCACGGTCGAGACATTAGCCAATACTATGACGAAGAAGTTTGAGCAGATCGATAAACGTTTCGAACAAATAGACAAACGCTTCGAGCAAATTGATCGACGTTTTGAGCACATTGATCAAAGGTTCGAACAAATAGATCAACGGTTCGATATAATCGACACACAGTTCAAAGCAGTGGACGAGCAGTTTGACAACATCCACAAGGACTACAAAGTATTGAGTGACATGATAAAGGATCTCGACTACAAGTGGGAGGAGCGCTTTAGCGAGCTCAAGGCAGGACAAACCAAGTTGAAAGCTGGCCAAGATGAGGTACGAGCTGAGATGGCTCGCCTTCGCCGTAGTCTCTTCCACGAGTCTGGCAGCCGCGAAACCGCCGACGAAACCCTCTATAGCGATCTTGACCGCCGTCTTCGCCTCGTTGAAGCAAAGTTCCCAGACTTGATGCAGCAGGGAGTCTAGAGGTAGATTCGCCGGTGCCAAAGATCAACAGATACTACGCTACCGGTTCTATGGCATAACGAAGGACGGCAGCTATTTCTGTGTCCAGGTCAAGGAAGACATACGAACGAAGCGTAATGACTTCACGTCTATCTTCGACAGGAAGCCGCGCTAGATTAGCCTACAATAAAAATCTCCCGCGGTGTAGCCTAGAAACTACCTGCTGGAGATTTCTTGGTGACGCGGCGATCAACTGTGTCTGATTATGATTATACGCTTTTTGGCTTAATTATCGATAGACGAGGCTATACATAACATGATATAGTCATCTATAATTTATCACAGTCACTCAACAGAACAGAGAGGAACAACAATGCCTAGCAACAAGTACTGCATAACAATGGTGTCGGTCACAACCAAGGAGCAAGCATCCACTATTTCCAAGCACCTTGTTGCAAACCGACTTGCAGCCTGCGTTCAGATAACAAAAATACATTCCGTTTATGTCTGGGACGGAGAATGCCAAGAGGACGACGAGTTTCTCTTGCTGATAAAAACTGAAAAAAGCAAGTTTCCAGAGATCGAAGAGGCAGTGCAGCGCCTCCACGACTATGATGTTCCAGAAATAATATGTTTAGATATTACAGATGGATCGTATGACTACCTCGCATGGATAACAGAAACTGTGGCATAAAGTTTTCCATGACTTTGCTTCGAATGTCACTGACTTAGCACTGTTATTTAGTATAGTTTTGTCTAATGAGGCGCACATATAGTGAAGCTGAACGCAACTGACATTAGAGACAGGCCGGACGTGTCTTCTCGCTAGGCTGCTGCATCAGTGCCGCCACCTCCGCCTCCATCTTGACAATGAGTTCACGCTGCGAGATCTGCTGCTAGGCGTACTGGGTAAGCCAGCGTCGTACTGCCGGAGTGACGGCAACGCCTTCGAGCTCGACCAGGCCGATGGCAGCCTGGGTGGCGCGTGATCCAAGTAGTCGTGGGGTGTGCTCGGGTCGTGCGCTGTGCCAGCCATACCTACGCTCCCTGTTGCCCTAGCTCGGGAAAGTGGGCTTCCAGGACGCGGAGGCGACGGTCGAGCTCGCGGTAGTGGCTGTCTTGGGTGGAGAAGACGCTCTCGTGCATCGTGTCGCGCACGCCGGCTTCGATAATCATCTTGCGGTTGATCCGTGAAATGTCGTGCTGGATGCTCGCCTGCGTCGCTTTCATGTCGGTAAAGTCCTCCTCCAGTTTGGCACCGTGCTCCTCCAGGGCGCGTTGCAGCTCGTCCTGCGTCTTGGCGATGGTCTTCTGTGCATTGACGATGTAGCCCTGCTTCTCGTTCATCTCGCCGTACTTGGTGCGCAGATCATCTAAGCCAACCTGCAGGTCAGCATGTTTGGCAACCAAATTGTCTTGGCCGGCCTTGAGATTGTCGTACTTAGTGGCCAGGTCATCCTGTCCTGCCTGCAGTTTGTCAAGCCGTCCATCGATTGTTTCGAACCGCTTGTCGATCTCGTTGAATTTCTCGGTTACGGTTGCTGTGAGCGCTGCGATTTGTTGTGAGAGTTCTTCATTCGTCATACTTATATTTAAACACAAAGCGGGCAGCCAAACAATGTCGGGACGCTTATTTGTGTCGCATTCAAAACCGGCGATAAACTGCGCAAATGTATCTCTACCAGGTGTTTTTTATTGCAAAAATGCAACTAGGTGAATAGCCTGGATTGACATAGCTGGATACCTTACCATGTATTGTCTACCAGTTAGTAGCAAACACCCTTTAAAATTAGTTCTATTAATAATGTACAATAAGGGTATACATATTAAATATGCGACATGCAACGAAAGCAACAACGCTCATGGAATACAGATATAAAATTGCCTACAATGTGTGCTTACTTGCAGCGCTACTGTTGATCTATAATTCCATCAATACTGCATTTGGTGATGGTATTTCTGGTAAGACACCAGACGTTGCAGTTCATATCGTCATATTCTTTGCAGTAATGGCACTTATACTGGCGGCTATATACTGCCGCTATAAAGACATGGGCTTGAAGAAGTGATGTACTGTGTGATACCAGTGCACACTCACCACCGCGCTCTAGCAATCACCTCCTGATATCGCTCGACATAATTTTGCGCCATAATATTGGCAGAGAATTTTTGTTCAATGCTAGCCCGGCACGCGGCTGGGTCGATCTCGTCTACTCGGTTGGCATAGGCAAAGAACTCGTCTTGGTTGCTCGCAAGGAAGCCATTGACGCCGTGGGTGATAATCTCGGGCATGGCACCGCGCTTCATTGCCACAACGGGTGTGCCGCAGGCCAGCGCCTCGATAACTGCCATACCAAAGGGCTCATCCCACTCGATAGGAAAGAGTAGTGCCTTGGCGTTGGCCACGAAGTCGAGTTTTTTCTTACCACTGAGATTACCTGCATAGGTGATGCGCCGATACTTGAGGACGGCCGGGAGGATGTGGTCGCTATAGTAGCGGAATTCTTCGTTGCGCCGGTAGTTGGTTAGTGGGTTGGAGAGCTCGAGGAGCAGCTTGCGGTTGCTGCCGATCCCTGCGACTGTGCCCGCCATGCGGAGGCGCTTCTTGTACTGGGCAGCGTAGGCTACAGCGGTAGCTTGTCCTTTGTCTTGGGTGAAGCGGGCGAGGGTGATGTAGTAATTTTGCTTACGCGAGACGAAGGGGAAGGCAGTGCAATCAATGGCGTTGTGTACGGCTGGTAGCAAATGGGGACGGATCTCACGTGGGGCTTTGCGTGCCATTGCCTCTGAGATACACGTCATGTAGAGGCGGCCAAGATTCATATATTTGAGCTGTGGGCGATTATCCATTTGCCCTGCCTCAATAGTCTGCGGCGTAGAAAATGGTGGCCCATGGAAGGTGTGCAACACTGGTGGTAGTCCCGGTATACGGCTCACTGGTGAGAAAAAGGCTGGCCCAATGTAGGGGTTATGGTCGTGAATAATATCAAAATGGCCATCGGCTTCGATGGCGTGAAGGGCAAAATTGAGATGAGTCTGGAGGGCTTGAAGTGGTGCGTCATAGTAGGGATCATCGATTGTATCGAAGAGCTCGCGCTTGTAGTATGAGTGGGTTGGCGTGCCGTTGCGCATCCGCCGTGCACCATTGGCAAAGAGCTCTACCTC
Source organism: uncultured Candidatus Saccharibacteria bacterium (assembly GCA_963545865.1). Lineage (GTDB taxonomy): Bacteria > Patescibacteriota > Saccharimonadia > Saccharimonadales > Saccharimonadaceae > Saccharimonas. The sequence goes on from CAUUJX010000005.1 coordinate 5,596, forward strand.
CACATCGTCGCGCTGCTGCAAGGCACGCACCAAGCCTTCGACGACGAGCTCGATGCCGCCATAGCCTTTGATGGGTAGAGCGAGCCACGGTGGGGCAACAACTGCCACTCGTAGTGGTCGTGGGGGGGGTACTGCGGGGCGATCACTTGACGAACATTGTGTATCATTTTGTGCTATCATAAAGCTAGTATAGCATAATCAAGCAAAATGTGGAGCGGTAGGGTATAATACAGATATGGAGTCGTTCCATATCTTCAAGCCGTGTGGCGATCATCTCGTGGCACACCTGTATGAGCATTTGGTGATGCAAACGATGCATCGGCAGTTGTTTGAGACAGGGTTGTTTCAGGCGATTGACTACCAGGCTTATGGGGTCGTCTATTCTGATGCTGGAGTGATGGGGATTGATGTGACGCTCTACACCATGCAGGCCGAGCGCTTTGTAGCGCAGTTGCGCCAGCCAGTGGCGGAGTATGATGATGCGATGATCGACTGTGCGCTGCGGCAAATCATTGCCGAGAAGGGCTATCCGCTCACCTATCACGACCGGCTCGCTCTCCACGAGGCATTGCATCAGCTTGATACCGAGCCGTGGTATGATACTCAGGATATCGACGTATTGCAGTGTTTGGGTGAGACAGCACCACGTGGTATTATTACTCAGCGCGAGGAGTGGGAAGCGGACGTCATGGAGTATACCATTGATATATCAATCGATCTCGAGCCGGGCGACCCGCGAGCGGCCACCTTCATTGAGCTTACGCATGCAATCCAGGCCAATACCGCTGCGCTACTGCAGCGAACGTATGGGTATTATAACCACGGGTATGATAGGGAGTGTACGGCTGGGCGCCATACCGAGCGGCAATATTTGCTCGTAACTGGCCGCGAGGATCATTCGGCCCAGGTCTACAATTTGTATGAGCTTATGATTCGGATGATTCGAGCCCGGGGTGGCTGGCAGCGCCTTTTGGAGCGTTTGCAGACGGTTGATTATCGAGAGCAGTCTGCGCCCTCCATTGTCAGTATGATCGATGACCTACGGATGGTCGTTGGGGCGCGTGGCTGGCGCCAAATTGCCACGGTAGAAACGTTGGATGATTTGCTTGATAGCCTGACAATAACAGTGGTCGCACAATGATGAAATGAGGTGTGGTGAGCCTCTCCAGTATGCATCGTAATTATACACATTACCCTAGGCAAACCAGCCGCCAGTATGATACTATAAGCAGTAAGGAAGGTCTGATATAATTCGGGCCGTTATTTTATGTTATGACAGATCCACAGTATATTCGTAATATTGCAATTATTGCCCACGTCGACCACGGCAAAACGACGCTGCTTGATGGCTTGCTCAAGCAGAGCAATACATTCCGCAGTAATCAAGCCGAAATGGCTCAGACTCTCATCATGGACAGTGGCGAGCAGGAGCGTGAGCGCGGCATTACCATCACTGCCAAGCAAACGACAGTCTACTACCAGCCTGCCGATGCTGAGCCAGCAGTTGACTACAAGATCAACATCATCGACACACCTGGCCATGCCGATTTTAGTGGCGAGGTGGAGCGCACACTTAACATGGCTGATGGTGTACTCCTCGTGGTCGATGCGCAGGAGGGCCCGATGCCACAGACAAAGTTTGTCCTGAGCAAAGCGCTTGAGCTTGGTCTAACGCCGGTCGTGATTATCAACAAGATCGATAAGCCTGCGCGGCGCATTGCCGAGGTGGAGGACGAGCTGGCCGATCTCTTCCTCGAGCTTGCTACCGATGAGTCGCAACTCAAATACCCGGTGTACTACGCCGTAGCACGCGAAGGCAAAGCTTGGGCGGCGCTGCCAAGTGATGCGAGCCAGCCAGCCAGCCTGGCACTGATCTTTCAAGCGATTATCTCGCACATCCCAGCGCCGCAGGTGGCAGATGGGCCCTTCCAGATGCTCGTGACGGCTCTCCAGTACGACACCTTCCTTGGCAAATATGCGATTGGCCGAATCCATCGTGGGGTGGCTCAGCGTGGCCAAGCGCTGACTCTTATCAAGACAGATGGTACGACTACCAATGCCAAGATTGATAAGCTCTTCATCAGCCGCGGCCTCGCTAAAGAAGAGGTGAGCGAGGCAGGCGCGGGTGACATTGTCTACATCGTTGGTGCGGCCGAGGCGCACATTGGCGAGACGCTCGCGAGCCGCGACCAGCCAGAGGCACTACCTGTCATGGCAGTCGAGGCTCCCACCATTAGCATGTATCTTGGACCGAATACCAGCCCGATGAAGGGCCGCGAGGGTGAATTTACTACCAGCCGGCAGATTGGCGATCGTCTCCAGCGCGAACTCGAGACTAATGTGGCGCTGCGAGTGGCCGAGTCTGGTATTGGCTTTGTAGTATCGGGGCGGGGCGAGCTTCACCTCAGTGTATTGATCGAGACGATGCGCCGCGAAGGCTACGAATTTGAGGTTGGACGACCAGAAGTTGTGACGATCACCAAGGATGGCAGTGAGCAAGAGCCGGTTGAAGAGCTGCTGGTTGAGGTTGGCCCTGAGTTTGTCGGTGTTGTCAGCCAAGAGCTTGGTAAGCGCAAAGCGGAGCTCCGCAAACAAGAGCAAACCACTAGCGGTGCAGCGCGGATGACGTATATCATTACGACCCGAGCGTTGATTGGCCTGCGTAACCGCCTCCTGACAGATACAAAGGGAACAGTGATTATGTATAGCCTGCCGCACGGCTATCAACCGGTTGGTGGTGCATTGCCGCGGACGCGCAACGGTGTTTTGATAGCCTTTGAGCCAGGCACGACCACACCATATGCCTTGCAAGCGGCCGAAGCGCGCGGTGAGCTCTTCGTCGGAGCGGGGACAGAGGTGTACGCCGGGATGATCGTTGGCCTTAATAACCGCCCGGATGATCTTGAGATCAATGTCTGCAAGGCTAAGCACCTTACCAATATGCGCAGCAAATCAAGCGACGGCACCGTCCAACTGACGCCTCACACCCAGCTGAGCCTTGAGCAATCGATTGACTTTATCGAAGATGACGAACTCCTTGAGGTTACGCCGCACGCTCTTCGCCTCCGTAAGAAATATCTCGACGCCAACGAGCGCAAACGCGCCGCCAAACAGCAACCATAACATCATAGGGAGAAACCGCCTATCATGCACAACGTCCGCCGCGCTTTTGCTGCGAAAATCATTGCTCTTACTAAAGACACCAAAGAGAATGCCAAAGCCGCTGCAGTGCAGACGGTAGAGCTCGTGCGCCCGACGCCAAGCTCACCCGACGAGACGCTCAGCGAGCTCTTTGATGAGGTGCAAACGCAGCAGATTTATGGTGACGGCAAGGCATTTGTCGATATGACGCCCACCAAGCCGGCCCGGACGATTATGGCGCGGTATCGTCGGCAGCGTCGGCAGCCCGGCTTCGACCTCGCGACCTTCGTTGGGCAGCATTTTTCTACCACAGTATACCCGACCTCGAGTTATCAACCGACCGACACCACTACTGCGCGCCAACATGTGAGTCAGCTCTGGCGGCAGCTCGAGCGGCGCAACCGCAAGAATCGGGGTTCGCTCCTTGCGCTGCCATATCCATATATGACGCCAGGTGGACGCTTTGATGAGTTATTTTATTGGGATACGTATTTCATTATGCTTGGCCTAGCGGCAGATGGGCGCTGGCGCTCTATCGAACACATGATGCGCAACTACACCTACATGCTGCGCAAGTTTGGAATGATCCCCACGGCTAACCGGACATACTTCTTGAGTCGGTCGCAGCCACCCATGTTTGCAGCGATGGTACAGCTGCTGGCGCGCCACCGAGGCAAGCGGGTCTATGCAGAGTTTTTGCCAAGCCTTCTTGCTGAGTATCGCTTTTGGATGAAGGGTCGTCGCCAGATTGCGAAAGCCAAGGCCGTTGAGTACCCAGCATACCTTCGCGTCGCTGTTATGCCCGATGGCACGCCGCTCAATCGTTACTATGATAACCGCACTACACCGCGCCCTGAGTCGCATCGCGAGGATGTCCATACGGCGCATCATGCAGCCTCAGCGCATACGACGCGGACATTCCTTGATCTGCGGGCAGCAGCCGAGAGCGGGTGGGATTTTAGCAGCCGGTGGTTTGCCGATCCCTGTCAGATTCAGACCATCGAGACGACAAAGTATGTGCCGGTCGACCTTAATTGCTTCCTTTATCAGCTCGAAATGACGATCGCCGAGGCTTACCGACTCATCAAGCAACGTCGCCTGGCGCGGCGTTTCGAGGCAGCGGCCGAGCGCCGAGCTCGGGCAATTCGCCGCTACTGCTGGCAACCTACCACGCAATTCTTTGAGGATTATGCCATCACCACTGGTCAGACCACGGGGCGACTCACGCTCGCCGCGGTGACGCCACTATATGTGGGAATTGCAACCGATGAGCAAGCTGCAGCGGTAGCGCAACGGCTCGAGAAAGACTTTTTGCAGCCAGGTGGACTTCTTTCAACCCTCATCACTAATGGCCAGCAGTGGGATGCCCCCAACGGCTGGGCACCACTGCAGTGGTTTGCTATTGTAGGGCTGCGCAATTACGGCTATGATACACTGGCAGCAACCATTCGCGATCGCTGGCTCGCCACCAACGAAGCCGTCTTTGCCAACAAGCGCAAAATGGTCGAGAAGTATGATGTTGTCACCGCCAGTGCAGGCGGCGGCGGGGAGTATCCTTTGCAAGATGGATTTGGCTGGACGAATGGGGTGTACGCAGCACTCAAGGATGAGCAGCTCGGAGTAGCGCAGCAGTAGCCTGGAGAGGTAAGATGCTCCGAGTTTTTGTCACTACTTAACGCCTGTATCCTTCCAAGATACGACGAATAGCTAAGAGCCTCTTGTTAAGTTGCCTAGGCTTTTCGCTTGGTAAAACGAGTCACAAATATTTTTCAGCCTGCTATACGTTATCCTTTGACACGTGCTGGGCTACCTCATCTGGCAAAAATCCCTTCTCGTGTTGGAAGTTTGCCTGCCACTGATAGCCTTTGCCATAGCCGAGCTCCTTCATGAGTTTGGTGGGAGCATTGCGCAGATGGAGCGGCACTGGTGTATCGGCGTAGCGGCTAGCAAGAGCCTCTGCCTCGTGCATAAGGTCGGTGATCTCGCGCGATTTAGCCGAGCGGGCAAGCGCCGTGGCACAGTGGTAGAGATTGTAGCGGGCCTCAGGCAAGCCAACCCGCTCCACCGCTTGAAAGGTCGCGACCGCTAGAGATAACGCACCATTACCTGCTAGCCCGATGTCCTCACTGGCGAATACCACCATGCGCCGAGCAATGAACTTTGGGTCTTCGCCAGCGTCGATCATTCGGCTCAGATAATAGAGGGTGGCACGGACATCGCTACCCCGCATCGACTTGATAAAGGCCGAGATCACATCATAGTGCATCTCGCCTTGCTTGTCGTAGCCCGGAAGTTTCTTTTGGGCAGCAGCTGTAACGGTATCGGGCGTCACTGTCTCAGCGAGACTCAGGGCAAGCTCAAGGTTACCGAGCGCCACTCGGGCATCACCGCCCGATAACTCGGCAAGATAATCGAGCGCCTCTGGTGTGACATGCTCTGTCTTACCCAAGGTAGTGATGGCGCGCTGGAGAATAGCGTGAATTTCGTCCTTGCTTAGTGGCTGCAAGACGAGTACGCGCATCCGGCTCAGTAGCGGTGTAATAACCTCGAAGCTTGGATTCTCAGTCGTGGCACCGATCAACGTAATCAGCCCCGACTCGACATGAGGCAAAAAGGCGTCTTGTTGCGCCTTATTAAAGCGGTGGATTTCATCAACAAAGAGTATGGTACGCAGGCCAAGATTCCAATTTTGCCGGGCATGCTGGATGACTCGCTCGACGTCCTTCTTGCCACTGGTAACGGCACTGAGCTCAATAAACTCGGCCTCCACCTCGCGAGCAATAATCCGCGCCAGCGTCGTCTTGCCTGTACCCGGTGGCCCCCAAAAGATGAGGCTCACGGGCTGCTTCTTCGTGACAATTTGGCGCAAAATCTCGGCATCGCCCAGTAAGTGTGTCTGGCCTATCACAGCATCAAGCGACTGTGGGCGCAGCCGCTCGGCCAGCGGTTGGCGTGATGACGATGACGAATCTGGCTCAGGCATAGCTACGTCTAGTATACCGGAAATAGACTGGCACGTCGAAGGGCTGCCAGTTTCGGTAATCAAATTATATCTGATCTGATACCCAGCTACCTATTGCGAGATAGCAAGACGGCCCCATCTCGCTATTTTGCCACAATGTGGTATGATAAAAGCAATAAGCTAGTCCAAAGGAGGAATATGGAATATATCATTATCGGCATCATCGTGGCGACGATTGTATTCATGCTGAGCGGGATTCGGGTGGTGAACCAATACCAGCGCGGTGTGGTGCTAACGCTTGGGCGCTTCTCAGGTCAGCGCGCACCAGGCCTACGCGTAGTAGTGCCAATCTTTCAGACGATTATGATGGTCGATGTCCGCTCGACGCCGATCGATGTGCCGAAGCAAGAGGTCATTACGAAAGATAACGTGACGGTTGGTGTGGACGCTGTGGTGTACTTCCGTGTCATTAATGCGCCAAAAGCCGTCCTCGAGACGACGAACTATATTTACGCTACCAGCCAGTTTGCTCAGGCAGCGCTACGTGATGTGACGGGTAACATCGACATGGACGACCTGCTTGCCAAGCGAGAAGAGCTCAGCCAGCAGATCAAAGAGATTGTCGATGCTGAAACTGACAAGTGGGGGATTGACGTTGAGAATGTGAAGATTCAGAACATCGAGTTGCCAGGCGATATGAAGCGCGCTATGGCTAAGCAAGCCGAAGCCGAGCGTGAGCGCCGGGCCAACATCATCAATGCCGATGGTGAAAAAGCCGCTGCAGAAACCCTTGCAGAGGCTGCTCAGATTCTTGCTAACACCCCGGGCGCAATCAACCTGCGTACGCTCACGACACTTGAGCGCATTAGTGCCGAGCCAAGCCAGAAGACGATGATCCTCTTCCCAGCAGAATTGACAGAGGTACTGCGAGGTATTAAGCGGTCATGATCGACTTTCGTCAGAATCGAGCGCGTTGCATTGATGCGCTTGCGGGTGGGCTGGCAGTATTGACTGCGTATGACGAAGTGCAGGGCAGTGGCGATGAACCAGCGCCGTTTCAGCAGGAGTCGAACTTTTGGTGGCTTAGTGGAATTGAGCGACCAGGTTGGAAGTTGATTATCGATGGACGACGGAACCGCACAACACTCGTACGGCCTCATCTCGATGCGGTGCAGCAGACCTTCGTTGGTGAACTCAGCAGTGAGGAAGCCAAGCGGATCAGTGGTGCCGATGCAGTGATTGACGCCCACGATTTTGAGGCAGAGCTGCGCCAGCTTGCCAAGCGCCATACGGTTGTATACGAAGTAAACGACCGCACCGACTACGGTTTTATGCTCAATCCCGCCTCGCGCGACCTGAGCAAAGTGCTACAGCGGATCTTTCCCTCAGTACAATCGTGTCTCCGTCAGCTGCGTGAACTGCGGGCTATCAAGCAGCCAGAAGAGATTGCTGCGCTGCGCCAGGCAATTGCGCTGACTATCGAGGCCTTTGAGGTAGCCAAGCAGCGCTTGCCAGACTGCCAGCATGAGTATGAGTGCGAAGCGGAATTTGACTACTTATTCCGGCGCCACAATGCTCGCCATGCGTATAGTCCAATTGTCGCTGGTGGTGCTAACGCTTGTACGTTGCACTACAGCCATAATTCAGGGCTGCTTACCGCTGAGAATATGGTGCTGATCGATGTCGGGGCGCGGGTCAATGGGTACTGTGCGGACATCACTCGCACCTATGGCATTGAGCCGACGCAGCGCCAGCAGGATGTCCATGCTGCAGTAATGCAAGCGCAGCAACACATCATAGAGCTGCTCGAGCCAAATCTCCCCGTGGCTGACTATATCCAGCAGAGCGACGACATTATGCGCGACGCCTTACAGCAGCTTGGCCTTCTACGTGATCGCCACGACCAAGCTATTTTCCGGCGTTACTATCCGCATGCTACCAGCCACGGGCTTGGCGTCGATACACACGACAGCCTGGGTGCGCCGCGGGTACTGCGCGCCGGTATGGTGCTTACCGTCGAGCCAGGAATTTACATTCCAGAGGAAGGCATTGGTGTCCGGATTGAAGATGACATTCTCATTACGCCGAGCGGCCACGATAATCTCAGCGCCAGCTTATCGACAAAATGGTAAAAAACCGCTATACTAGAGCAAATGAAACGACAATTTTTTGCCTTTATTATCCGCTGGGTGCTAAATTCACTTGGGCTGTGGATTGCCGTACGTATCTTTGGTACAGGCTATATCGGTGTCCAACCCGATATGAGTATTGCCGTGTTTTTGCTGGCTGGACTCATCTTCTCAGTCGTCAATGCAGTCTTTAAGCCGATTGCCATCATCCTATCGCTTCCCGCTATTCTCGTCACGCTCGGTCTCTTTACCGTCGTTGTCAATGGCTTTATGGTCTATATTTCACTAATACTGGCACCAGGTCTCAAGATGACGTTTCTTCACTCCATCTTGACAGGCCTGATTATGAGTCTGGTAAACTATATAGTAAGCAGCGCGCTCGAGTTAAATTATGGGCGCACGCAGGAGGAACAACATGAATCTTGATAGTATTCTACAAACAATAATGATTGGCTCGGCCATCTTGATGGTCCTGGCTATTTTGCTTCAGCAGCGCGGGGCGACGCTTGGTGCAGGCTTTGGTGCCTCGGGCGAGCTCTATACCACGCGGCGCGGCTTAGACAAGAACCTCTTCGAGGCAACGATCTTTTTGGCTGTTACCTTTGTTGGGTCTATTTTGGCGGCACTTTTGTTGCCGTCTGCGGGGTAGGGCATGGCGAATCGGCAGGAGAAGCACCTCCAGCGCCGTGAGACCTCGTCGGCAGTTGTGCCTCAGGAGGATGAATCGCTGCGAGCAGCCAAAGCAGCGAAATCGGTACCATCTCGCCGCAAGAAACCACGCCGTGACCTCAAGCAGCTCGAAGATAGCGCGACGCGCCACGTTGGCAAGTTCTTAGGGAGCCGCTTCGAGAGTTTGCGTCGAGCCCGGCGGCGGGTTGTGCTGTGGCTTGTCCTTATTGCAGTGATTTTGCTTGGTATTATTGCTCAGATCTTTATCCGCCGCGACGCGACAACGGCAACTGGTGGGACTGGCGGGACGTATATCGAGGGGGCGCTTGGCCCGATTGAGACGCTGAATCCTCTCTTTGCAACCAGCAGTGCCGAGCTTTCGGCCAGCCAGCTCATGTTCTCTTCACTCTATCATTACGACGCCAAGGGCTCACTCCATACAGATGTTGCAACGAGCCTTGCCTATAACGAAGCGAGCAAAACCTACACCGCTCAATTGCGTGATGATGTCCGCTGGCACGATGGGCACAAGCTGACCGCCAAGGATGTTGTCTTTACGATCAACCTCATCAAGAACCCAGCAGTGCGCTCGCCCTTGCGCGTCAACTGGGTCGACGTCCAGGCTAAGGCGGTTAACGATACCACTGTGCAGTTTGTGCTACCTGCAACGTATGCTGCCTTCCCTCATGCATTGACCTTCCCAATTTTACCAGAACATATGCTAGGCTCAGCGACGCCAAGCTCAATGCGCCAGGCACCATTTAATCATTCGCCAGTTGGTAGTGGGCCGTTTAAGTTCCAGATTTTGCAATCGACCAACAATGCTCGCCGGCCAAAGACGGTGCATGTTGTCGCTTTTGATGGCTATTATGGTGGTCGGCCCAAGCTCGATCGCTTCGAACTCCAGGCTTATAGCACACAGCAAGATATCGTCTCGGCTTTGCAAGCTGGTGAACTGAGTGGCGCAACCGACCTCTCCGTTGTGATGCGCAAAGATATTCCACGCAACCAATACACGACAACCACTGTACCAACCGACCGCGGGGTGTATTTGCTCATGAACAATACCAACCCCATCCTGAAGGATCGCGCGGTGCGCAAAGCCCTCCAATTAGGCACCAACACCGCTGCGATTCGCACCTCGCTGGGTGAGGGGGTGCAGCGCCTCGATGGGCCGTTTATTCCGAGCCAACTTGGGGGCATTAATACACCATCTGCAGACAAGCCCGACCGAGCAAAGGCTGCTGCAATGCTGGATGAAGCAGGCTGGAAGCTCGCCGATGGCGGCAAAGTCCGCAGCAAAGATGGCCAAAAGCTGGAGATTATGATCACTACCACGAAGGGCGCGGAGTACGAAGCGGTTCTCGCTAAGGTAATGGAGCAGTGGCAGCAGCTTGGCGTAGCGGTGACGCAGCAAGTGATCGACCGCTCGGCGACGTCATCCACCTTTGTCCAAGGGACATTGCAGGGGCGAAGCTACGATGTTTTGCTCTATGAGTTAGCGATTGGTGCCGACCCTGATGTCTATGCCTATTGGCACTCCTCTCAGACTGGCTACCAGGGCTATAACTTCGTCAATTACACGAGTCGCACCGCAGATGCCGCATTGGCCAGCGCCCGTACGCGCCTCGAGCCAAAGCTGCGTGCTGCCAAGTACAAAGCGTTTGCCGAGCAGTGGTACAGCGACGTGCCTGCGATTGGTCTCTATCGGTCGGCTAGTGTGTATGCGACAGGCCCTGGTGTCCAGGCCATCCAGCAGGGCGATACCCTTGTCTCCGGTGCAGATCGCTACGCAGACGTCCTCCGTTGGACAGTGACAACGCGAGATGTTTACAAAACCCCCTAACATGCGGTATAATCAACAGTGTCGCGAGATATGCGGACGTGGCGGAATTGGTAGACGCGTCAGCTTGAGGGGCTGGTGAGCATTGCGCTCGTGGAAGTTCAAGTCTTCTCGTCCGCACCAGATATGATGCCTCGTGACACATCAACACCACCAAGATAGGTGGTGTTTTGCTTTTGTAAAATACAGGAGGGAGAGAACACGCTTGAAATACCTATATAACAACCAAAACGGCTTGATCATAAAATGCAACAATTAATCGGCGAACTGCTTGTGTTTTGTAAAAGGGTGGTGCATAATAAAGACAAGCTGGTACGCAAAAAGGGGTACCGTTGCGTCCAAACACAAACATCGTGCCAAAACAAACATTGTGCCCCAGGGTGGGCGCGTAGCAGCTACCGGCAAATCACCTCTAGTCAAAGAGGTGATTTTTTGCTATAGTCTATAGCAGACGGGGCATTAGCTCATTTGGCTAGAGCGCTTCGCTGGCAGCGAAGAGGTGACCAGTTCGAATCTGGTATGCTCCACCATGGATCTTTAGCTCAGTTGGCTAGAGCGCACGATTCACATTCGTGAGGTCGCAGGTTCAAATCCTGCAAGATCCACCATTTTGAGATTATTCCCTTCTGGTGTTGATCAGTAATCAGCATTGGTGAAGGTATAAGATAAGCGAGGATATATCTCGCTTATTTTTTATTAATAATAACGAAGTAGGGAGCTATCATGTCAAAATTATCAGATCTATGGGAAAATGATCCAAACGTAACACCAGATTCGCAATGGTGGGATCATCTTGTAGATGAATCGCTGAGTCTAGCGACAGACGACGCGTATCATCGGTGCGTCGCTGAGCTGAACGACGCATTCATCTACTCTGCAATGTCGGTCGAAGAACAGAAAATAGGAGATCGCCTAGCAGCTCCTCATTATTTTAAGGCACTTATTCATGCAGAGATGATGACTGAAGCGTTTGAGCAAGTGGACCCCAATTGCGCTTCTAGAAGCCCCAAAGCATTTGACTACGAATCACTTCGTGATGCTATAGAAAATGTCACAACGAAACTCGAATCTAGAATCGAGTCGCAATTTGCTCAAGACAAAATCTGCAAGAACATGGATTACCTGTTTAGCGATTGGCTAGTCAAGTTAACTGATAACGTCTCGAAGTATTCAGCCGCCTGGTTTGATGAGGATTACGAATGGGAGCACCATGATAACTATGCAACAAGCTTCGACGAGGGGCAAAGCGTTCTCGCATTCCTCGCAAGATCCATAGAACGTGATGCTATCCGCGACAAAGACTTCATCAGTAAAATCTCAACTTATCGTGACAGAATGTCTGGATTCGAAGAACGCCTCCGCCCACTCTTGCCGAAATTACGGGATCTTGAATTCGATAGTTTTCAACAAGATAATTTGGCTCCGGAGTGGCGGTGGTGGAGGCAGTAGGAACTGCTGGCTAGCTTTATTTACGGTTGTCTTGTGCTGTGAATTATAAAAATAGCGACGAGGATATTACTCGTCGCTATAAAAATATAATAACACCTGGTGGAGATAGAGGGATTCAAACCCTCGACCTCAGCAATGCGAATGCTGCGCTCTATCAACTGAGCTATATCCCCACGACTCCTTCTATTCAAGCACAAACGAGCGGGAGAATCAACCAGTAGCATTCCCGCCTGTTTCTGATAAAATAAAGATATGTTCAAAAAGTTTATCCAAAAGCGGCTCGAGACGTATGTGAGCCGGTATTTTCAAGCCCATCCAGAGGTCAAGTTAATTGTTGTGGTGGGGAGCGTGGGCAAAACGAGCACTAAGCGAGCGGTGGCTACCTTGCTATCGCAGCGCTACCGTGTGCGCATGCTTGATAATAACCACAATACCAATCTCTCGGCACCATGTGGTATTCTCGGCGTGACCTACCCTAGCAAGGTACACAGCATTGGTGCCTGGCTTAAGGTGTTTGCAGCGGCTCGGCGGCGGGTTGCTCAGCCAGCTGACGTCGATGTGATTGTCCAGGAGCTTGGTACTGATCGGCCAGGGGAGATTGCCGACTTTGGCCGCTACCTCCGGCCTGACCTCGCCTTGGTGACGGCAGTAACGCCAGAGCATATGGAGTTCTTTGGCTCGATTGAGGCGGTGGCGCAAGAGGAGCTCTCCGTGACGCAGTATGCACGCCGAGTGCTGATTAATCGTGATGATATTGAGGGGCGCTTTGCTGACCTGATTGCTACTCCACACTTTAGTACATATGGTACAACTGGCCTCGCTGAGTATCGCTTCGAACAGCAGAACTTTGATGCTGAGGTAGGCTATCGTGGGGGGATTATTGCTCCACCAAACATTGCTCAGCCATTCGCGGCGGCCATTAACGTGGTGGGTGAGCACAGCCTACGGCCAATCGTTGGTGCCGTCGCAGCGGCCTTGCTTTATGGCTGCACACCAGATGAAGTAGTGAAGGGCCTTGCGCTCATCAAACCTGTCCCCGGGCGGATGAACCCGCTGCTGGGCCTTGGCGATACAACAATTATCGACGATACATACAACTCCAGCCCGGCTGCTGCGCTGGCTGCTCTGCAGACGCTCTATAGCTTTGCGCAGGCGCCGCAGCGGATCGCTATCCTTGGTGATATGAATGAGCTGGGTGCCTCGAGCCAGGCCGAGCACGAGAAGCTGGGCATGGCCTGCGATTCGCATTTGCTTGATTGGGTGGTGACGGTCGGCGGCGAGACAGAGAAATATCTTGCGCCCGCTGCCCGCCGGCGTGGTTGCCAGGTGAAGGTATGCCGCAATGCGATCGAGGCAGGGCAGTTTGTCCGTTCGGTGGCACGGCCTGGTGCAGTGATTCTTGCTAAGGGGTCACAAGGTGGGATATTCCTTGAAGAGGCGGTTAAGATCCTCTGTGTCCTGAGCGAAGATACCGAGCTGGTGCGTCAATCACTCGCTTGGCAGGCCATCAAAGCGCCGTATTTTTCGGAGTACGAGAACTTCTTTGACGGGCCAAGCCAGTAGCGTTAATACGCGATTTATGGTATATTCTTACGTGTGAGACTAGTGCATTAAGCGGAGAACTATTATGCCAACAGAGAAAAAACCAAAGGCAACTAAGCGTAGCACAACGCGTAAGACGTCGCCAAAAAACGAATCGGTGCAAGCCTCAGCCAAGGCTAGTGAGCCAGCAACCCCAGCTGCACAGTCAGCCCCAGCAGCTGAGCCTGCTAGCCAGCCAGTGCCAGAGCAGTCAGCCACTCCGGCTATGCAGCCAGCTCAGCCCCAGCCTCAATATCAACCACACATGGCTCCAGGAGCTTTGCGTGCTCAGCCAGCCAAGAAGTCCCATCTTGGGCTGATTCTTGGCCTCGTCGGTGGTGGTGTAGCTCTGCTAGCACTTATTGCTGGTGTGCTATTGTACTTCTTCTGGTATCAGAATCCACACAAGGTAGTGACAGATGGCGTGGCGAATCTAGTAACTGCACGGCAAGCGTCGTATAGTATGGGCGGTGATGTTACACCAAGCAGCACTAGCACTTCAGGCCCATCGAAGGTTACCTACAGAGTGAATCTGCAATATGCCAACCAAGTTGCTGGTGGTAACGGTGAGGTAACGATGGACCTCCCGCAGGTTGGCCAGATTACTGTCAAGGCCGAGATCTATGCGGATCGCGAAGCAACCTACTTCCGCGTCAATGGCATCAAGAAAGTATATGAAAAATATATTGATACCATGATCGACCAGTCGATGAAGCGCTATAATACCTCGAGCATGACCGATGAGGAGAAAGATACTGCGCGGAGTAAGATGCGCGAGCAGTATACCAAGCAAGCACTGCCTATCATCGAAAAAATCGATGGCAAATGGGTCAAGATGACGCAAGATGAGATGCTTAAGATGAGCTCAAACCGCACAACGACCAAGCAGTGCACAGAAGCAGTTGATAGCCTGTATGATGCCAAAGCCCGAAACGAAGTCGCTGCGGTACTGCGTAAGCACGGTGACGTCTTTACGGTAGAGAAGATGAATAAGCCAGCGCTCGATAACGGCGCAGTGGGCTACAAGGTCACAGTAGCGAGCCCGTCGAGCCACGAAGCACGCTTGCTTAGCCGTGATCTTGGCAACACCCGTATTGGGGAACTGCTTCGCCGCTGCAGCAACTCGACGTCGACTCGTGTGACGACACGCCAAAATGGCCGGACCATCAAGACCGAGCGGCACTCTGCTATCTCGGGGCCAGACTTGAGCCAGACGGATCTTGAGCTCTGGGTGTCGCCATTCTCGCACGATGTGAAGCGCATTGTCATGAAGCCAACTAGCCAGTCGTCTCAGCAGCCAGTGACGATCAACGTCAACGACACAAAGGTTGACTTGCGTAAGCCAAGCGAGAGCATCCCGTATAGCGAGCTCATGCGAGGCAGTAGCACCAGTAAAGATAACGACAGCGATACATCATCAACAAGCACCGGCGAAGCGTAGACAAAACGCCGCACATAAACCCAACCCCGCTTTCGAGAAAAGAAGCGGGGTTGTCTTTGTCCTCGCCCACTATGGTAGAATATGAAAGACATGAAACGATACAATCCTGCAGAAATCGAACCAAAATGGCAACAGCACTGGGCAGAAGACCAGCGCTACCGGGCGGATGACGCCTCTCCTAAACCAAAGTATTATGTGACCGGCATGTTCCCATACCCAAGCGGAGCAGGGATGCATGCAGGGCACTTTATGGAGCACTCCATTGTCGATGCAGTGGCGCGCTTCCGGCGCAGCCTTGGTCACGAGGTACTCTACCCAATGGGCTGGGATAGCTTTGGCCTCCCTGCAGAGAATTACGCCATCAAGACAGGCAAAACGCCACAAGAGACGACCGCGACCAATATTGCTAACTTTACTACTCAGCTTCGCCGCGTTGGTGCGAGTATCGATTGGAGCCGGGAGATCAACACGAGCGACCCAGAGTATTATCGCTGGACGCAGTGGATCTTTACGCAGCTCTTTGAGCGGGGCTTGGCGTACCAAAAGGACTCGCTCCAGTGGTGGTGCCCCAAGGATAAGACCGTGCTGGCAAATGAGCAGGTGATCAATGGCCGGTGCTGGCGCTGTGAAGAAGTGGTGGTGAAGAAGCCAATGAAGCAATGGTTCTTCAAGATTACTGAGTATGCTGACCAGCTCCTGGCCGATATCCCCGCGCTGGACTGGCCAGACAAGATCAAACAAGCTCAGACCAACTGGATTGGCCGCAGCGAGGGAGCAGAGATCCGCTTCGCTCTTGATAAACCCGCGGCAGCTACAGAGAGCGAAACGGCCGATATCACCGTCTTTTCGACGCGCCCCGATACGCTCTTTGGTGCGACCTTCTTGGTGCTTGCGCCCGAACATCCGCTAGCGCAGCAGCTCGCGCGTGGTGATGCCCACGAGACGGTCTTGGCCTATATTGCCGAGGCAGTCAAGAAATCGGAGATTGAGCGCACCAATGACACGAAGGATAAAACGGGGGTCTTTACTGGAAGTTATGCCATGAATCCAGCAACGGGCGAGCGGATGCCTATCTGGGTGGCCGATTATGTCCTTGGCGGTTATGGCACCGGTGCAGTGATGGCTGTCCCGGCTCATGATGAGCGCGATGCCGCCTTTGCCGAGAAATACGAGCTGCCCATCGTCACCGTCATTGAGCGGCCCGACGACGACCCAGACACCGACCAATGTTACCATGGCGAAGGTGTGCTCGTTAATTCTGGTGCTTTTGATGGTATGCGCAGCGAAGATGCTCGTGAACAGATCGTGGCCTGGCTCGAGCAGGAAGGTCGTGGCCACGCCAAGGTAACCTACAAGATGCGTGACTGGCTGATCAGCCGCCAGCGCTACTGGGGCGCACCTATCCCGATCATCCACTGCCCCGAGCATGGTGCTGTGCCAGTGCCAGCGGCAGATCTACCCGTCGTCTTGCCAGCAGTGCAAGACTTCCAGCCGCGTGGTGATGGCAAATCCGTCCTTGCTGCTCAAGAAGAATGGGTGGCGACGACCTGCCCGACCTGTGGCGGCCCAGCTCAGCGCGAAACCGACACGATGGATGGCTATGCCTGCAGCAGCTGGTATCTTCTGCGCTACACTGATCCACACAATGCTATGCAGGCCTGGGACCCAGCGCTGGCTAACCACTGGGCACCGCTTGATATGTATGTTGGTGGTGACCATGCGACTGCTCACTTGCTCTATGTGCGCTTCTGGACGCACGTCTTCCGCGATCTTGGCCTTACAGGTTTTGCCGAACCGGTGCGGAAGCTCGTCTATCATGGCCTCATTCAAGCCGAGGATGGCCGCAAGATGAGCAAGAGTCTTGGCAATGTCGTCGACCCGCTGGAGGTGATCGATGCGGGGTATGGGGCAGATGCGCTGCGTACCTTTGAGCTCTTCCTCGGGCCGATCGACGAGAACTCGAGCTGGAGTAGCCGAGGAATTGCTGGCGTCTATCGTTTCTTGAACCGCCTTTGGACATTGGTGCAAGAGTTTGATGATTGGCAGCAGCAGGGTGGAGCGCCTGGGCAGGTCGACGTCGCGCAGCTTGAGTCAATCATCCATGCCACAACGAAAAAGGTCACAAGTGATATCTACCGCCTGAGCTTCAACACAGCCATTGCTGGGCTCATGGAGTGCGTCAACGACCTCTACAAGCTCAAGACAACTGGCTTTACTGAGCAGTGGCAGCCAGCGCTCAAGACGCTGATCCAGCTAGTGCAGCCCTTTGCGCCGCACATGGCTGCTGAGCTATGGCAGCAGCTTGGTTATGGCGACCAGCTCGATTTTGCCGCCTGGCCAGAGTGGGACGAAGCAAAGATCGTCCGCGATACGATAACCATCGTTGTGCAAGTCAACGGTAAAGTCCGCGCTAAGCTCACCACCGCGCCAGACGCTAGCGAAGCCGACATCACCGCCCGGGCCTTAGCAGATGATCGCGTCGCAAAATACCTCACTGGGTCGCCCAAGAAGGTTATCTATGTCAAGCGTAAGCTCGTCAGTATCGTTGTCTAGAAATAGTCACCTTTACTAATCGTGCCGTAAAAAACAGGGTGCCTCATGGCGCGCCCTGTTTTGGGTTGCGCGGTCACAGTCTCGTACTATGTAGGCATGTTCTACAAGTCTGTCAAAGCAGCGATGTAACTGTGCTGGTGGATCAGTTTTCTTACGTTTAGCCTACAGGCACACAAATCGTCACCATCTTCAAATGCATATCACCATCAAATTCGAAGTGCACCCAGTTGCCGTCCTCTTCGTCATACTGGATCCAAGCTGAGCGGACCCATGTGGAATTCTTCTTTGCTTCATTGTCAGGAGTTCCAAGATGGCGAATAATTTCTTCTCGTGTTGCGGTGTTGGAAAATTCTGCAAACAGTGGAGTGGCATACGGTTTGTATTCCGAATCTTGTTGAGTGTACAAGGTGACTGCTTTAAGTACTCCATCTTTCCAGTGAAACTCTGTTCCAGAGTCATACAATGACCAGTAGGATTCTATAGAGTCAAAGCCAATAAAATCTTTATCGATTTCATCAATGACAGGGGTGTCACCCGAGATATTAATGATATGTTGAACGTCCTTCTCGATACTTTCGTCACTTCGTCCGACTAAGTTGATATATTGATTAATATCTCCATCTATTTTTATTGCCATAGGTGCTCCTTGCTGAGACTAATAGTATGTACCATATCATACAATATATGACAGATATCTGTCATATCAAAGCTATGATCTAGACGTTGTAACGAGTGTGTTCTTGATGGGGCAACAAGACGCAATAGCTCGCTTGGCAATTAGCTGCAAATATATTTTTCTATACAAAACGGCGCAAACACTAGAGAATTTTGCGCTTTTAGCGTATAATAGCTACAAGTTTTACGTCAGCCTAAAGAGAAGGAGATTTTTACTATGGCTCAACCAAAAAAACAGAGTAGCCCACGCAAAACCGGTCTGCGCCGCAGCCACCTACGCCTCAAGCTTGCTCGTATGGTCAATAAGACCTCACCAGTTAAGGTCAAAACAACCAAGCGCGAGACTGGCGCTGCCAAAGCGGCTCGCTAGCTTTTCGTCGATAGCAAAGAATTTTAACAAAAGAAAGAACCAACCAAATGGCTTCGAACCGTCATCTTGGGCGTATAGTTGCACTCCAAACATTGTACGAATATGAATTCCGCCAGCAGGCGAACGATCCGCAGGCCGTGCCACGAGAGATTCTGGCGCGCAATCTTGAGCGTTATGAGTCGATCATTGGCGATCGAGCCTTTGTCGATACACTCGTTGCTGGGGTGATCGAGACGCAGGCCGCGCTTGACGCTCACTTACAACCAATTGCGCCAGAGTGGCCGCTTGATCAGATTGCTCGTGTCGACCGCAATATCTTGCGACTTGGCCTCTACGAGTTGCTGCACTGCCGCGCAACTGTTCCACCCAAGGTGGCGATTAACGAAGCAGTGGAGCTTGCTAAAGCGTTTGGTTCGGATAATTCAAGCAAGTTTATCAACGGTGTACTCGGCACCGCCTATCGCAACTTGCCTGGGGAGACACCAGACGATGCCAACACCGTCACACTTTGACCGACACTTCAATCGGTTTAAAAAATATTTTGGCCGTCGCAAGCCGTCTATTCAGGAAATTGTTCGTGAACCGACGGCTGGCGGCATTGTATTCCGCTACAATAGCGACAACAAACTCGAAATCCTCCTAATTCAGGACGCTAAGGATCGCTGGACGATCCCCAAAGGGCATATTGAGAAAGGGGAAACTGCAGTGCAGACAGCTCGCCGGGAGATCGGCGAAGAGGCTGGGCTGCACGACCTTGATATGCTGGGCTGGCTGGGTAAAATTCACTTTCGCTACCGCCGAATGGAAAAGCTTGTCCTGATGACGACACAGATCTACCTCGCTCGCGTCCGCACCAGCGGCAATGAGATTCAAAAAGAAGAATGGATGAATGGTATTAAGTGGTTTCCCTTTAGTAAGGCACTTGACCTCATCGAGTACGAAGATATTGCCAAGCTTATGCTCAAAGCCAAGAAACGCATCCGAGAGGAGCGTCTATAACGACAGAAACGAAAGGAGTTACTATGTCTGGCATGCCAACTGGCCCGTATCAAGCGTGGGCACAGCAAGCGCTCGGGTTTGAATATCACGATATTCAGCTCTTAATCACTGCACTCACCCACCGCAGTTATGTCAATGAACACAAAAAATCCGTTACTGAGCACAACGAGCGCCTCGAGTTCTTGGGCGATGCTGTGCTGGAACTTGCGGTAACCGACTATCTCTACCAACACTATGCCGAGCCAGAGGGTATCCTGACGAGCTGGCGCGCAGCGCTGGTCAATACTGAGAGTAATGCCGACTCGGGTGAAGCGCTCGGCTATGGTTCGCTCATCCGGATGAGCCGAGGTGAGAAGCATGGCAGTAAGCGAGCGCACCGGCAGATTCTGGCTAATGCGTATGAAGCCGTGATTGGCTCGATCTACCTGGAACGAGGCTATGAGGCGGCAGCCGAGTTTATTGCCAAGTATACCATTAGTAAGCTTGATGCCATCCTAGCCGATGGCTCGTGGCGCGACCCCAAGAGTCATCTACAAGAGGTGAGCCAACGAATCGACAGTGCTACGCCGGTGTATCGTGTCTTGGCGGAGGATGGCCCTGACCACGACAAAACCTTCACGCTTGGTGTCTTTGTCAATGATCGGCTGATGGGCCGCGGCACTGGCCCGAGCAAGCAGACCGCCCAGCAAAAGGCTGCTCGCGCTGCTCTGGCAGCCTACCAGCAGCAAGAGACTCAAACAGAGAAGATAGAAGAGTCAGCCAAGAGCTCAGACAAGTTTTGACCCGCAGATAAGCAACAAATTGACATCGCCAGCCAAACAGTGTAGACTTGTACAGAACGAACTAACGCAAATATAAGTCAAGAAAAGGAAGTTTTATTTATGCTCGCAATTCGTTTGCAACGTCTTGGCCGCAAAGCCTACCCAGTGTATCGGCTCGCCGTACAAGAGGCTCAGCGCCACCCATCAAGCGGCCGTGTAGTGGCCTATGTTGGCAACTACAATCCGCACACCAAAGAGGCTCATATCAATACCGAGCTTGCCCAAAAGTATCTTGATAATGGTGCCCAACCAACGCCACGTGTAGTCAAACTACTGGCTGCTGCTGGTGTATCGCTGCCAAAGTGGGTTAAGCAGCCCGCTGGCGACAAGCACAAGGCAGTCCGCAACCCAGAGAAGCTCCGCAAGCATCAGCCGAAGGAAGAGGCAGAGGCTTAAAGCGACTCTCTTGCATAAGCATATCAACTGCTCCGCGTATCGTGGAGCAGTTTTGTATTTATTAGTATTGTTATAGTCTGAGTTGCAAAAAATGTCGAATTGCTTGGTCTCTACCTACCGCTGCTTTTCTCAAGAATATTGCAAAGGCTGATATCGCCCTCCAACCAGAGCCAGAAATCGGTTATCTCAAGCTATTTTATCTGAATGCAGCCCTGAGAAGGGGTAACGTAAGAGAAGAGAAGGCTCTGATCTATCAGATATAATGAGTAGTCGTCTATTTCACTCGTTCACTAGGAGAGGATTTGCAGAGATCTCAGATGGCTTAGCGCATAGCCGTGCGCGCCGTATGTTGGTAGAATCCAGCCGGTATGCTACAATGAAAGCACAATCACAATAAATCTGAATGACAGCATAAGGAGGGAAAGAAGAAAGCTATGGCGACAATTGATCAACAGTTTGTCGAATATGTCGTAAAGTCGCTGGTGGAACATCCAGACGACGTGGTGGTCGATCGGGTGATCGACGAGAAGGGTGTTTTATTGACACTCACCGTCAACCCGGAGGATCTCGGCCGTGTGATTGGCCGGCGGGGCAGTACGGCGCAGAGTTTGCGTACCTTGCTGCGCGCGCTTGGCACGAAGAACAGTGCTCGCTACAACCTCAAGGTGGTGAACAATGATGAGCCACACACCGCAGCATCTCAGTCTGTGGATAACTTGACCACTGATACGGTGGATAACGATGATGAGAGCGAATCGGATTTTGCAAAAAAGTCTCGCCAAGAGCTTGCAGAACTCGACGACCTTGATATATAATACGATCAGTTCAGAAACGAACTGCGAGAAAAAAATAAACGCTCTTTGCGAGCAAACCAACAAGGTTTGAGAGCCTTATTTGTACAAGAAAACTGCTGTGGAGGCAGTTTTTTTGTTGGATGTTATTGAGCAACCTATTCATAATGCTACCACCCTATTGTTAGTTGTCGTAGTAGCTATATCTCAAAATGGCGGAATATTACTTCACAATTGAAGTGAGTATATATACCTAACCAGAGCAGTGTCACGGTTAACCAAAGGAAGTATATAGTTGTATAATGTAGTTTCGTGCTATAATGCCCTATACTATGAAAGATATCGTCACTACTCAACAGGCTCAGCCATTCCGGCTCGTTGGCGTTCGCTTGGTTACTATGGCAATCTTAGCAGCTATCACGTATGCTGTACTTAAATTTACCGGTATCAGTAGTGATTTTCCACCGCTTGATATGATTTATTTTCCATTTGTCAACATTATCTGTAGTGTTGTTATTTGGCGTGAATTCCGGCGGTGTCATGTCTCGGTGTGGGAGTATCTTGGGTTTGAGAAGCGGCGCCTTGGGAAAGACATTGCTTGGGGTGTACTATGGCTCTTTGTTACTTATATTCCGATGATAATTATGCTTATGGCAGCGATGTATCTCATGTTTGGTGCGGAAATGTTTTCGCATTTCGAGCAGGTATTTACAAAGTCTGCTCCGCAGCTGCCGTCAAGTTTTTTATCGGTCATAAGTATCTTTAGTGCAATTGTATTTCTTGTTAATGCGCCAATTGAGGAGATTATTTATCGAGGGTGGCTGCAGCGTGGTCTAGCGAAGCGCTTTGGTGTTGTAATTGCCATTCTTATCCAGGGTATACTCTTTGGCTTGCAACACATGATGTTTGCTGGAGACGTTCGCGGTATGATTTCGTACGCCTTTATGTTCTTGGCATGGGGTGTGACAGCAGGTATTATTGTTCATCGGCAGCAGCGTTTAGCGCCAATGGTAATTGCTCACTGGATTGTCAATATTGCACTTGGCGTGGGTCCAATGATTGCAATTGCATTCATGGCATCCTAAGCCGAATATTTTGTAAAAGTAAAAGTGCGTATTTCATTGGGTTACATAATAACGGATTGGCGTATTTCATGAAAGCGAACGAGCCAAAGAGACATTACCGCAGCCGGCTCAAAATATTCGTTAAGCCAGCAATACCGGCAATAAGCAAGAGTAAAACGCCGATGATTACAATCAGCGCACCATAATGGGGTTGGTACCTTGGTGGATTGTAGCTCTGAGTGCGGTGCGGATCGTGGCGGGTAGCTTCGGTATCAATCGAGATATTGGCAATCGCTGGCTCCACAAGGTGCCGAGCTACCGCTGCCTCGCCGTCGAACTGCTCGAGGGTAATATTCTCGTTGAGTGGTGTGATGGTCGTACGCCGGCTCGATAGCTCGAGGCGCTGCGCGGTAGTATTGCCTGTCTCTGATCCAAAGTCCATAGCATAACCAGTATAACAAATAAAAAACATAAGCGTAAAGACCCAAAAAGCTCTCGCAATATGTTAGACGGTCTTGCAGTAATTTGCTACACTAGGAGAGATGAAAAAATTCCAAGTGATTAGCCTGTTTCCGGAGATGTTTTCTGGTGTGTTTGAAGCTTCAATGCTGTGGAAGGCGCAGCAGCGAGGCTTAGTGGAGCTGACGACGGTTGATCTGCGCCAATTTGGGCTCGGTCCTCGCCGAACGGTCGACGATACACCGTATGGCGGTGGCGATGGTATGCTATTGCGTGTTGAGCCACTCTGGAGGGCGGTGCGGCACGCCAAAGAGCGCGACCCGACTGCCAAAGTGCTCATCATGACGCCGCGGGGCCAACGGTGGAATCAGGCGCTTGCGCAGCAGTATAGCCAAACCGACCATGGTTATATCTTCATCTGTGGGCGCTACGAGGGGTACGACGAGCGAATTATGCAGGTGGTTGACCAAGCGCTCCGGGTGGGTGACTATGTCCTGACTGGTGGTGAGTTGCCCGCGATGACGATTATCGACTCGATTGTGCGACTGATCCCTGGCGTCCTTGGTGGTGAGATGAGCGCAGCGATTGAGAGCTTTAGTGATGGTCAGACGCTGGAATTTCCGCAATATACACGCCCAGAGGTGTGGCAAGGGGTGGCAGTACCCGAGGTATTGCTCAGTGGCCACCACGGCAAAATTGCGGCTTGGCGTGCAGAGCATTCGCTCCCAGTAGATGACTAGCCCTTTCTATACAAAAGAAACACCCGAGCATGCCATAGGCACTCGGGCGTTCTGTTGTGGTGGATATATCGGAGAGCGACTGATACAAGTATGTATATATAAATGTTTATGTTTGTAACGTTCGCTCCCTCTATAGTAGCGAACATGTGGCACAAGTGCAAGGAAATGCGTGTAAAACAGGGTAATATCTGATATGATAAGGTTATGAAGCAGCGTATGATTAGGTTTTGGCTTGGGTTATTTCAGGCGATTTTTCCAGAACATTTGCGGCGCGATCCTGCGTATTGGCGGCGTCTTGCGCTTGGTATCGTCGTGACGTTTTTGGTCATCACGCAGCTCTTTACTTTTGAGAAGTTTGCTGATATTACCAGCGGGTGGCGTGTGGCTGGTGGGGGAGTGGTGGCTGCTCTCTTGGCTGGCTTGTTGCCGCTGCTTGAGCTGGGCAGCTTGCCATTTTTGCTCTCGATGGATACGTCGCGGGGGTCGCGCTGTATTTCGCAGGCATGTTTGCTTGTAGTGAGCGCAGTGTGGTTTGGTATGGCACTGTGGTGTTTTCTCGCTGTGCCAATGAGTGAATCGGGCCTCTTTGGGGCGACCTTGCCATTACTCAATGGCTGGTGGACGGTAGCATTCACAGGCTTACTTGGCGTGGCAGTGGTGCTTGTGGTACGCGAAGCAAATAGCTCAAAGTCCACTTGTGATTGATGAACGATCAGCCTAGGGTGCCTCAATAGTAAAAATTCGCTATTAATTACCGCATTTCCTCCACACTCTCCGAGGAGCACCACTGTAGTTGGTGTTTTCGAGAGTATTAGACTTCAGTGTTAGGTTAAAATATCGCAGTCCGATCAACTTTGATTTATCAGAAAAATAAAAAACTGAGGAGCTGATACATATAAGAGAAGTAAAACCCGAGTGGGGATGTAATCGAACAGATATCCCAAATAAAGTCGCGATAAAACAAATTACCAGCCGACAAAAGGCTGGTAATAATGATAGCTTGGCTGGGCCGGAGGGATTCGAACCCCCGAATGCCAGGACCAAAACCTGGTGCCTTACCACTTGGCGACGGCCCATCACTGCGTGGCGCCTCCGTATTGTACCATGCTTGCGAAGGTGGATCAATAGCGCATAGCGTGGCCTGCCCAGAGGTCTGCACTCAGTAGTTGATCGGCTAAGTGAGCTGTGATACTGGTACGTAGCTGCTGGATAAAAATAACAACAAATTGCTCCGACCACAGTCACTTGCTTCATATAACAGAGGTCGTGCCAGTATACCCGTTGTGAATATCACGCTTGACCCACAGTATATAGAGTAGTATAGTGCATAGTAAGCGCTATATATAGTGTCTATGACACTAGTAACCGATGCTTGCACAATCATAAAAAACGAGGATAAACACTCATGCCGTGGCGCACGTGCTGCTGCGGCAAGTAAGGGGAGGGATATGTATCACACAATTACCAAACGCGATGGGCGCATCGTGGCATTTGACGACACAAAAATTATGGCAGCAATCGAACGAGCTGGCCTGAAGACGGGTGAGTTTGCTGAGGAAGAGGCCTATCGGTTGGCTCAGGCGGCGATTACCCAGGCGCAGCAGACTATAGCGGATGATAAACTCACCGTGGAGCAGATGCAGGATGCGGTGGAGAATACCTTGCTTCGCTCACCATATAAAAAGACCGCCAAGGCGTACATTATTTATCGCGATCAGCATCAAAAGCTGCGCGAGATTGCTGCTAGTGCGCATGTTGACCTGATTGACCAATATTTGCTCAAGCTCGACTGGCGGGTTAATGAAAATTCCAACATGGGCTACAGCCTCCAGGGCCTTAATAATTACATTTCAAGTGAGGTGAGCAAAACCTACTGGCTAAACAAAATCTACAGCCCAGAGATTGGCCGCCTTCATCGGTCGGGTGACCTCCACATTCACGATCTTAACCTTGTGAGTGTGTATTGTGTGGGCTGGGACTTAATGGATCTGCTCCGGCAGGGTTTCACTGGTGTGCCAAACAAGATTTCGTGTAAGCCAGCCCGACATTTTCGCACGGCGCTGGGTCAGGTTGTGAACTATTTCTATACACTGCAGGGCGAGGCGGCTGGTGCGCAGGCCTTTAGCAATTTTGACACCTTGCTTGCTCCATTTATTCGGGCAGATGGGCTAACGTACGATGAGGTAAAGCAGGTGCTACAAGAATTCATCTTTAATGTCAATGTGCCGACGCGTGTTGGCTTCCAGACGCCATTTACGAACATCACGCTTGACCTCGAATGTCCTCAGC
Organism: uncultured Candidatus Saccharibacteria bacterium; assembly: GCA_963545865.1. GTDB lineage: Bacteria > Patescibacteriota > Saccharimonadia > Saccharimonadales > Saccharimonadaceae > Saccharimonas. The sequence goes on from CAUUJX010000005.1 coordinate 31,968, forward strand.
ATATGGCAGGCACACCGGTGATCATTGGCGGAGAGATGCAAGAGAGCAACTACGGCGACTACCAGGATGAGATGAATACCTTCAATCGGGCACTGCTTGAGGTGATGACGGAGGGTGATGCCAACGGACGGGTCTTTACTTTTCCGATTCCGACGTATAATATTACAGCTGATTTCGACTGGGATAATCCTGTGATTGACAACCTGTGGGAAGCCAGTGCAAAATACGGCATTCCATACTTTAGCAACTTTGTGAATAGTGATATGAGCCCAGAAGATGCGCGTAGTATGTGCTGCCGCCTGAGGATTGATAATCGTCAACTGGAGTATCGTGGTGGTGGTCTGTTTGGGAGCAACCCAATGACGGGGTCAGTTGGTGTGGTGACGATTAACCTGCCTCGCTTGGCACTGAAGTCGAGTGACGAAGCAGCGTTTCGGGCTGGTCTCGTCCACCTTATGGAGCAAGCGCGTGATAGTCTCGAAGTTAAGCGCAAAACACTCGAGCGCCTAACCGATGCCAACCTATACCCCTATACCAAGTTTTATCTGCGCGATATCAAGCAGCGCTTTGGTGAATACTGGAAGAATCATTTCTCGACGATTGGCCTGATTGGCATGAATGAGGCAGCGCTTAATCTCCTTGGCGCGGATATTGGCCAGGCTGCAGGGCAGGAATTTGCCGAGCGGACGCTCGATCTGATGCGCGAGACGTTGGTGAAATTCCAAGAAGAAACTGGCAATAATTACAATCTTGAGGCAACGCCAGCTGAGGGCACGACCTACCGCCTGGCGCAGATCGACCAGCGCGACTACCCAGAAGCAGCGCACTTTGCCAACGGTATTGGCAAGGCGGTGCCAGCGCCGTTCTACACCAACAGCACTCATTTGCCAGTCAATTACACCGATGATCTCTTCGAGTTACTTGATCTCCAAGACGAGTTGCAGACCAAATATACTGGTGGCACTGTCATCCACTTCTTTCTTGGTGAGCGAATGGATGACCCCACAACACTCAAAGGGCTCGTGCGAACGATCTGTCATAATTACCGCTTGCCATACTTTACGATCAGTCCGAGCTTTAGTGTCTGCAAGAATCATGGCTACCTGCGTGGTGAACATGAGGCGTGCCCGCAGTGCCAGGAGCCGTGTGAGATATATTCGCGGGTGGTGGGTTATTTGCGGCCGGTGCAACAATGGAATAAAGGCAAGCAAGCAGAGTTTGCACTGCGCTACCACTACGACAAAGCAGCCGATACGATTGATGCCTAAATAAATGATAACAAGAAGGGAGGACGGTGATGGTTCAGATCGGTGGTATCCAAAAGTTTAGTACAGTCGACTACCCAGGCCACACCTGTGCGGCGGTCTTCTTGATTGGCTGCAATATGCGCTGCGGTTACTGCCATAATCCAGAGCTCGTCTTGCCTGAGCAGTACATTGGCTGCATCCCTGAGGCGGAGATTCTTGATTTTCTTGCGCGGCGGGTTGGCTTGCTTGATGGCGTCGCAATCAGTGGTGGCGAACCGACGATGAGTGAGGATTTGCCTGACTTCATTCGGGCTATCAAGCAGCTCGGCTTCCTCATCAAGCTCGATACCAATGGGACTCACCCAGCGATGCTGCGCCAGATGCTAGATGAGCAATTGCTCGACTTTGTAGCAATGGATATTAAGGGGCCATTGGAGAAGTATGTAGATATTGCCGCGCGGCCAATTGACACCAATGCAATTATGGAAAGTATCGACCTCATCCGCAGCCGGGTCGATCACGAGTTTCGCACGACGATTGTGCGGGGGCAGCTTGAGCCGGCAGACTTCGATGCGGTCGGGCAGATGGTGCAAGGCGCACAGCGTTTTGCCCTGCAGCATTTTATTGCAAGCGATACGCTGGTGAGTAGCCGCTTTTGCGATGAAACGAGCTTTACCGACGAGGAGATGGCTCAGGCTCAGCATATTATGCAACGCTATGTAACAGAATGCGTGGTGCACTGATGCAGTATTATACAGGGACAATCCAGCAAGTGATTCAGCATACGCACGATGTAGCAACGCTGGTGTTTGATGCCAAAGGCGACGCACCATTTCGCTATACCGCCGGACAATACATTACCGTTATCAAGCCAGAGTCGCGCACGCCTGAGGGTAAGGCATATAGCCTATCGAGTTGGCCTGGCGAAACACATCTGAGCATTACCGTGAAGGATATTGGCGGTGAGTATTCTCACTACCTATGTAGCCGGCAGGTGGGCGACCAACTAACGTTTTCGGCGGCGTATGGGTACTTTAACCCATTGACAGATCGCCCACTCGTGGGGATTGCAGCTGGAGTCGGTATTAGTCCGGTGTGGAGTATTATCAAGAACGAATGCGCGCGTGATCCGCATCGGAATATTCAGCTCATGTATAGTAATCGGACCGTCGACGATATTGTCTTTGCGGCCGACCTTGCTGCATATGAGGTGCGCTACCCGCAGCTGTCGCTTCACCACTTCGTAACACGCCAAGCAACAGTCCCGCCTAAGATACACCAGGGGCGAATTGACCTCGATATGTGTATCAACCCAGCGGCACACTACCTAGTGTGTGGTTCAGTTGTATTTACGCGAGCAATGTGGCAGGGGCTCACCGCGCGCGGTATTGCGAGTAAATGTATTGCAACAGAGGTGTTTTTCGAATGAGTGAGCAGCTTGCCAAAACACCAACCAAGCGCTCGCCGGAGGAAATTGCAGCCTGGCAAGAAAATGCGCGGCGGATTGCGCAGGAGCGGATTGGCCAAGCGGCCTGTAATGCATGCCCGCTTGCGCGCATCTGCAGCGTTAAGAATCCCGAAGCCTGCAATCCGAACCAAGTTGCCCAGCAAGCTGGTGGAGAATACACTGGTGGCGACAGCGCAGAAGTGTCATACAAGAAAGTCCTCGACGACGACCGCATCAATGTTGTGATTGCCAATGTCAAGAAGAAGGAGCAAACCAAGCTAAAAGTACAGCGACCTCCTGAAGTACAAAGACCCCCAGCTAATACGATCAACATGCCGCCAGCTAACGTTATCAAAGCTTCACCGGCGCGTCCGAAGATGGAGCAATCGACCAAGCCAACAGTTATCCAGCAGATCATCAATGCAGTCGGGAAGTTGCTCGATACCCCAAAGGCAAAGCAGCCTGCTCGACAGGCACAAAAGTAACCACTGCATCATAGATGTTTCTTGTAAGTGAGGTAAGTGAGCTACTTTGCTGTATGGTGTTTGGTGAAGGGTAAGTTTATCATTATTGTAGTGAGCTTTGGATCTTTCGCTTTTATTTATGGCTTTGGATGCGGGCAATCGCTAGCCTTTGTGCCAGATCAATCACGCAGAAATACCCGAACAGTGCTATAATAGAGGTATGAATGCTGTTGTTCGCCTCGCTGCCGATGGGCTGATGATCCCGATTGTCGTTATGGCTCTTTTTGCGTTGTTCTTCCGTGCGCCTCAAGCCCAACGCTACCAACGTTACACGCGCGTATTCATGGCCGGCCTGACGTCCTATTGGTGTGCGAAGGTTATTGGTGCGCTCTGGCAACCCGAGACGCTCCGGCCATTTGAAAAGCTTGGTACAGACCCAGGTGCGCTCTATCTCAATAACCCCGGCTTTCCGTCCGATCACGCACTCTTTGCGATGTTTCTTACTCTGGCAGTGTGGTATGTGACGCGCCAGCGACTGCTCACCGTGGCGCTATTTGTCATGACGGTGTTGGTGTGCCTTGGCCGCGTGGCAGCACTGGTGCATACACCGCTCGATGTCGCTGGTGGAGTGGCCGTTGCGTTGCTGGGCGCTGTATGGTACGTGCCGCATCACAAAAAATTCTGGCGCAGACTAGCAAAATCGGCAAAAACATAATATAATAGCTCCCAGTAAGGAATTGGAGCTAGATAATATGGACGAACAGATATACGCACGCACCGCTGACCCAGATGAGGTGGCGGAAGCAGCGCGCCAAGCTAAAAAAGCAAAAACTGCCAAGACGGCGACCATCACCAAGACGGTGCTTGACGACGGGCTCGACCACAGCCGAGCAATCGATAACCCCTTTGCTCAGGGTGGTGTGCTCGATACATCCGAAGACACCGAGCATTTTGTGAACTTATCGTGGCCAGATATGGGGCAGATTATGATAGGTGCGGCTATTACTGGTGTGGTGACGAGTGCAGTGCTGCTGCTTGTTGCCAACCTCGGGGTGTTTGGTGCGGTTTGTGGCCTTGGTAGTGCCAATCCAGCAAGCTGTGGCGCGCCTACATTCTACACAGTCTTGAGCGCAATGGTTGTAGCAGTGATCGTCGGGCTTATATTTTTGGTGCAGCGCCGGGTGTATCGTCCCGCTCTCGTTATGCTTGCGACGGCAGTCGGTCTCTGGCCAGTGCTTACGTGGCTGGCAGCATCGTCATGGTATGTCGTAGTGCCGGTTATTACGATTTTGATGGCACTGAGCATTGGCGTGTTTTCGTGGATCTCGCGCCTGCGTAACCTAGCAGTCACACTTGGTGCAATGGTGGCGATCATTGTATTGATATATCTTGCGATACTGTAGATAGCTCTGAGCCTCACATTATTTTGCTCAGCGTTGTTTACTGTGCTTAAATGAGCAACCTCTGTTTTCTATGCTTCATTCTCTACTTCTTCTTTCACTCAGTTTTCTTGCCTGAATTTCAATTTCTATCAATTTCCATATTTCTCTTTGACCAATACGCGATGAAGGTCATTTCCTTCTGGCGTCAGAGCCGAAAATTCATTATCAACAATTTTTACACTTCACCTGAAAGAAGTAATGAGAGAGGTTTGGATAGTTAGGTTATCATATAGCATACTCGCATTGCTTTGTTATATGCCAATTAACACTTATCATGAGTAACCTCTACATATTGAAACTAAAGATATATTTGTGAGACCAAGAGTCACATGTCATTCGATGAAGTGGCACGTGTGGCTGTTTCTTAAGCCTCCTCAGAATAGTGCTATACTAGAGACATGGAACTTTCTCTTGTGCTTGGAATCATTCTTGTCATTGTCCTCGTTGGCTGCGGTGTAGTGCTGAGTTTGCTGCTGGCGAAGCTTAATGAACTCAAAGATCAGCAATCAGTGGCGCTTCTCAAGAGCGACGTGACGGAGCTATCGCGCACTATAGCCGCTATGCAGCAGTCGGTTGGGGATAAGCTCGAGCGCTCGGGCGCTGCTATGCAAACGTCAGTCCAGAAGCAGCTCTCTGAGAGTGCCAAGCTGGTGGCCGATGTGACGCAGCGCCTCACCAAACTAGATGAGACTAATCGACGCGTCGTCGATGTCGCAGATGAGCTTAAGACACTGCAAAACGTTCTGCAAAACCCCAAGCAGCGCGGTGTCTTTGGTGAATATTATCTGCAGAGTGTGCTTGAGAACGTGTTGCCACCGGCTCAGTATCAGATGCAATATCGCTTTGCTGATGGCGAAGCGGTCGATGCGGTGATCTTTCTTGATAAAGGGCGGGTGCTACCGATCGATAGCAAGTTTAGCCTTGAGAACTACAACCGGATGATCAATGCCACGAGCAAAGACGAGCGCCAGCAGCTGCTGAGCCGCGTCAAGCTCGACCTCAAGCAGCGCATCGACGAGACAAGCAAATACATTCGCCCCAGCGAAGACACAATGGACTTTGCCTTTATGTTTATACCCAGCGAGTCGCTGTATTATGATCTGCTTATCAACAATGTCGGACAGGGTGGTTCGAGCCGCGATCTGATTGAGTATGCCTTTCGCGATCGACGGGTGATTATCGTCAGCCCAACGAGCTTCTTGGCCTATTTGCAGACGGTGCTGCAGGGGCTGCGTAGCCTCCAGATTGAAGAGCAAGCCAAGGATATTCAGCTACGGGTTGGCCAGCTTGCGACGCACATCAAGAAGTTTGATGAATTGCTGGGCAAAATGGGCAAGAGCCTCGCCACAACAGTTGGGCACTACAACACAACCTATCGCGAGCTCGGCAAGATGGACAAAGACGTCGTGCGTATCGCTGGCAGCGAACGTCAGAGCGAGCCACAGTTGCTCGAACGACCTCAGCGTGGGGATGAATAGCTGCTAGATCGATCTGAGGAGCTTTAACTCAACACAAGCACGGTACGGGGTGACAACATAGAGCCCTAGACACATCTCATGAGTTAGAGTTAGATCTGTGGCGATGTGAAGGCTGACTTCGAAGTGAAATTACTTGATATCCGTAGCGGTCAATCTCTTCTGGTGGCCAGAAATCGATCTCCTTAGTTCGTAACACAGTACCAACAGTATGACGAACAGTCCGACCGGTCGGCACACCGTCATGGGTGACCTCTATCTGCTCGAGAATATCACCCGGCTCAATCGTAATATCGGCGATACGCATATCAAACGTTTTTTCGCCTGAAAGTACTTGTTCGAATAGTTCCGGGTATGATTTTTTTCTCACGACCTTCATATAGTGTCGCTATTGTAAATCTTCGTGTGAGATTTGTCAAACAGAGGTAGCAATAATCGTAGCAAAAACCACAACATATTTTTGAAAATAATGATTTTACTATATAACATTGCATTGAGCAAAAAATAACCCCTGGAAAATCGGTATACATAATAAAAATAGACTATCTCGCTTGCAAAAAATATGGATAAAGTTATTGTCTTGTGTTTGGCAAAGCAGACAAGCTGTGATTAAATAAGAACAGCTAACGAACACAAGGAGGGGATATGTTGGCAACACGAGCAACAAAACAAGCAAAAGCCAGCTTGGCGCTTGGGCTCACTATGGCATGCGCTGTGATGGGTACGAGCTTTGCTATGGTGCAGCCAGCATCGGCAGTCGATCATCTGCCGCGTGATGTACAGGCGCATTATAAAAAAGTGTGGGGTGATGAATTTGATGGTAATAAACTCGACACAACCAAATGGGCTGTACCGACCGGTTGCTTTGACCTTGCGTCGGGTATGGAAGGGCGCTTCCAGACAGACATGGTGCGCCAGTACGATGGCAAACTCCATCTCCTCGCGCAGTATGATAAAAATGCTAAACCATGCCAGGCTGGTCATGCTGCCTTCTCGACAGGGATGGTCAACTCGCACTACCTCAGCGACTGGAAAGACAAAAGTGTCGCCCACGCCTGGGGCCCCGGCACCTACTATGAGGCGTCTATCAAGCTGCCAGAGGGTAACAAGAACAGCGGTGCTCGAGCAACCTGGGCATCATTTTGGCTCACAAGCACAACATTCAACTGGCCAACCAGTGGTGAGCTCGATGTGTTCGAGTCGCGGGGCTATGACTCGGGCTGGCTGCAAGCAAATGTCCATACGCAGCCACGTCAGGGTGATAAAGGGCGTTCGCATCAGCACCAGCGCGTTCTCGATCGGAATATTGTCGGCAACACACAAAATGCCTTCCATACCTACGGCGTCTTGAACAAGAAGGATGGAACGATCGAATTCTACTATGATGGGCGCATGGTACACCGCGTGGCGCCAGATGATGCAAACTGGCCGTTTGCCAAGGCAGCCAATAAACTCTTTATTCGCTTGAATCACCAGGTTGGCGGCCTCAATGAGCCATATAAGAAGGCTAGCCCTAAGGATTACGAAGTCGCGAAAGATATGCAGGTCGACTATGTGCGAGTCTACCAAGAAAAGACTGCTGCTGATAAGCCACAGGATGCGGTGGTGAGCGTGCCCGATTGGCGTCTCCGCAACAAGCTCAACCAAGCTATCGCCCAAGTGACTCATACAAAGCGCGGTGATGCACAGCCCATGCTTGCCTCAGATCTCGAAAAACTAACCACGCTCGACCTCAGCGCGCGCGATGGTGCAGAGTCGTGGGAGAAAATAAAGAACCTCGAAGGTATTCAACATGCAAAGAATCTCACCTTTGTTTCTCTCAAAAACACCGAGGTGAAGGATCTTACACCGCTCAACAGCCTGAAGAAGCTGAAGAGTGTCGAGCTGAGTTGGCCGTTAACGATTAATCGATAGATTAGCGTACTTCATAGAGAATACAGGGCAAATGCCTTGTATTTTCTATGAGAAAGGTTTATCTCTTGAATACAATTTTTTTGCGGGTATCAATATAATAACCATCGATCGAATCTTCGCTGTTTGTCCAAGCCTCGGTGATGGGCATTATATACAGACGAGTTGGTGCTACGCCTGTGCAGTCTGAAGAAGTAAGCTGAAATTGCTGAGCTTTACTGTTATAGATGGCGATTGCTTCAGTGAGTTCGCTATCTACTACTTGATGAGCGACACCGCGACAGTATAAGCCAACACCATGGCCTTCTGGGGCGGTTGAGTCGTAAATTGTCATAAATACACGGTGGTTATGTTCGATATTTTGTGAGTGCTGAGCAGCTATTGGTGACCACCAATATACTGCGCCATCTGCATACGCAAAAAACACTGGCGTATTCCACGGCTGACCATCCGGAGAGACAGTCGCAAGATTTGCGTAGGTGTTGCTATGTAAGAGTGTTTGTGTCGAATGGTTCATAAATAAAGTATAGCTAACTATCACTTAATAGCTCGTTGAATTTTTGTACGTTGGTGAATATAAGCATGAGGGAGGATATGCTCTATTGCCTGCGGGCCGTTTGTAGTCAAGACAGTAATACCTGGCGCATAATCGTGAAAGATCTGACGGCATTTGCCACACATGTCGACAATTTCGATCTTTCTCGTGTCATCATTTTTACGTACAGCGACGACTGAATCGAAATCGTAAACGCCTCGATTAATAGCGATTGCCAGTGCAGCTGTCTCGGCGCAGACGAAGCCAAGAAAATGATCGATGTTGACTGCAGAGATCACCTCGCCAGATTGGCAACGCAAAGCCGCTGCCACAGTGTGAACTGGTGGTGTGTGTCGCTGCTCGAGGAGCGCCTGGGCGATGGTAAAAAGCTCAGTATCGTTATGCATATGGTGAACCTTGATTATAAAACGAATAGACGAGGCTAAAACTGCCGCAAAAAGTCTAGCTTACCGCTCTCGAAATGCCGCACGTCTTCGATGCCGTATTTCATCATCACCAAGCGGTCGATGCCGCAGCCAAAGGCAAAGCCGGTGTAGGTGTCGGGGTCGATGTTGGCTGCCCGCAGCACGTTGGGGTGGATTAAGCCGCAGCCAATTAGCTCCACCCAGCCTTCACCGCTGCACACCTTGCAGCTGGGGTCTTTGCCTTCGCAGAAGGGGCAGCTCAGGGCAAACTCAAAGCTTGGCTCGGTGAAGGGAAAGTAGAAGGGATTAACCCGCACATCGAGCTGCTTGCCGTAGTAGCTTTGCAAAAATTCCTGCAAGGTGGCAATCAAGTTGCCGACGTTGACTCCCTTAGCTACATAGACGCCCTCCACCTGGTAGAAGGTGTGCTCGTGCCGAGCATCCAGGTCTTCATTACGGAAGACGCGGTCGGGTACGATCGCAGCAATGGCCTCGCCTGCGTCCAGCTTATGGCGATAGGTGGTCAGGACGCGGTTTTGCATGGTGCTGGTATGAGCCGGCGCAATTAAGCGGTCGCCCTGCGTGTCTGTCTCGACAGTCATGAAGGTGTCGTAATCATCGCGGGCGGGGTGGCCTTTGGGGAAGTTGAGGCTCTCGAACATATGGAACTGATCATCGATCTCGCGCGACTCCTCCACCACAAACCCCATGCGGTAGAAGATATCAGCAATCCGCTCGATCTCTTGCATCAGGGGGTGGATTGACCCCTGGTTTGTTGGTAGTAATGCTGGAATAGCAGTGTTGATATCCATCGGTGCAGTGACATCGATCGGTGTGCGCTCAACAGTCTCAAGTTCCTCAAGACGGCGCTCAATAGCAGTTTGCACAGCTTGCTTGAGCTTATTAACACGCTTGCCAAATGGCCCACGCTCCGCTGGGGGGAGTGATGTGATATGCCCATACAGTGCGCGCAACTCCTCGTGGCGCAGTATTTCGCGCGGGGTGGTCGATTGGCTCACAGCCAGGAGTAGCTTTTGCTGGATAGCGTCAAGGTCTGTCATACTGCCACTCCGTTATTGTTGTCCATTGATGGTTAGCGCAACAAAAAAGCCAAAGGTAAGTAATGCAAGAAAGCCAACAACCAGCCACACCCCAGCTAGTGTCGTTGTTTGCTTGGTGCCTTTGAGATATTCGGATTGCTCGACGCCAGTATCACCGCTTGCTGGTGCGGTGCCATCACCAGTGTGACTGCTGGCAGCTGCTTTAGCGCGGAGATCGGCCGCGATACGCTCTTGTAGCTCACTGCGCGTTTGGTCTTGTTTCATATATTGTCCCATGTCTTTAGTATAGCATTATTTGACGTAATCGACATCTGATATCGCCGACAAACAGGGTGATGTGATATACTAAAGGCGTAGTATCAACTAGTGAAGGAGGGACGTATGGCTACTAAAAAAGCCGTTTCGACCAAAAAATCGGCCGCGAAAGACTCGGCCTCCCAGCCTCAGGCTGCACCAACCGTAAAAACTGCATCGACCACATCAGCCACCAAGACTGTTGTTCATAAGCGGCGTGAGCCAGCTCTGCCGAGCAACTTGCTCAACATTATTTTTGCTGAGCTGCTTGGTACATTTATGCTCACCATTGCCGCAATTGGTGCGGCAACTCAATTTGCACCACTCTACCTTGGTCTCACACTGCTTGTGATTGCTGTGGCGGTGAGTGCAGTATCAGGCGCGCATATCAACCCAGCGGTCACCTTTGGCCTCTGGACGATGCGCAAGCTCAAGACAGCGCTGGTGCCATTCTACTGGATCGCCCAACTGCTTGGTGGGGCGCTTGCTGTCGTTGTGCTGAATGGCTTGAGCGGGAGCGCTTTCAAGCTCAGCTTCGAGCACTTTACTACCTTTAGCTGGGCGGTCTTTGGTGTTGAGCTCGTCGGCGCAGCAGTGCTGATGTTTGGTATTGCGGCTGCCGTATCGCGCGTGGCCGAGCTCAAGCAAACAGGCCTGGCAGTGGGGATCGGTCTATCTTTGGCCGCTGCCGCTATCGTGGCTGGTGGCTTGCTGACTCAGGTGCAGGCTTCGGTGGACACATCGTCAGTCCAAGATATCAAACACTTGCCACACGAACTGCGTGCAAAGAGTGCAACACTCAACCCAGCAGTGGCTATTGCTGCAACAGAGGCACCAGACAGTAGCTTTACTGGCGCACAAGCAAGCCGTGGCGAGACTGGCTATAGCCGGCTGAGCCTTGAGGTGATTGCCGGTACCTTGATTGGTGCCGCACTTGGTGGCAACCTCTACCTGCTGGTAGCGGGCCGCAAAGCAGAGTCGTAAGCGATACGCATCAGACTGAGACCAAGACCACTCTCTCAGTAGGGTGGTCTTGCTATATTGGCAACTATTCGCCATACTATAGCGTATGAAAGATTCTTCCTCACCCCAAGCCGGAATTATAAAAGTAATTGTCACGCTCATTGGCGGTATCGTTGCAGTCGGCGCGATTGCCGTTGCAGCTGCCTTCTTGTGGCCCGCTCAGAAGGCAGAACTACGCACGGCAGATATCAAGCGACTGGATTATGATAGCTCGATGGCGGCTATCAACCAGCAAATTACCCAGGATACAGCAGAGGCTGGTCTGCGCAGCGAATGCCGCTCGTTTGCCAAGACGCACGGCAAGAAAGCAGCTAAAGCTATCTTACTTATCCACGGCATTAGTGGCTGCACCAGTGATATGGCAGATATTGCCAATGTATTCTACGAGCAGGGCTATAACGTTTACGCGCCGCGCGTGCCACAGCATGGCTATGCCGACAAGAAGCGCCATGGTCAGATCTCCTTCAGTGATATGGTCAATTATATGACCACGAGTGCTCGCCAGGTCAGTGGCCTTGGTGAGGAAGTTGGAGTGGTGGGCCACTCTGGCGGCGGCAATATGGCAACATGGCTTGCACAGTATGGTAATGGACTCTTCTCGCGGGTGCTTCTCATTGCACCATTTTATGAGCCATCGGCTAGCCAGGCTCCCAAGTGGCAGATCCCGCTCATGCGCAACCTCTACGGTAATAATATCCTACCAGATCGCTACAGTGGTAATGATGAGGTGAATGGCCTGTCATATCGCGCCCTAGCAAAGTATGTAACGCTCAAAGAAAACTATAAAGCCAATCTTGCTGCACCAGGCCTTAAGCATGTTAGTGTGGTCGTGAGTGAAGGGGACCATGATATCGACCCAGACCTCGCGCACGACATCCCGCAAAAAATGGCAACCAACAACAATGCTTCCTTCCAATACAAAAAATTCCCCGCCGGCATGAATATTGGCCACGACATGACACGGCGCGCTTCGCCGGGGGTGAGCGCTCATAGCGAGGAGGTTTTCCAGACCTATCTCGCTGCGTACGAAGGGAAATGACGATGGAGGCGCTAGTAGCCTTTGCTGGTTTTGGTTTGTTTATCATTCATGAGCTGGAGGAGATTGCTCGGTTTGTGCCGTGGATTCGGCGCTATGAGCATGACCCGGCATTTGCTGGGCAGATGATTATAGCGAATCGCACCGCGTACCCATCAACAGAGACAGTCGCCATCATCATTCTCGAAGAGTCAGCTGGTGCACTGGCTCTGCTTGGAGGTGCAATTGCCCTGCACTCACTTGCGCTGGTATGTGCAGTTATTCTTGCAAATATGCTGCATTTGGTTGGGCATCTCGTTGATGCAGCAAAGTATCGAAGCTGGACGCCTGGTAGCGTCACGGCGCTTATGACACTCCTTGGTAATGGTGTCTGCATAGCCTATAGCTTTGTTGCTGCGCCACAGGTGATTGGCATGTCGCTAATACTGACACCTGTCGTCGGCTTGCTACTGATTGGTAATCTATCGTTTATGCTGAGCCGGTCGCAGGCGATTGAGCGGTGGCGCACGAAGCATCTATAGCAATAACAAGCGCAGTCGATACGTTAAATTATAAAAAACCAGCAGAACACACTGCTGGTTTTTGCATATCAAGACTATTCCGTCATATAAAAGAACATACTATTGACATTATATCGAGCTACGGTATACAATAAGACTATACGATATATCGCACTACGATACATATGACTTCGATGTACCAATCGAGAAAGGATGATTAATGGATAAAATAACGAAACGACGGGATGACGTAAAAATTCTGCTGGCATACTTTGCTGGCTACATGGTAGGTATGACAGTATTGTCGTATGCGCTAGAGCGATTTGCCGCTATATCATCGACGAGCGTGCTTGGGCTCATCATCAATGCTGTAGCAAGCGTGCTTCTGCTTGGCTATATTGTAATGAAGAAACGAGCTGAACTTGCTGCTGCATGGCGCACTGCACGGCAGGCACCGGGCAAGAATAGCTGGTTTGTCATCAAGTATTTTCTCTTTGCATATCTTGCAACGATGCCGGTAGCACTCCTGCTTGCTGCGCTGCAGGTGACTAACCAAAACCAAACGGCGCTTGTTGGCCTCTTTGGTGGAGCGCTGTGGTATGCGGTATTTATGGCGGTGGTATTTGGGCCGATCGTTGAGGAAGTTGTCTTTCGTGGAGTTATCTTTGCTCGCTTATTGCAAAAATCTCGTGTTCTTGCTTATGCAGCATCAATGGTACTCTTTGCACTTGTACACGTAGCACCATACATGCTTACAGGAGGAATCAAGAATGGCCTAGCAATTATTAGCTATTTGCCGCTGGCGTTCTTCTTGTGCCGAGCCTATGAGCAAAAGAAGAGTCTCTACGCTTCAATGGGTGTACACCTCCTGCAGAATAGCCTCGCGACGATACTTCTTGTGCTCGCAACTCATGGCTAGGCAAGGTATAATATACACGAAGGAAGCGTGCATGATCCAAGCAAAACTACGAAGAATCTACTCACCGATGACCGAAACAGGGTTCTATATCCTATTTTGTTTGCAGGCAGAGATGCATGGCTATACGATTGGCCAGCGTGTCAAACATATGACAGACGGCCAGGTGCAGATTAGCCCTGGCACAATGTATGGCACGCTCGCCAAGATGGAGAAGGACGGTATAATTCGCTTCGTACGAGAAGAGGATAAGCGCAAAATCTACCACATAACACCACTCGGCCAAGAGATATTGGCCTGTGAGCTGCAGCGGATCGAGCGGCTGTATAACAATAGCAAAGGAAGGAAATAACTGAATGTCACGAATCATGTGTCGGTACTACATGTTGCCCGAGTATGGGGAGGAGGAGGCGTTTTTTGCTGAGCAACATCGGCAGGGATATGCCCTCAAACGCTTTATTGTCCCGTTCTTTTATATATTTGAGCCGTGCCCAGCGGCGCAGTATACGTACAAAATTGACTTTCAGAATCTTACTCGGCACGAAGAAAATGCGCAGTATCAGCAGCTCTATGCCGACTATGGCTGGGAGTATGTTGTATCGGCCAATGGCTTCCATGTGTTTCGCAAGCCGAGCAGTGAAGCTGAGGAAGATGATATCTTTAGCGATAACGAGTCTCGCCTAGCAATGGTGAAGCGCATCAGCAAGCAGCGTATGGGGCTGCTGATGATGATCGTTGTACTGCTGTTTGCTTATATTGGGTATAAGCCTGTGCAAACGCCAGCTATCTTGCAGCGGCCTGAGTTCTACGGGCTAGTACTCGTTGCACTCTTTGATGGGTATCTTTGCGTGCGGTGCTGGCGTGGCTTGCGCCGGCTGAAGCGTGCGCTGATTGCTGAGCAGCGGTAGAGTCGTAGAGTCTGCAATATTAAACTTCTCTGGTTCTTTCTAAAGTTTTCTCCTCACACTCCCTTTGGTTATGCTAAGAGAGTATCTATTTTTTACACCATAATACGCCAAGTGGATGACCGATCGATAGTCTATTGCAACGGAAATAACCGAGAGAAGGTAGCTAAGAAATTTGAAGCTCACATTCTCAAAAATATAATAAAAACACTGCAGCTGGCTGAGCTGCAGTGTTTCTATGAGCGGCTAGAGCCAGCTAGATTTCGGCAGTTTGACGACCCTCGTAGAGGTTGAGGTACTGCGTGTAGACTGCCTGGTGGTAGGTAGCCATACCACCATCAGTTGACCCAACCATACTGTGACCAATGTTGAGCCGCTTTGGTAGGTTATAGTGCTGGAACGATGCATTGTTTGCCTGAGCCATGCGCTGTGGAATACTCACTGCTAGGCCGTTATCGACAGCGTCATCATTCTCACTCGTCACTGTCGCAACACGCTTGAGGCCCGGTGCAGCGAGGTCTTTCTTGAAGTTCTCTTTGACGATGAGATACTTGCCGAGTGCGCGGTATGACAGGCCACTTGGGCTAAACTTATCTGGCAAGATGTTATAACCATACAGCGTGCGTAAGACGGGTAGCTGCCACTTAGGGGCTTGGCTAGCTGCTGGCTCGTAGAATGGGGCAAGCAGCAGCACATTCGTAAAGAAGCCATTACCATACTGTGCAAGCCACGTCGCCATATCACCACCACCAGAGTGACCAACAATACCAAGCTCATCACCGAGACCACTCACTTGCTGTGCACTCGTCTTCATGAAGTCGGCAATGTCTTTGGTAGAGATCTCACCATGGCGTTTGTTGTCGGTGTAGCCATGCTTGGGTACGCGTGGGACGTAGACGTTGTAGCCTTGGTTGTAGAATTCATCTGCCAAATTTCGGTAAACGTTGCTGCAGCCACTGATGCCGTGAATCATGAGGACGGCCTTTGCAGCGCGCTTGCCATGAGTCTTCGTGTAAGTGCGACACTCTGGGCGAATGGTACTGTCGCTCTCTTCTTGCTTGATTTGCTGGTCGATGCTATTCATCGCCTCGTTGTAGTTCTTGCGGCTTATAGTAGCTGAGCGCAAATCGCTACTGGCGGCCGCTTGGCTTGGCGCTAGGAACGTTGTTGCTGCCACAAGCCCTGTCACACTCAACAGGCCAGCAACAACCCAACTCTTTAGGCTGATATAGTCTGGTTTTGTCATGTCAGTCCTCCTTTAGTACTCTCCAGTATGCCGGAATGTTGCGTCAATTGCAAACACTGGTTATATATCTTGAGACGAGCTTATACTGTTGTAGTTCGAGACTAACAGAGGTCATATTGATGTAAAAACCACAATAAAACCGCATTACTATACAAATGCGGTTTTCGGTATATCACTGGTAACGAGTATTAGTCGTGATTAAACTCAAGCCGCTTCAGTCGCTCGTACTCATCGAATTGATAACTGACGCGGATACTTGTGCCAGTATCATCGGTGACGCGGGCGTGATGGACACCATTGTCATCGTCGTTCATCTCGATGCTCCAGCCTGGCATCAGCTCCACAAAGCCCTCCAGCGACCATGCAATGTCATCCACCTGTTGCAGGTAGCGTGGCAGGCGTGAGTAGAAGTAGTCGAGCGTAATGGGCGGCACGGGCTCAGAGATGTTCTCAAGCAAAAGCACCACACGGCGACCACCACGAATCGGTGAGCTGTAGTAATAGTAATCCGTGCCAAAGATAGTGATAGCAGCAAAGCCGATATCGTGCGCGACACTGGCGATTACAAGCTGCTGGTCTATGTCGGACGGGAAAGTATATTCAACTTCTGGGCTAACGAGATCATTCTCTTTGTGCTCTAAGCCATACTCGCGTACCTTGTGGGCGAGCTCGACCGCTTTGCCAAACTGTGCAAGCTCGTCCGCGTAGCCCCACATGAGAGTTGGTGGCTCGACGGCGATAGATGCAAGCAGGTGTGCCTTGGCCGTCACCTTACCTGTGTCTGATACCATGGCGAAATACTGTTTATTGAGATCGACCTCGTAGCGAGAAGAGTCGTACGACCCAACCTTGTCCTGAAACATCGTGTCCATTAATTCTTGGCGGAGCGCGCTATAAATACAGTTACGCTGTCCCATTCGTCGAATACCGGTATGCATATAAACCTCCAGATTATGTTCTTGTATGCTTTTGTAATTGTAGCATAAGCAGATGGATAATGTAGCATATTCTGGATAGTATCGCTATTTTATGTCAACACTACAGGGGTAACACACTGCACTCTCAAGCAACCTTGACAGCACCACAGAAGATAGATACTATATACGTATAACTATACATATAAGGAGGAGTATGATGGCCAATAAAACAATCTATTTTTCGCACAACGACGAACGCTATATTGAAGGGACTTTGCCTGGCCTTAGTATGAGTCTATCTGCAGCACTGATGGCGGGTTATCGTTTGTTAGTTGAGCGGCAGCAAGCAACACACGATAGTTTTCATGAAGTACAGCTGCGCGTTGGCAAGGATGGCGTGTATCAGCATAAGATTTTTATGGGCCGTAAGATATACAGGACAATAGCAAAGGACAAAGCAGCTCTTCGCGAACAGCGAGTGTATCTTACGCAAAAGGGCCGCTATGTGTACTATGAGCGCAATGACGCCGACTGGAACTATTGGCCTACAGGCACGCAGCGTAGCACGCAAACCAACGACAATCCAGCGACGGTCAAACAATGGGGACGAATGGAGGTTGTCGATACGATCGATGAGCTCGCGACGTATATCCCAGAGCGCGCTGTGCAAAATTTGCAACAAAGCCTGGAGCAGCCAGTAGAGCATCTGGATATTTGAGAGATAAGACGGTAGATAGTTTCGTATCTTTTATATGTAGTAGCGTTGATATACGACGAAAGAGAATACGGTTTGTAGCGCACGTTTGTTACACGAGTAAAGCAATCCAGGAGGAGGATTTATGACACGATATTGGCTCGGTGTGGCCTCGAAAGACCACGTCCAAATAGGAGTAGGGGGTGGCTTTTGTCAGCTCTGCCATGGCAAGAAGGCACCACTGACCCGCATGCAGCGTGGTGATTATATCCTATACTATTCGCCCAAGCAGGCATTTCAATCCGCTGAGCTCTGCCAGGCAATTACGGCATGTGGTGTGGTAGCGGGTGATGACGTATACCAGCACGAGATGTTCCCGGGGTTCATCCCATACCGACGAGATATTGCCTGGCATGCGCCAGTGCGTGAGGTACCAATTGCGGTGCTGCGCACGCTGCCTGGCTGGCGCGATATCACGCCTAAGCTGCGCTTTGGCCATGTAGAACTGCCCGAGGAGCTATTTCGGGCAATCTACGAATATATGACGGCCACTACGCAGCATGCTAATATTTCCACCTCCGAGAAACGAGAAGAGTAGCACAGCTTTACCTCGAGATGGTATACTATAACTCAGTATGAAAGTCAGCCTTAATGTTATAAAACAACTTATTAACTTTGAACTACCGCCGGTGGATGAGCTGGTGCGGCGTATTAATCAGCAGCTTGGTAGCGTGGAGCAGGTAGAGAACCTGGCCGAGCGTTACCGCGGCGCGCGCGTGGTGCGGGTGGTGGAGTGTGCCAAGCACCCCAATGCCGACCGCCTGAGCGTGACCAAAATTGATGACGGCATGACAGTGCCCGATGTGCCGCGCGATGAAAACGGCCTGGTGCAGGTGGTGTGCGGTGCGCCCAATGTGCAGGCTGATATGTGGGCCGTGTGGCTGCCGCCTGCAAGCACGGTGCCATCTAGCATCCTCGAGGGCAAGCCCTTTACGCTTGATGCGCGCAAGCTCCGTGGGGTGCTGAGCCAGGGTATGCTGGCTGCGGCTGATGAGCTAGCAATTGGCACCGACCACGAGGGGATTGTGGCACTGACGCCACGCGACCTGCCAGCGGGTAAGACGCTGCAACCAGGGGCTGACTTTGCCGCGCTGTTTGGCCTCGATGACTATGTGCTTGATATCGAGAACAAGATGTTTACCCACCGGCCAGATTGCTTTGGCCAGCTGGGTGTGGCGCGCGAGATTGCTGGCATTCTCCACCAACCATTTACGAGCCCTACCTGGTATAACCTGGAGCAGGTATTTGGCGATGGTGATAGTGTGTCACTTGCGGTTTCGAACGATATTCCGCAGCTTGTGCCACGCTTTATGGCGGTGGTGATCCGCGGCGTGCAGGTAGCGCCCAGCCCGTTTTGGCAGCAGTGCCAACTGGTGGCGATGGGGACAAAGCCCATTAATAACATTGTGGATGCAACCAATTATGTGATGCTCATGACGGCCCAGCCAACCCATGCGTATGATTACGATACACTCCACGGTGGGCAGCTTGGCGTGCGTATGGCGCGGCAGGGCGAAACACTGGCGCTACTGAGTGGCAAGACAATTGAGCTGACACCAGATGATATTGTGATTGCCGATGGGCAAGGCCCGGTGGCCCTGGGTGGTATTATGGGCGGCAGCCGCACTGAAGTATCGGCCACGACCACCACGATTGTGCTGGAGTGTGCCACCTTTGATATGTACGCAGTGCGCAAAACGGCCATGCGCCACGGCGTGTTTACCGATGCGCTGGCCCGCTTTAATAAAGGCCAGTCGCCCCTGCAGAATGCGGCTGTGCTGAACCGGCTGATTGGTATGGTAGGCGGCGAGCAGGCGAGCCACGTAGCGGATATTAAGCCATTTACGAGTGAACATGGTGGGATTCTTGATGAGTATTTTGCAGGGAAGTACGAGCCCGCAACCATAGACATAACGAGTAGATTTATTAATCAGCGGCTTGGCTCTCATCTTGCCGAAAACGACATCTGTACTTTGCTCAATAACGTTGAAATCCACAGTCATGGCCCAGAGAAAGAGCTTGGCTATATCTGCCTGCAGGTGCCTTTCTGGCGGACAGACCTGGAAACTAAAGAGGATATTGTTGAAGAAGTTGGCCGGCTGCACGGCTTTGATGCTGTGCCGCGCCAGCTGCCTATGCGCCGTATCCGGCCGGCGCGCAAGAACCCCCGCCGTGAGCTGAGGCGAGTTGTGCGCGAGGCGCTAGCTAGGGCGGGTGCTAACGAAGTACTCAGCTATAGCTTTGTGCACGAGCGCGTACTGAGGGGCGCAGGCCAAGATCCGGCCCAGGCTTTCAGCCTCTCGAACGCCCTCAGCCCAGACCTCCAGTACTACCGCTTGAGTGTGCTGCCGAGTTTGCTCGATAAAGTCCACGCTAATATCAAGGCAGGGCATAGCGAATTTATGCTATTCGAAATCGGCAAGGGTCACACCAAGGCACGAATGGGTGAGGACGGCCTGCCAGCTGAACAATCACTGATCGATCTTGTGTATAGCAGCAAAAAGCCTCGGGCTGGTGCTGCCTTTTACCGGGTGCGGGCAACGCTAGATCAGCTGGCGCATGATAGCGGCCTGACTCTCGTGTATACGCCAGTCACGGCAGCTCAAGATGATCCAGTATATGCACCTTTTGACATCAATCGCTCAGCTCATGTCTGGGTAGAAGGTAGCGAAGCGGCTAGCCAGTCCAAGCGGCAGCTTATTGGTGTGGTTGGTGAGCTGCGCCCGGCAGTAGTGAAGCATTTCAAGCTACCTGATTATACTGCAGCGGCATCACTTCGCCTTGATGTGATGGAGCAGGTATGGCGTGATACGATGGTGCACTACCAGCCAATTAGTCGCTACCCTACCACCGCGCGCGATATCTCAATCCAAACAAGTACAGAGGTTACCTATAATGAACTCGTGCAGGCAGTCTCGAGCGCTATGACTCGGGCTAGCGAAACATACCCAGATGTAACGATTCGCGATCTCACGCCGCTGAGTATTTACAAAGCAACCCCTGATGCATCACATCAAACCACCACATTTCGCCTAACGCTATCGAGTAGTCAAGCAACGCTGAGTGCTGAGCGTGTCCGTTCGATCATTCGGACAGTGTTTGCACCCGAGCAGCATGCGCTGTTTCAGGGCGTGGACTTTGGCGAATGAGGGTGATGTAAGCGACGCTGTGGTAGGCGATTGCGTAGGCGGAGGAAGCTTCGCCGCGTGGGTCGGCCAATTAGCACGCCAAATGACGCACCAGCCGCAATGGCAATAGCGATGAGGACAGCACGCACTAGTAGACCTGCCTCGCTTGAGCCAGTCGTCACGACGCCCATGAGCCCATTGTAGAGTGTGACGCCTGGCACAAGTGGAACGATTCCGGCATTGACGATGGCAAGGCTAGGCATATGCCACAAGCGGGAAGCGGTTGTCGCAATAAAGCCAATCACCAATCCCGCTGCCGCACTGGCCGCAATAGCAGACATACTCCAGCCAGTAATGGCGAGGTATATATCATAGCCAAGCATGCCAGTTGCACCAGCTAGGATGATGCCGACTGGCTGAGTGTGATTGCCGAGAGCAAAGGTGGCAGCAATAGCAGCTGCTCCGATATACTGATACATCGTGCCGGTCAGCTGCAACTGATCGGGTGTGGCAACAAATTCAATCCCAAAACGCCGCGCTGTATACAGACCAATCATCACACCGATCACCACACCCATTGTCATCATTGCCACTTTGAGTAGTCGACCCGTCGCCGTCACGTAATATTCGTCGATTGCATCCTGGAAAGCACCAACGATCATCATCCCTGCCACCAAGAGCACGATACCACTAACGGTTATGATGGTTGGGTTGATGATACCAAGAACATCGAGATAATGGTTGGTGGCAAGCCACGTAATGATGGTTGCAACCAATGTAATAACGCTTGCCGCGATGATTTGCGTAAAGAACACAGGAAGAGCAATGCGATTTAAGCGGCCTAGCAGCCACATAATCGTCACACCCATCACAAAAGTGGCAAAAATCACTGGTAGCGACGCTGTATAGAGCAAGGCCGAGCCAGCACTGAGTCCGCCGCCTGCCAGATAAATTACCCAGGGTGGATAGCGTCGTGGCTTGGCAAGGATAGCATCGAGCTCGCGCTCGGCAGCATCGAGAGTGAGCGCTCCCTCGGCAATAGTAGCGGCCAGGGTCTGGAGGCATTGCATATGTTGGTAGTTGATCTCGCGTGGTGGGATGGTGCGCAGAAGCGTCAGTGGTTCGTAATCGTTACCTCGATCTTGCGATAAAATAAGCTGCGACGAAATAACGTCGATATGTACTTTGCGGGTACAGTAGGTGTCCGTAATACTGAGCGCCATATGAACGACATTTTGGGCTGGTGTCCCCATTGAAATAAGCTGGTCAGCAATGCTCATTGCTAGGCGCAGAGCACGCATATTGGGTGTGAGGGCACCATCAAGTTTCTCGACTGGTGCTGATTGCAGCGCGGTCGTACCGCCAATAGCCAGGCGGGCAAGCAGAGGTGAAAATAAGGTGTGGAGACGGTTCATCGCTTTTTAGTATACTGAGAAAAATCGTCATTGCAAGAGGCGTGTTGGCCGATGGTTGTTCGCGTGGTGTTTCTGCGCAGCGCAAGGTGATGGTGAGTAATAGTGCTGGCAAAATAACTGCAGCGCAAACGAACCAGCATTTATCGATGTGACCTCTGTTATCTAGCAGTCATACTGGCAAGTGTGCTATACTGGGCAAGATAGATTAGTCGATGAAATAAGAGGAGTTATGGCAACAACCAAGACACAACGCTGGATTATTATTGTTATTTTGGTCGCGACGGTTGTCGGGATACTAGGGTCATTTGCGGCGACGTTTCTCGCTTCGGAGAACTACAAGAATGACCAAGCCAAAGCGCAAAAGGCGCAGGAAAAATACCAGAAACTCATGAAGGACTACCAAGCTAAGACAGCTGCTCAAGCCCAAGAGCTGTCAAACAAATATTACCCGACCTTTAGCCAATATACGAGCCGAGTTGGTGAGTTTGATCGGGATAGCGTGAAGGAGCTCTCTAGCGAAGATCTGGTGGTTGGCGATGGTGAGGAGATCAAGGACAATACGGCATTTGCGGCCTACTACATTGGCTGGAACCCAAAAGGCAAGGTATTTGACCAATCTATCAAAGACGGTAAGCTTGATGCACCATTTGCCGTTGAGAGTGGGCTCAAGAGTGCGGGTGTTATTACTGGTTGGAAAGAAGGCATCAAGGGGATGCGCCTTGGTGGAGTGCGTGAGCTAACCATCCCTTCCGACAAAGCATACGGTGAGAAAGGCCAAGGCAATGACATTCCTGCCAATACACCACTGAAGTTTGTCGTGATGGCAGTGCCAAAGCCAGCTACGATCGATACTTCAGAACTATTGAAGGCATACCAAGAAGGCCAAGGAGGGGGCAACTATGGACAACACTACCAATAACAATAAACCAACCCAGACACCAGTCTACGACGTTGTCATGATTGGCGCGGGGCCAAGCGCTCTGGCTGCCGCGGTATATACGACGCGTGAGAACCTGCAGACGGTATTGTATGAAAAAGCAGTGATTGGTGGCCTCGCAGCGATTACCGATAAAATCGATAACTACCCAGGTTTTGCTGACGGCGTAGCAGGCCTCGACCTCGCCGAGCAGCTCCAGCGCCAGGCAGAGCGCTTTGGGGCGCAGATTGAGCTGGGTGAGGTGTCGAGCCTCCGCAAAGATGGCAATGATACGATTGTGACAGTTGATGGGCAGGATGTGCGTGCCCATGCGGTGTTGATTGCCACTGGTAGTGCATATAACAAGCTTGGTATCCCTGGCGAAGATGCATTGTATGGTCGCGGCGTACACTACTGTGCCACCTGCGACGGTGCGTTTTATAAAGGCAAGCGATTGGTGGTGATCGGTGGCGGCAACTCTGGCTTGCAAGAGGCGATGTTCTTGACTCGCTTTACAGAGCATATTGACCTCCTGGTGCGGAGCACAATCAAAGCGAGTGAGATCCTCCAGACCGACCTGCAGCCCTTTATCGAGCGAGGACAAATTAGCGTTCATCTTCATACCGAATCGACCGAAATTATAGCAGAGGACGGCAAAGTGACTGGTGTTGCAGCTATCAGTAATGGCCAGCCAACTACCTTCGCCTGTGATGGGGTGTTTGTCTTTGTTGGTCTTAAGCCAAACACGGGCTTTTTGCAGGGTACGCCCGTCCAGCTCGATGAGCGGGGGTTGATTATCACCAATGAACATCTTGAGACGACAATGCCTGGTGTCTTTGCCAGTGGTGATGTACGTAGTGGCGCAACGATGCAGATTGCTACAGCGGTGGGCGAAGGCGCGACGGCTGCTTTGAGTATCCGTGAGTATATTCAGCAGCACAAAGCATAGAATAGATAGTGCTAGTGTGGGGTGGCTAAGAGCCTAAATCTCAAAACTTAGCTCTTCGGTGTTACCCCCCTTCTATCTAACAAAGTAAAAAATCAGTCGTCATGGCTGATTTTTACTAGTGTGAAGACGAGTCGATACGCCTAGAGAGGTATTTGATCATATAGAGTGCTCTTATTGAATAGAGCAGCAATATTTTGACTTCTGTATAATCTTGTCAACTGCATTGAAGGGCTACCGTCTGCTCTTTTTGGTCGCCTTTTTCTATTAAAGCCTCTAAGCGCTTACCCAATTATTGTTCCTTTGTATCAAAGTGGATAGTAGTAGTATTCGTCCACAGAAAGGAACGGAGAGGCCTATCATCACCCAAATGAGACGTTAGTTGGATTTAGACAGTATTCCTAATCTCGCACGACAGGCGTACTGTGTTTTATCAGATAACTTCATATATTATTAACTAAAGCGCTGTAGCTTAGCAAGAAACTTATCTGGATAGTTGGTAACGATACCGTCGATGCCGCGCTCGGCAAGCTGCTGCAGGGCACCTGGGCGATTAACTGTATAGACGTAGGTAAAGAGATTCGACCGGCGTGCAATCTCTATCGCCAATGGATGTGCATACAAGCGATGAAACCCTACTGCGGTGAAGTCGAGCTTTCGCTGGTAGGCCAAGAATGCAAAGGGATTATTGCGGTGAAGTAGAGCGAGATTGGCCTGAGGCGCAAGCTGCCGAAATTGCCGAAGCTCGCGTACGGAGAATGACGAGAGTAGTACATTATCCCAATCATCTGGCGATGTGACGTAGCGAGTGAGGAGCTGATACGTTGGCTCGGCGCTACCGTGCCCTTTGAGCTCAATATTGAGTAACACAACGCCAAAAAAACGGTCTAGCACTGCGAGGAGCGATGGAATAGGCTGCTCACTGGTGAGGGTCTGCAACTCGGTGTACGTCAGATGGCTAATTGATTCATTTCGGTGGTGGGTACGGAGCAGGCGATTATCATGTGCAATCACAGGAATACCATCGCGCGTCAATCGCACATCTAGCTCAAGCATATCTACGCCCGCCGCGACACCCGCTGCCATAGCGTCGATAGTGTTCTCTGGTGCGAGTCCAGCCGCACCGCGATGACCAATGATTAACATGCTAGCAGTATTATACCATCAAATGGGTTGGTGGTGAGAATAATGTGTCTGCAGAGTGAGGTTGCACTGCCAGCACATCTTCTTTTGCTATTACCGAGCAGATTTTGCTAAAATAAAACAGATAGCAACAGAAAGGAGCTAATATAAATGGCAGATTTTAATAAAGTACTGACGCCCGGCGATGTTGACGCTGGCATCGTCAATGTAGTGGTGGAGATTCCGCAGGGGAGCTACCATAAAATTGAATGGGATCGCAACCTCGCAGTGATGAAGCTCGACCGGGTCGAGCCAGCAATCTTTGCCAAGCCAACCAACTATGGCTTCATTCCACAAACCCTAGATGAAGATGGCGATGAGCTCGATGCGCTCATCATCACCGACCAGCCACTGACAACTGGCGTCGTTCTAGAAGGCAAGGTGATTGGCGTGCTAGAGTTTGTAGACGATGACGAGGTGGATGATAAGGTGATCGTCGTACCAGCAGATGACCGCAACACAGGTGATGCAATCAACTCGCTCGAAGATCTCCCTGCTGCAACACTCAAGCAAATCGAACACCATTTTAATCACTACAAAGACCTCAAGAAGCCTGGCACTACTGTCGTGAAGGGCTTCGGTGATGCCGCGCGTGCCAAGCAGATTATTCATGAATCTATTGCGCGTTGGAATGAACGCTAGATAGCATGCTTAAGCAAATACAAAATACCCCACTGGGGTATTTTGTATTTATGATAGTTATTTATTTTTTGACTTCTTCGAAGCAGCCTCAGGCTTACTAATTGGCATAATTTTATCCGTCAGGCTAATTGCACCATTAACGGCTTGAACGCGGATTTTGTTGAGCTGGAGGCGGAGCTTATCGCGCGCGTGGCTGGTGGTAACAAGCTGCGCCCAGCCCGGCTTGGGGTAGGAGAGTTTGCGGGTAAGGACTTCGATGACATCACCATTCTCAAGTGGCCGCTCGAATGACTCCATTTTGCCATTGATCCGAAAGCCGTAGGCGTGCTTGGCAATGTCAGAGTGGATGGCATAGGCAAAATCGAGTGGTAAAGCCCCCTCGGGGAGGTTGTAGATATCGCCTTTGGGAGAAAAAACGAAGATGCGGTGGCCAAAGAGGTCAATTGACAGTTGCTCGCGGGGAATATCCTCGCCAGCGCGTAGACGAGCAGCGATCTCTTGCAATTGCGTAATCCACTGCAGCTGAGCCGGCAGGTTCGACACGCCGCGTCTGGAGTCACCCTTGAGGTACTCCTTGCTGTCTTTTTGTTGTTGGTAGTGGAAGCTGGCGGCAAGGCCGCGCTCGGCGTATTCATGCATATCGCGGGTGCGGATCTGGAACTCGACAATCTGCTTATTGGGCGTGATGACCGTCGTATGGAGGCTTTGGTAGCCGTTTGGCTTGGGGATGGAAATATAATCTTTGATGCGAGCGATCATCGGTTGATAGAGCGAGTGGAGAATGCCCAGCACTAAGTAGCACTCTTCCTTAGTGCGGACAATGATGCGTAGCGCCATGAGATCGTAGATGTTATCAATACTACCGCGCTTTTGCAGCTTGCGATGCAGGCTGTAGAGGCTCTTGACTCGCCCATTAATCTCAAACTCAAGCTTCTCATCCTTGAGTGCCCGCTCGACCTCAAGGCGGACGACGCCAAGCTTGCGAGTGCTTTTGCCTAGGCGCTGCTTCATGACCTTCTCAAGCCGCTTGTATTCTTTGGGATCAAGGTAGCTAAAAGCAAGCTCCTCTAGCTCCATCCGTACGCGCCCCATACCTAGTTGGTCGGCCATGGGAGCGAAGACCTCGAGCGTTTCTCGGGCGATCTTTTGCTGTTTTTCGGGCGACTTGAATTGCAACGTCTGCATATTGTGTAGCCGGTCGGCCAGCTTGATGATGATGACGCGCACGTCCTGTCCCACAGCAATAAGCAGCTTAGTCAGATTGTCTTTTGTCTGAGGGAGATAGTGGTCGAGGTCACGCATACCAGCCCGGGCTTGACTCACCTTCGTCACGCCATCAACGAGGAAGGATACATCATGTCCAAAAAGCGACTCAATGTCGTCTAGTGACGTCTCGGTATCCTCAACGGTATCATGGAGAATACCTGCGATGATGGTGTCGCTGTCCATCCCCCAGTCGATCAAGATAATTGCAACACTTAGCGGATGGGTAATGTAGGGTTCGCCGCTTTTGCGCTTTTGCCCATGGTGGGCTTGGGTGGCAAAGTCGATCGCATGGTCAATTTCATACAGCTGATCTTCGCTATAGAGGCCGCGGGCTTTTGTCAGGACGTCTTGTTTGGTCACCATAAACCTAGTATATACTGCCAAGAAGAAAAGTGCTATTGCCCTTGACCATTCCACCTGCTATAGTGATGTTTAAATATGCTTATGCTAATGGAGGGAGAAATATAATGAGGCAAAGCAGGGCAGTATGGTGGATGCAGCGGAGCCAGAAGGGCTTTACGCTCATGGAGCTGATGATTGTCATTGCGATCCTGGGCTTACTCGTGACGCTGTCTATGACGGCGTATTCGGGCTATCGGCGGCGCTCGGTCGATGTGGCAACGCGTGCGGCAGCTACCAGTGCACTTGAGGCGATCAAGACGCACCACGCCAATGCTAGCGCCAGCGGTGCAAGCTATAGCACCAACCTCGAGCAAGTCGGCTACCGTCCACCAAGCGATACAGCTGTACAGGTCACGCTGAGCGCCGATGCTACCAAATTCTGTGTTCAAGCCACCGACCGCCATCTCACCGACATTCGCTACTACGCCACTACTGGCATGGCGCGACCACAGGCAGGGAGCTGCCCAGCAAATATTTGAAAATATGATATAATGTAGTTATGCGCTTAACCCAATTGATACGAGACTATGCTAATAAAAACCCTTACCTAACAAGAGCTGACCGAGCAGAAGTGACGCTATATAATGATGCAGGTGAATGGGCTGTGGCTGTCGAATATATTTGTGCAAGATTGACCGATTATTTAGCAGAAAAACGCAGTGCACTATCTCAGCAAGAATTGGATGAGTTAGAGTCGTTAGTTGATGCAACGAAAAGTTTGGAAAAGTTTGATGACGCTTTCTTAAATGATGTTAAGGAAGTGTCAAATACCTACTCTTCGCGCATGTGAGCCTAACACTCCCTCCTTAGCTCTCGCAAACATGAAAGAACTCCGTCGCCGTCTTTACAACATACGTCAGACGCCGTATAATGTCTGGCATGGCTGTCATAGCACCAATTATCTTGAGTACAAAAACTGATGAATACAAGGCTGCGGTGGAGCATTTTATGCCGTTTGCCAAGCGGGTTCATATTGATATTTCTGATGGCGTGTTTGCGCCCCGCCAGACGGTGGGGATCGGCCAACTGTGGTGGCCTCAATCGTGGACGGTCGATATCCACGCTATGGTGGCGCGCCCCAGCGTGTACGTTGAGAAGCTGATTAAGCTGCGGCCCAGTACTATTATTTTTCATGCCGAAGTCAAAGAGGATTTAATTCCTGTCCTGCAGCAGGTCAAGCAAGCTGGTATTCATGCTGGGGTGGCCCTGCAGCGTACCACAGTGCCGGAGACGGTGGCGTCGTATATCGAAACGGCCGACTATGTATCGATCGTTAGTGGTAAGCTGGGTGAGTTTGGTGGCAAAGCGCGGATGATGCAAATTGAGAAGATTCGGCTGGTGCGAGCTATCCACCCTCGGGTCGAGATTGGCTGGGATGGCGGCGTGACGGTAGATAATGTTTTCCATATTGCCCAGGGTGGGGCTGACGTGATTAGTGTTGGTGGGGCGATCAACCATGCCAAAGATCCACAAGCAACGTACAACAAACTCCTTGCCGAGATGAATCGCCAGAGTGTGATTTAGTTAGTCTGCTATGCTACACTAAAGAGTGTGACGCACATACCATTTCAGCTTCGTTCTTCCTATCAACCGACCGGTGATCAGCCACAGGCGATCGCCCAGCTACTTGGTGGCCTGGAGGCGAGCCAGCGCGAGCAGACACTGCTTGGTGCAACGGGTAGCGGTAAAACCTTT
Organism: uncultured Candidatus Saccharibacteria bacterium; assembly: GCA_963545865.1. Lineage (GTDB taxonomy): Bacteria > Patescibacteriota > Saccharimonadia > Saccharimonadales > Saccharimonadaceae > Saccharimonas. The sequence goes on from CAUUJX010000005.1 coordinate 61,158, forward strand.
ACGATGGCAAATATTATCGCTCAGCGTGGTGTGCCGACGCTTGTTTTGGCGCACAACAAGACGCTTGCGGCGCAGCTCTTTAGTGAGTTCAAACAGTTCTTTCCAGACAATGAAGTACACTACTTCGTCAGTTATTTTGATTATTATCAGCCAGAAGCATACATTGCCAGCAGTGATACATACATCGAGAAGGATTCGGCCATTAATGAGGAAATCGACCGCCTCCGCCATGCAGCGACTGATGCATTACTAACGCGCCGCGATGTGATTATCATTGCTAGTGTGAGCTGTATCTATGGCCTGGGTTCGCCAGCTGATTATTATGAGCTATCCGTCACAGTGCGTCAGGGTGAGCGGCGAGTTCAGGATAAATTTTTGCGCCAGCTGATGGATATCCAATACCATCGCAATGATATCGATTTTGCACGCGGTGCCTTTCGCGTCAAGGGCGATGTGGTCGATGTCTTTCCGGCAGGGCAAGAGACGGCCTATCGGGTGGAATTTTTTGGTGATGAGGTGGATCGAATTACGCATATCAACCCGCTCACTGGCGAGATCCTCGATGAGCCAGCGGAGTTTACTATCTTTCCGAGTAGTCACTATGCAACGCCTAAGGAGAAAATTAAGCAGGCGATTGACCGGATTCGACAGGAGTATGAGGATCGTGAGCAGTGGTTTGAGGCGCACGGAAAACTGCTTGAGGCGCAGCGCTTGAGTCAGCGCACCAAGTACGATCTGGAAATGCTCGAGCAGACTGGCTTCGTGAAGGGGATCGAGAACTATAGTCGCTACCTCACCAACCGCGAAGCGGGTGAGCAGCCAGCTACCTTGCTCGATTACTTTCCTGACGATTTCTTGATGCTGATCGACGAGAGTCATGTAACCGTCCCCCAGGTGCGCGCGATGTATAATGGTGACCGCGCTCGCAAAGAAGTGCTAGTGGAGCATGGCTTTCGCCTGCCAAGCGCACTAGACAATCGCCCACTGCGCTTTGATGAATTTGATAAGCACATCAACCAAGTGATTTACGTCTCTGCTACCCCTGGCGATTATGAGTTAGAGCGCAGTCCCGCACCCGCTCAGCAGGTGATTCGTCCTACTGGTTTGCTCGACCCAGAAATTATAGTTCGTCCAACTGAAGGGCAGGTAGACGACCTCATTGCAGAAATTCGCGAGCGCACCAGCCAGCAGCAGCGCGTGCTCGTGACAACGCTCACCAAGCGGATGGCTGAGGATCTCTCTACCTATCTGACGGACCTCGGCATCAAGACAGCCTATATTCACAATGAGATCGACACGCTCGAGCGCGGCGACATTCTACGCGACCTGCGCATGGGCCTGTATGATGTCCTGGTGGGGATCAATCTCTTGCGTGAGGGGATCGATTTGCCAGAGGTCAGCTTGGTGGCGATTATGGATGCCGACAAAGAAGGCTTCCTCCGTAGCGAGCGCAGCCTTATCCAGACAATTGGCCGAGCAGCTCGCCACGTTGAGGGTAGGGTCATTATGTATGGCGATAGTATCACCGATAGTATGCGCCGAGCGATTGACGAAACCAAACGCCGACGCGAAATTCAGCAGGCATACAATCGCGAACATGGCATTACACCGCGTGGCATTAATAAAGCGATCGACGAAGGTCTGCGCTCCATCATCCCGCAAAAAGAAGATGACGCGCCCAAACTTGACCTGCGTAAAATCCCCAAGGACGAATACAAGAGCCTCATCAAAGACCTGACTGGCCAAATGAATCTCGCTAGTGCCAATCTCGAGTTTGAGCGAGCAGCCGAATTGCGAGATCTGATCGCCGAAGTGAAGAGTAAGTTGTAGAACAGTAGCTGAGTAAACCCATGATTGGCACACGCACAGAGTGTATAATATGATGTAGTATGCCTATACGTGATACTCACGCCCTGCCAGAGTATGTGATATATTTCTTGGCGACGATCGATCGTCGACCGAAGTTTATCCGGTGGTCAATCCTTATTGGACTTGCTATCTGCAACGTTATACTGCTCTGCCTGCCAGTGATATTCTTTATCGTTTGTTATTGCATCGTGTTTTGGAGGACGCGCGGTTATTACAAAACAGTCGAGTTTCAAAGTGTCAAGCAGAGGCTTGCCAAGCAAATACAAGAATATAACGACTTCGACGCCTTTTTACCCGAAACCAAGCGTTTTATTCGTCAGCAGCAGTCGAGGCTTTCGCATGCGCATGTGAAAAATAGCACACTTACGGTATATAAAAATGCGCAGCTTGACCCATACCGCTATATCGTCAAATATTTTTTTGCGCAGCGCACAATAAACGAGGAGACAGTGCAAATACTCGAGCAAATCCTCCAGAAATACGACACAATTAAAAAGACTGAGGAAATACTGCGGAGCGAATACAACGAGATTATGGACTTCATTGATGCCAAAATGTACGTTGGAGCCTATATTTTCAAGAAAATGACGATGAAGCGGCTTGGGTCGAATACATTACCTAAGTTTGAAAAGAATTATTTCCTCGTATATTCATTTAAGTACAGTTCGCCCGCCAAGCGCAATAACTACTCGTTCGATATCACTCTTACAGAGAAAAAGCTCCAAAAATTGGCAGAATATCTCAGTCAGCAGATAGCATATCGCAAATCTGCGCGGTTTCAGCGTTAGCTCATGACGCCAAAGCTCAGACGGTTTATCTTGCGCAGAGACAACTACGAATGCCAGAAGTGCCATGTCTCGCGCCGGGATGAGAAACACCTCTTGCTCGAAGTTGACCATATTGTGCCGGTGTCGAAGGGTGGTATTACGGCCGAGCACAATTTGCAAGCGCTCTGCTGGCGCTGCAATCGGGCTAAGAGTGATAAGTTGGAAGTAGCTTAATATTAGCATTGTACCCTGTGCACCCATACTTCTTACTGACGCATGACTCGTTGCTCACTGATATATAGCGATTCCACGCACCGAATGTGGTACAATATATCCATAATGAGTAGTATTACCACTGAAGATGTGCAGCACCTTGCACAATTAAGTTCGATTAGTTTTGGTGATTCAGCCGACGTCGCCGCGCTGCGCCAAAACCTCGAGGATATCCTGCACTACATCGAGCAGTTATCCACCCTCGACACGACTGGTGTCGAGCCAACCTACCAAGTAACTGGCCTGACTAATGTGTGGCGGCCCGACGTAGTAGATGCCAGCGACGTATCGCGCGAGCAGCTATTGGGGCTAGCCGCCGAGCAGGCAGATAAGTGTGTAAAAGTACCGAAGGTGTTGTGATATGAATATTACAGAGAGAGTTGCTCAGATCAAACAAGGCAAGACATCGGCTACTGCCCAGGTGCAAGCGGCTTTGCAGCGGGCGCGTGATGCTAAGGAGTACCACGCCCTGCTGAGCCTGACAGAAGAGCGGGCATTGCAGCGAGCACAAGAAATTGATGAGGCGTTGGCTCGGGGTGAGGACGTTGGAGTGCTAGCTGGCGTGCCGTTCGTCGTTAAGGATAATTATCTTGCGTATGGTGCACCAAGTACGGCAGCCAGCAAGATGCTTGAGAACTTTGATACGCCTCTTCAGGCAACAGTGGTAGATAAGCTTGAAGCAGCTGGGGCGATCTGCATTGGCAAGAGCAACCTCGATGCCTTTGCACATGGTGGGAGCACAGAGAACTCATACTTTGGCGCCACGCGCAACGCTGTGGACAAAACGAAAGTCGCTGGTGGCAGCAGTGGTGGCTCGGCTGTGGCGACGGCGCTCGACATTGTGCCATTTGCCTTAGGAACAGATACGGGAGGCTCGATTCGCCAACCCGCCAGTTTTAATGGCGTATATGGTATCAAACCAACCTATGGCACAGCGAGTCGCTATGGTGTCGTGGCAATGGCCTCGAGCACTGATACGATGGGCTGCTTTGCGCGCAGTGCCGAGGATATTGCTGTGGTGATGAACGTCATGGCTGGCCAAGACCCGAAGGATATGACGACGCTGCCCGACTTCTTCGCGCCTGCGACAGAGACGCCGCAACAGCTGAAAATCGGTATCATCAGCGAAGCAATGGGTGATGGCGTTGATGCTGAGGTGCGTCAGGCGGTCAGCCAGTATGCCGATACGCTGCGATCGCGCGGGCATACGGTCGAGACGGTCAGTATGCCGATGCTTCAGCATGCCCTTGCTATCTACTACATTGTTGTGCCGGCCGAGATTTCAAGTAACTTGGCACGCTACGATGGCGTGCGCTATGGTTACCGGGCTGAGGGGGTCAAGACACTGGCCGAGCTCTATGGCCGGAGCCGCGACGAAGGCTTTATGCCAGAGAACAAACGGCGCATTATGATTGGGAGCTACGTGCTGAGTAGTGGGTACTTCGATGCGTACTATCTCCAGGCGCAAAAGGCGCGGACATTGCTCATCAACGAATTTAACGCCCTGTTTGAGCAATACGACATGCTTCTTTTGCCGACAGCACCAACTCCTGCCTTTGGTCTTGGTGAAAACAGCGACGACCCGCTTAAGATGTATCTTGCGGATATCATGACAGTGCCAGCCAGTCTGGCAGGCTTACCTGCATTGAATGTGCCAGCTGGAGTGAGCCAGGCGGGCTTGCCAATCGGTGCGCAGTTGATTGGCCCCATGCAGAGTGATGCATCGCTGCTTGCTGTGGCAACCCAAGCAGCTACAGAAAGGAGCGCCTAATGTCTGGCAGTGTCACGATCCTTTTGGTGGGTATTATTATCATTGCTGCGATCTTGGTTGTCGTTGTTGCCCTGACGCGCCAGGGTGGCAAGGTGCTCAATGTCGAGAAATACCAAGCACGCTGGCTTGCCATTGAGAATAGCCTCGATAAATCCAATATTGGCACGTATCAGCTAGCTATCTTCGAGGCAGATAAGTTGCTCGATCTTGCTCTCCGTGAACGTGGCTTTGCTGGCGACACGATGGGCGAGCGCATGAAGTCGGCCCGCGAACAATGGAGCAATAGCAACCACGTATGGGGTGCTCACAAGGTGCGCAACAAGCTGGCTCACGAGGCTAATGTGCGGCTCTCGCGCGAGATTGCCTTGCGGGCATTAGCCGCGTATAAACAGGGGTTAAAGGATTTGGGAGCGATATAATTATGGCAGTTTCTCACGATGTTTTGCAAAAATATGAAGTGACGATTGGTATCGAATGCCACGTACAGCTGGCGACAGACACGAAACTCTTTAGTCCAGCAGACAATGACGCCCGCGATGCCGAGCCTAATAGCAAAGTCCACCCGATCGACTTCGGTCTGCCTGGCATGCTACCAGTCCTGAACCGCCACGCGGTTGATCTTGCGATTCGGGCTGGCAAGGCACTCAACGCGCCTATCGCTCGTGTTTCGCGTTTCGATCGTAAGCATTATTTCTATCCAGATCTGCCGAAAGGCTACCAGACGAGCCAGATGTATCAGCCGATTATCTTGGCGGGCTATGTGGATGTGCCGCTTGATGATGGCAGCACCACGCGTGTTCGAATCGACCATGCTCACATGGAGGAAGATGCTGGCAAGCTAACACACCACGATGGTTACTCATTGGTAGACCTCAACCGAGCGGGTACACCACTGATCGAGATCGTCTCGCAGCCTGATATTCACTCGGCAGCCGAGGCTCGTGCCTACGCAGCAGAGCTTCACAAGCTCATGACCTATGCTGGCGTCACACACGGCGATCTTTACCATGGTAATATGCGCTTTGACGTTAATATCTCGATCGCGCCAAAGAGTTCAGATCAGCTTGGGACGCGTGCTGAAGTGAAGAATCTCAATAGCTTTCGCAGTGTAGAAAAGGCAGTGGAGTATGAATATGCCCGTCAGGCGGATCTGCTCGAGCGCGGTGAGCGTGTCGTGCAAGAAACCCGCGGCTGGAGTGACGATAAAGGCATCACCACGAGCCAGCGCAGCAAAGAAGATGCACAGGACTATCGCTACATGCCCGACCCAGACATTCCACCGATTGTCTTAACGGACGAAGAGATTGCTCGTGTCCAGCAGGACGTACCGACGATGCCAGGTGAATACCGTGCGCAGTGGCAGAGCCTTGCGCTGGATAACTCGGTGGTTAATACTGTGCTAAGTCATCAGCCACTGGCTATTTTGCTGAGTGATATCTACCCACTAGAGCATAATGCTTCGTCAATTTTGCAAAGCCTTGGCGTTGATGAGTCGGTGTATGAGCGGCTTGTCAAGCGGATCTTCAACTGGTTTGCTTCCACGCCAGAAGAGTTGATGGATATGAGTAAGGTTGAATCGGGTTTTGTTGGGCCGCGGCGACTCTTGCTGCTCTCACAGTTGGTGGAGGACAACAAAGTCAGCTCGACTGGTGCAAAGGAGCTCTTTCTCGACCTCTTTGACGAGCAATATACTGGCAAGATGCCTGAGGCGATTGCTGAGGCAAAGAACTTGCTCCAGGTGTCAGATGAGGGGGCGATTGGCGCGATCGTCGATGAGGTGATGAATGACCCAGCCAGTTCGGCGTCCATTGCCGATATCAAGGCCGGCAAGGATAAGGCAATTGGCTACCTCGTCGGGCAAGTCATGAAGCGATCTCGCGGCAAAGCCAATCCAGCTCTGGCGCAGAAACTGATTCGTGAGAGACTGAAGTGAGCAACTAAAGGATATACAAGGAGAATCATAATGAAACGACCAACAAAAGCAATCATCGCCGCCGCGGGTTTTGGTACGCGGTTCTTGCCTCAGACCAAGGCGATGCCTAAGGAGATGATGCCGCTGATCGATAAGCCGATCATCCAATATGTGGTGGAGGAGCTCGTCCAGGCGGGGATCCGCGACATTATCATCGTGGGGAGTGCCAACAAGCGGGCAATTGAAGACCACTTTGATGTGCCAAATGAGGATCTGCTAGCTAACCTCCGAGCTGGCGGGCCGAAGAAACAGCCATTGATCGATACCGTCAAGCAGCTCTCGGAGATGGCAAACTTTATCTACATCCGCCAAAAGGGTCCATACGGCAACGCGACGCCACTAGCCTGTGCAGCGCATCTCATCAACCGCGACGAGCCCGTCATCTATACCTTTGCCGATGACTTCATTGCTGCCAGCCCAAGCCGCTTCCAGCAGATGATCGCTGCATCGCAAGAGCTCGATGGTGCAGTACTATCGTGCAAAAAGATCGTCGATGATGCTGAGTTTGATCGCTATGGCGTTGTGGCTGGCCAGCAGCTATCGGACGGTGTTATTAAGATGAGCAACATCGTTGAAAAGCCGGGTAAGGCTAATGCGCCATCTGACCTCGCTAGTGTCAGTAGCTATATTTTGCCTGGCGAATTCTTTAGCTATCTTGAGCATGCCAAGGAGCATTTTGATGGGCATGGCGAGTTTACCGTCCAGCCTATTATGCAGCGGATGATTGATGACGACCACGCGTTCTTTGGTGTGGAGATTACCAACGGTACATATTATGACACCGGCGATAAGCTCGAGTATCTCAAGACCGTCGTGGATTTTGGCCTCAAAGACCCAGTGCTTGGCCCAGAGTTTGCAAAATACCTACGGACTCACTATACTGATACCCAGGCATAGATCATATGCTACTAACATAAAGGAGATACCGCATGGAGTGGGCCCAGATATTAGTTATCATGTTATCGGTATTGCTAGCGCTACTGCTGGTGCTTGCGATCGTCTTGACGATCATATTGATTCGCATTACGCAGCGGATTAGTGCTGTGGTCGAGTCGGCTGAACGCGTAGCAGCAAACCTTGAGGCAACGACTGATAATATTGCCCGGGCTACCTCACCGTTTTGGCTGGCCAAGACCGCTGTGTCTTCGATCAAAAAATTGTTTACCACCAAACATAATCGATAAAGGAGGGATATATGTCGAAAGGTAAATTTGTGCTTGGTGCAGCAATCGGTGCTGCCGCTGGCGTGGTGGCTGGGCTCTTAACAGCGCCAAAGTCAGGCAAAGAGACGCGAGCTGACCTCAAGAAAAAGGCACGTGAGCTCAAGCAAGACGCAACCGCAAAGGGTGACGAATTGCGTGCTAAGGGTGAGAAGGCATACTACGATGCACGTGATGCCGCTCGTGACCTGCATGACCGCAGTGGCCGCGCTCTGCGCAGTGCTCGCGATGAGTTTGCAAAGGACAAGAAGTAGCCAGTAGGCGACAAAGGATGTGGTGAGTATTCTCCTTATAGGCAGAATGCTCGCCGCATCTTCGCAATTATCATTATTATGACAAAGCAATCATCCCCACCGCAGCATTCATCGGATGAGTCGGCGACTCGTGAGCAGCGTGACCACCCTGGGCTAGTTACTGGGCTTGCACGGCAGGTTAAGCAAGCCAACGAGACCGATGCACGCAAGGCTATCCTCGAGGATTTATTTTACGATTTTCATCGTAGCCGCGCAGAAGTCTACAAAATGAACTTCATCCGCGGGATATTTTTTGGCCTAGGGAGTGTGCTTGGCGGAACGATTCTTGTAGCGCTGTTTGTCTGGTTACTCAATGCCATCGGCCTCTTGGTGCCAAGCCTGGCGGACTTTATCGATAGCATTATCAAGGTGATGAGCACGCGGCATTGATGTGTCGTGCAGAGGTAAGATGACCCATTCAGCGTGACTGGCCGTCACGTTTCTCCCGATAGGACAATAGGGGCGGTTAGTGCCGACAAAGCAAATAGCTCTGACACCTCAGCTCTTATCAATCACAAGCATCCCGGCGTTGGCGTCACCACCTACTCATTTGCTATACTAGATAAGTATGACCTCTCACTCATTATCAGCTTTGCAGCCATCGGATTTTGTTCACCTACACAACCATACTCATCACTCACTGCTTGATGGCTTAACGAAGATTGGTGACCTTGTCAGTACTGTCAAAGAGTATGGCATGACAGCAGCAGCCATTACCGATCACGGGACAATGAGTGGGGTGCTTGACTATTACAAGACGGCGAAGGCGGCGGGCATCAAGCCGATCCTTGGCATTGAAGCGTACGTTGCCGCTCGCTCGCGCTTCGACCGTGATCCCGCTAAAGATAAAATGCGCTACCACCTGACTATCATTGCGATGAATAATCAGGGGTACCATAACCTGATGCGACTGAGTACGAAGGCAAACCTAGAGGGGATGTACTATAAGCCACGGATCGACCATGACCTCCTAGAGGAGTTCAACGAAGGGCTGATTGTCCTAAGCGGCTGTGCAAGTGGTGAGATTGGTGAGGCGCTGCGTTATGACGACTACGCCAAGGCAGTCGAGATCGCTCAGTGGTATAAGCGTGTCTTTGGCGACCGCTACTATCTGGAATTGCAAGACCATGGCCACCCCGAGTCTAATACACACTGGGATGTGCAAGCGAAGATTAACGAGGGCCTGCGCCGCATGGCTGAGGAGCTGGACATCCCTCTGGTTGTGACGTGCGATGGTCACTATCTGACGCACGACTTTCAAGACGCGCATGAGATATTGCTCTGTGTGGGGACGGGCTCATTCTTGAGTGACGAAAAGCGGATGAGCCTGAAAGACTTTGAACTCCACCTGACTGACCCGCGCGATATCATTGCTCGCTGGGGAAGAGAGCTACCCGAGGCTATTACCAACACCAAGCAGATTGCTGACCGCTGTAATGTCGACATTGAGCTGGGTAAAATCCTCATCCCAAAGTACCCATTGCCTGAGGGCGAGACGAGCGAACATAGCTACCTGCACAAGCTAGTGTATCGCGGCTTAGCTCAGCGTTACAATGGTGTAACATCCGAAGATACTGCTGATCAGCTCCCTGAGCAAATTATCCCCACTTTGGCTGATAGTGTGCGTGAGCGGGCCAAGATGGAGCTAGGTGTGATGGCAAGCATGGGGTATGAGGGGTATTTCCTCATCGTGCAGGACTTCATTAACTGGGGCAAGAGCCAGGGGATTGTCTTTGGGCCAGGCCGGGGCAGTGCCGCGGGGTCGATTATTGCGTATGCGCTTAATATCACCGATCTTGACCCGCTCAAGTATGGTCTACTCTTCGAGCGGTTTCTTAACCCCGATCGCATTAGCATGCCCGATATCGATGTCGACATCCAGGATACGCGGCGCGATGAGGTAATCGACTACTGTGCAAATAAATATGGTCACGACCACGTCAGTAATATTGTCACCTTTGGTAAGATGGCGGCTCGGGCCGCAGTGCGTGATGTCGCACGTGTGTTGGAGGTGCCGTATGCTGAAAGTGACCGCCTGGCTAAGATGGTACCACCACCTGCCCAGGGGCGGCACATTCCGCTGGCAGTTAGCACTAAAGAGGATCCTGACCTTAAGCACGAATATGAGACGAACCCAACTGCCAAGCAGGTCTTTGATTATGCTATCCAGCTAGAGGGAACGATTCGCAGCCATGGAGTGCACGCGTGTGGTGTGGTGATTGCGCCCGACGAGCTTGTCAAATATATCCCGCTTGAGCAGGCGCAGAAAGGCGTCGTGGCGACGCAATTTCCAATGGGTGAGGTTGAGGATCTTGGTCTGCTCAAGATGGACTTCCTTGGCCTATCGAACTTATCGATTATTAATAATGCAATGCGGATCATCCGCAAAGTCTATGGTGATACGATCGACCTCTCCACGCTACCACTTGATGACGAAGCAACCTACAAGCTCTTTCAGCGGGGTGACACAACAGGGGTATTCCAGCTTGAGTCGGCTGGGATGAAACGTTATTTGCGCGCTCTCAAGCCATCGCACTTTGAGGATATCATCGCAATGGTGGCGCTGTACCGGCCAGGGCCGATGCAGTTTATCGATAGTTTTATTCGGCGTAAGCACGGCGAGGAGGAGATCACCTACCTTCACCCGGGGATGAAGAGCTCACTTGAGAACACCTATGGTATTTTGGTCTATCAAGAGCAGTTTATGCAGATCTCCAAGGAGTGGTGCGGCTTTACCGGTGGGCAGGCTGATACCCTGCGCAAGGCCGTTGGTAAGAAAAAGATCGACCTAATGAAGAAAGTTAAGCCGGAGTTTGTCGAAGGAGCGGTGAAGGTCGGTGGAGCGACGCGCGAGATGGCTGAGACATTTTGGACGCAGCTGGAGGAATTTGCCAACTACTGCTTTAATAAAAGCCACGCAGCGTGCTATGGGCTGATTGCCTACTGGACGGCATATCTCAAGGCGCACTACCCCGATGCCTTTATGGCGGCCTTGATGACAAGTGACCATGATGACGTCGACCGGCTGGCGATTGAGATTACCGAATGTAAGCATATGGGCCTGACGGTACTCAACCCTGATGTCAATGAATCGTACGAGGAATTTGCCGTGGTGCCAGGCAAGAAGCAGATTCGCTTTGGTATGGCAGCAGTGAAGGGTGTTGGCGTGGGGGCAGTGGAAGAGATCGTCAAGATGCGTGACCGCGATGGGAAGTTTGCGACGGTGGAGGACTTTGCTAAGCGTGTTTCGACGAGCAAGTGCAACAAGCGGGTGTGGGAATCGCTCATTAAGTCGGGTGGCTTTGATGCGCTGGGTGATCGCTCTGATCTTCTCTTTAATCTTGAGAATGTCCTTGCTTTTGCTAGCAAGCTGCAGAAGGAAGCGTTGAGCGGCCAGACCGATCTCTTCGGTAGTCTCGCTGATAGTTCTACAGAGGTCATGCCGTCGATTGAGCTTAAGCCAGCGCCCGTCAAACACACTGACAAAGAGCGCCTGATGTGGGAGCGCGAGCTGATTGGCCTCTACATTAGTGCTCACCCGCTCGACCATTACGACACATTCTTTGCCGAGCAGACCGTGCCACTGCGCACTGTCTCACCGCAGATCGACGGCCAGACAGTGACGATCGGTGGTCTCGTGACGCGCTTGCGGACGATTGTGACGAAGTCGGGTAGCAAGATGGCCTTTGTGGGGGTTGAGGATAAATCCGGTGAGAGTGAGATTATTATCTTCCCGAATCTGTATGAGAAGCTTGCTGGCCAGCTGGAGCAAGATGTGGTAATCACTGCCAGTGGCAAGGTGAGCGCGCGCGATCGCGATGGCAACATTGGTGATGAAGCAAAGCTAATTGCCAATGAAATCACCGTCGTGACTGATACCGACTTAGCCGAATACCAAGCAACTGGTCGCACGATGTCTGCACCAACCGGTCCAGCAGCTACGCCGCGCCGCCGGTCATCATCGCAGAAGAATGCTGCCCAGCGCTCGGCGCGAGTGTCGGCAGGCACGACGGCACCGTCAACGACACAGAGTCCGCCGCCCAGACCGCTTGATACACTCCCAACGGTCTATGTGCGGGTCAAGAACCCCGACGATATGACTGCTCTCACGAAGTTTAAGCAGCTGTGTACACAAAACCCGGGCCAGCACGATATTATTATGATGCTCGGTGATGACAAGACATCAGCGATTCGCCTGCCATTCCGGGTCGACGCGCAGCAGCGATTGCAGGATGAGCTTGCCCAGATTCTTGGTAGAGACTGCGTTGTTGTTAAATAATGCCGTCCCCGCGAGGGGGTGACTCGCGCCACCCTGGGAGTCTGCAGATTGCGCGTGTTACAAAGAAACTTCGAACAATTGCGTCTACGACCAGGGTGGCGCGAGGCCAGATACTTGCAAGGCGAGCGGAAATAAGCTCAAGCACAGGCAAGTTGTGTGCGGTGGCTTGGTCGTGCCACCTCCTGCTAGTATAACCCGATATTTGCCACAACGCAAACAAAATGGGTACATATGATATTGCAACTATCCAGCGGTTGTGAGCGCATAGAGCGCAATACCGGTTGCGACTGATACGTTAAATGATTCCTTCTGTCCATACATCGGAATCTCGATGATGTCATCCACGAGCGCAAGCGTCTCAGCCGGGATACCATGGACTTCTTCGCCAAGTAAAAGGACGAGCTTGCTTGGTGGCTGATATTGCTGGAGAGAAACAGAAGTAGGAGCTTGCTCGAGCGCAACAATGCGATAGCCAGCAAACTGCGCCAGATCGAGCTCTGGCTGATAGTCGAACGGCACAAGAGCTTCGGCACCAAGTGCTGTCTTGTGGATCTGCTGGGTGATTTTCTCGCGGATGTGCGGCAGGCGTGAGTCGGCTCGCACTGTTTCTTCAGGTTGGTAGGCACAGTGTGGTGGAGTTGGCTGAAGGGCAAGATCGGGGTAGGGGGTGTAGCCACTCAGGATGAGCCGCTGCACGCCAAACCCCTCGCAGGTGCGAAAGATCGACCCAACATTGTGTGCTGAGCGAATGTTGTGCGCAATAACAATAATCTCTGGCATAGTTGTATTATACCTGAAGTGCTTTGGACTTGCCCCCTATATTTACCACGAGCTTTTTGTTACACTAAGAAGGATGAATGAAGATGAAGTCCAACAACGTCGTCGCCAGCAAGATGAGGCGTCGACCGAGCAACGCTCGCGCATTCTTGGCCTCAAATACCTCGATATGCGCCCTATCGAAGAGACGCTGCCACTAGCGCGCGACCTAATGACGATCGAGGAGATGCACAACCTCTATATGCTGCCGCTGACCGATGGTAATGAGCAGGAATCGTATCAGTTTGCCGTTACAACGCAGACGCCCCAGTCGGTCATTCAGCGGACACGGCGTACCTATCAAGACCAGGGGTTGCCTGTCGATTTTTATCTGATTAGCCTCAGCGCCTACCGCGTACTGATGAACCGCTTCGACCCGCCAAAGAAGATCGTCTATGACGACATTAAGATTGCCAAAGCGGGTGATAGCGAAACAATTGCCGAGGTGAGCCAGACGCTTGGGCGAGTGAGCAGCGAGGAGGTTTTCGACTTCTTGATCAACCAGGCGGATATGCTCGGTGCGAGCGACATCCACATCGAGAATGAACGCCATGATATCCGAATTCGCCTCCGTGTCGATGGTGCGCTCCACCCGGTAGCGACGATTAGCCGCAGCCGCTACCGCGTGATCATGGGTGAGCTTGCCAGCCGAGCTGGTGTGTCGAGTGCTTCGATGGAGCCGCAGTCTGGCCACATCCAAAAGGACGTGACGCATGGCAATGCGACGCATTTGCTCAACATCCGTGTTGAGACTGTGCCAACCATGTATGGGCAAGATGCCGTGCTGCGTCTCTTTAACTTCGATGAAAGCTTGCTCAATCTTGACCTGCTGGGTATCCCGCCCAAGCAGCGCCAGCAGATTGATGAAATCATCAGCCATCCGCGCGGCCTTGTGCTGATGGTTGGGCCAACGGGCTCAGGTAAATCTACCACGCTTTACAGCATGCTCAATGCCCTCAACACGACTGATCGTAAGATTATTACACTAGAGGATCCAATCGAATATGGCCTGGCTGGCATCTCGCAGATCCCAATCAACACCACCGCCGGTGGAAGCTTTGGCGAGGGTTTGCGCAGCGTGCTTCGTCTCGATCCAGATGTGGTGATGGTAGGTGAGATCCGCGATGTCGATACGGCGCGCACTGCCATTCAAGCATCGATTACTGGCCACTTGGTGATGTCGAGCTTTCACGCCAATAGCAGTAGCGCGGCCTTTAGCCGAATGATCGACCTGATTGGCGTAAACCCGATTTTTGCCAGCGCTATCCGCCTTGTGGTAGCGCAGCGTTTGGTGCGGCGTCTCGTGGACGAAACCAAGGAAGCCTACGATCCAGACGATGCCACGCGGAGCTATGTCAAGCGAGTCCTGGCTGATATCCCTGAAGAGGTGGAGCATCCCGACCTCGACACCTTCAAGCTCTGGCGGCCAGTACCAAGCGATGATGCGCCGTTTGGCTACAAGGGTCGCATGGTGATTATGGAGCAGCTTATCGTGACCCCAGGTATTCAGAAGTTCATCCGCGGAGACTTTACCGACGTCCACCCAGACGTCATCGAAAAAGCCGCCCAGCGCGAAGGTATGCTCACTCTCGAACAGATTGGCGTATTAGCTGCCCTGCGCGGCGAGACAACGCTTGAGGAAGTCGGACGGGTGATATAACACCACGACGGTGCACGCTTACTGTATATTCTCTCATTGAGATTATGCCTGTGCACCAAGTGAGGCGTGCTGGCTCATAACTTTGACGCCTATCATATATTCTGCTACGATAATAGCACATGTTGAAGCCGAATCGATTATCGAGCGAACAGTACCCTTCGCAAGAGCAGCCCGTGGGGGAGTGTAGCGAACAAGAGCTAACCGAAAAAGGGGCGTGTATTTATGCAGCGTTTGATGTTATGAATAGCGTCTTAGAAAAGATGGATAGCAAGGCAGCGCGCACTGGATCTTTTAAGAATGCTCTTGCCATATCTCTTGATAGTGCAGTGACAAGCATTGGTAAGTATCGAATCGACCCGATCAATCTGACTGATCTCATGTCGCGCATTTATAATAACAACCCACACGATAAAGACGCGTGGAATTATACAAATCAGCGGCTATACCCAGAGGCAAAAGAACAGTCAAAAGACTTGGTGGTGCACCAGTATGAAGAAGTCGTGTTGGAGCATTTAGCAGCAATAGAAACAATCTTTCTTGGCGACAGTCGAGGGGTTGATTGGAGTGGCCAGTACGATGTATCGGTGCCGACTGTCAAGAGCTGGCGACGCAAAAAGCAGCTTGACCCTCATACTGCGACTGAGAAATATTGCCAGTTTGCTCAGCAGGCTGTCGAAAGAGCAACCCAGCAATTACGCTCAATGATAGATGCAGGTCGTCACACGCTCGAGCAATACGAACTAAGCCAGGCGGAGGCCGATGATATATGCAATGCACAGGCTCCATATCTTGCAGCCTTTGCTAGCAAATACGAGGCCTTATACGCACAAACAGAACCAATTACCAACGCTCACCAGCATATTCGGCTCGGTTATAATAAAAAGTTATATAGGCTTAGCCAGCATATTATTGCCGAAGCACCAGTCATCAAGCAATTGCAAAGACAAATATATCAATGGTATGACCGGCCAGACCAAGAAATCGTTGATGATATTGCTCTCGAGTGCGCCGAGCGGCTCTGGAGTGACGATCTGAAGCAGACGATTCATCAGCAGCTCGCTACCGAATCGGATAATGCGGTTATCGACGCGCTGCGCTGGCTCGAGCGGCAACTTGACGATTACCAACCAGAGCGCCACCAGGCCAACCGTACGGCCATTATGCAGCTTGACGAACCACCACGCAAGGCAATTTCGTTAGCGGTTAAGCCAGTTCACGAAGTAGCGGGCTATGGCGAGACACACGAGCAAAAGCGGGCAATAACAGAGGTGCAGTTGGATGCGGCGATTGCTCCGTGGCTTGGGGAGGATGGCGAGCACTTACCACCAGTTGATGTACTTGTCGATAATGGGTCTGGAGTGCTTGTGCTCGACTGCCGAACGAAAGCAGCCAAAGATATTGAGCACCAGATGGCTGGCTACGAAACAGCAGAGAAACAGCAGGGTATCATCAGTGAGGTGCTTGGTAGATTGACGCATTATGCTGATGCAGCGCTCAACGAGCACGGCCTCAAACAGACGCACGCAATGAGTAGGCTCAGTGATATACGCCATAGCTCACCATATAAAGCACATACAATCTGGTATAACAAAACAGTCAGTCGAAATGTAATTCGTGTCTACGTTGCGGACGTCAATGTTGGCAAAATACCGAATCGGCGTCTGCGATCTCAGCTAAAAAAGCACGGAATCAAGCATACCCTGCTCTTTGTCGGTGCGTGTGATAAGCAGCACCAGCTCGACATGCTACAGCACATTACCCAGCAAGATCGCAAACGTATCAGAGGTAATGGCGCTGGGTCGGTCTAATGCTACCAAAGTAGATAGTATCCAATGCAAAAGGCCGGCATATGTCAGTATCGGCCTTTGCAGAGTTTCTATGTGATGATCAACCTAGCGAATAACCTTCGCCACAGCCTCCACTACACGCTCATCAAATGGTGAGGGGATGACGTAGTCTGCTGTGGGTTCATCGACCAGCGCTGCCAGCGCCTCGGCGGCGGCGAGCTTGTGCTCGTCGGTGATTTTTTGCACGCCGTTATCGAGCGCACCACGGAAGATGCCCGGGAAGGCCAGGGCGTTATTGACTTGGTTGGGGAAGTCGCTGCGGCCAGTGGCGATGACGGCTGCGCCAGCTGCTTTGGCGCTATCTGGCATGATTTCTGGCACAGGGTTGGCCAGGGCAAAGATAATCGGGTCTTTGGCCATCATGCCAACAAGCTCTGGAGTCAGCAGCCCGGCGCGCGATACGCCAATAAATACATCAGCACCGGCCATGGCGTCTTCGAGCGACCCCTGCTGCGCGGCATCAACATAGGCAAGCAAGGCAGTCTTCTCGGCGTTGAGGTCGGTGCGGTGGCTACCCACAATGCCTTTGCTATCAACCGCCACAATGTGCCGAGCGCCGTAAGTATGCAGCAGCTTAATGATAGCAGTGCCAGCAGCGCCAGCGCCAACCACGACAAATTTGCTATCAGCCAGGCTGCGGCCCGTCAGCTTGGCGGCGTTGATCAGCCCAGCCAGTACCACTACAGCCGTGCCGTGCTGGTCGTCGTGGAAGACGGGGATATCGAGCTCAGCCTTCAGGCGCTCCTCAATCTCGAAACACTGAGGTGCGGCAATGTCCTCGAGATTAATTGCGCCAAAGCTTGGTGCGATTGCCTTAACCGTAGCAATAATCTCCTCTGGTTGGTGCACGTCCAGCACGATTGGCACAGCATCGACATCAGCAAAGTGCTTAAATAGCAGCGCCTTACCTTCCATAACTGGCATGGCTGCCTTAGGGCCAAGGTTGCCCAGGCCTAGGATGGCCGAACCATCGCTAATGACTGCCACAAGATTATTCGTCCAGGTGTAGGTGGGCAGCGTAGCGGGATCATCTGCAATTGCCTTGCTCACTGCGCCCACGCCGGGGCTGTAGTAGCTGCTGAGTTTATCACGGTCTAGCTCATCGCTATCGCGTAGGCTGGTAGTGATTTTGCCCTTATATTTTTTGTGTAGGTCGAGTGCAAGTTTGTTATAATCCATAAACTCTAGTATACCGCACACAGGCGAGAAAGAGAAAGGAGTAGTACAAGGACAAACAGCCGTTATTGCAATACTTTCGCGCCAAATGCTATTATATGATGCATGATACAAACCGAGCAAGGAGCCCTGCATAGCCGCAGTAGCTCATAATACGGAGTGATATGAAAAGAAGATCTATAGACCAGCAGCCACCTTATCACGATACTCGTCCCGAGCATGCATCTACAAGAATAGAAGTTGCAATTAAAGAAGATAATAAACTCCATAGAGAATTCAAGCTGGCCCTTCGTGACGCGAAGAAATCAAAACACGAGAAGGACACTTATATGCGGGCCAAGTCGATAATTAAAAACGACCAGCAAGAAGCGCTCGAAGAGTTTGTGCAGACTTGCGACAAGAGTACGGTGCCGCCAGGCGTTCTCCAACGCTACCAAGAGGAGCGAGCAAGCTGCGAGGCTACGCTTGCCGAAATAGCCAGAGAAGAAGATCAAGCAATGAAGGATGGCGGCTATGGAGCAGAAGATAAAGTGATGGAAGCTGTAACCTATCTTGGCTATGCGCCATTGACGCCCGATGAAGCAGCAGAGCAGGCTAATGAAATATATAACGCAACCCCGCTTGGCAAAGACGTGCGGCAGCGGCGCCAAATCGTCAAGGATAGGATTGGTGAGATCAATGCCGAGCTGGCATATTATATGGGCCTCGCGGAGCCACCCTTGGCGGTTATATCTGAGGAAACAGCAATTCGTATCTGGGGCAATGAGGCATTCGTCAAGACACAATCGGCTGGTGAGGTAGGCGAGCCTGGGTATATTGATGTCTTCCCTGATGATGACCGAACATCGCGCTCAGGCAACAAGCTGGGATATGGTAGCCGCATGACACCAGAGTTTATTAAAAAAGACGCCAGTCAGCGGCTAGCGGAGGTTCTTGCAGAATCTGCTGGTGAAATATGGACAGTGCAAGAGCTGGGCGATGCAATTTATGACCCAGGCAAAGTGCAAACAAAACTTGAGCGGTATAAGCGAGCGAGTATCTTACTATACAGTGCACAAAGATCAGATCGCCCCGTCATGATTATTACAGAAGAGCTGGAGCATAGCGGCCTTGTACTGCAGCGTGGGCAGCGATACACCATTGATGAGCGTGGTCGGCGACGTAAGTCAATCACCGTCTATCGTGCGGTGCCAACAGACATTGCTAAGCAAGGACTAACAGAAGAGAGACCAGTAAGTGGCCGCCGTGCCAAACAACAGATTCAGTGGACGCCATATGATACTGCAGCTGCAGCGCATGAAGCAGCCAACACTACTCGCAGCAAGGCATCACCAGCCGCTAGTAGTTCAGAAAATGAAGCCTCGGCCAGCAGCGTGCTAGACATCGATGATGCACTGGCAAAGCGAGCACTCGGGGCTGTCCGTGCTGCCGCTGACCGTCAAGCAGCAGAAGCCAAAGAGCGGCAAGAAGCCCTCCACGCTGCAGAGACTGCCCTCAGCCCAGAAGTACGCGTCCAGATCGAGCAGCTCGTGGAGCTTGCACAGCCACTGATCGATAGCTTGCGAGAAAATAGCGCCGATGATAATGCAGACAAACAGGTATTTCCTATTCAAGATTTGCCCGAGATAGGGAGTCAGTACGCTTCTGAGCACGACCTAGAGATATTCCTCAACAAAGCTCGGCAGGCTGGGCTCATCAACAAAAAACAGCTGCGCAATCGTGCGCTGCCGTCTGCTGGCGAGACGCTTGTGCTTATCCTTTATGCATACGACTCGCAGACGATGTATGACCTAGTGCGCAATGATGCTGCTAAGCGTGTGCTCCAGCATAAATTCCAGCAAACGTACGAGAACAGAGCTGCACAGGTAGTGAATGGCCGCGAAGGTGGAGCAAGCGCAGCCCAAGAAAACACCACCAGCTAAACTAGTTGCTATATATACCAAAGTGCGGTATAGTTTAGATTATAAATCCAAAATAGGCATCATCTACCAGTGATGATACAGAGAAAGAGGAGGAAAGAATGCGTAGAGGACATGAAGGCTTGAGAAGCACTGAGAGAATAGCTGCTGTAGCTGCTGTAGCTGCTTTGGGTGCTGGTGCTATGGTAGGCTGTGGCTCTTCTGAAGAAGCACCACGAAACGCAACACAACCAACTGCTGCCACTGCCGAAGCAACGTCGTCAGCAACCGCAAATCCATCCATCGAAGCGTCAGCGGACGAAAAGACTCCACAGCCTGAGCGATCTCACTCTACCGACAAAGCAACGGAGATACCACCTTTCTCAGCACCTCCAACCCAATCGCCTGAGCAGCAGTCGACAGAAAAGGCTCGGCCTGGTGAGAAGAAGCTGTCTGCAGAAGATAATGAGGCCTTTCGTACACAAGTCGATGAAGCGCTAAAAAACAGGACGAAAATCAATGTTTTGCGTGGTCTTTTGGTTGTTCCAACAGGTGAAGATGGAAAGAGTACAGTGTATTCTAACCTTTTCGTTGGAGATGAGCATGGTAATATTACAGGTGATGTGTCACCTGATAAAACCATGACCTTCTATGTGCAGGACCAACAAGGAAACTGGTCTACAGTTGATTTAAAGACTCCAGGCAGCTACAGAATAGACGAGCAAGGCAATAAAGCAGAGAAACTACCAGTTCAAAAAGTAGAGTTTTACAGTCGGGAGCAAAATGGAGCAGATAGTAAGCTCGGCGATGTATATGAGGTTCGTAATGGTAAATTGACTGTTGTAAAGGGTAATTTTGAAGATGGCGTGTGGGTGCTAATGGCATCATCAGTTGGTATTGATACTTCGTCTAAAGGACAGACAGATAAAGCTGCATATGAGGCAACACACCAAAAAGTAGGATAGAGAGGTTCTTTGTTATAATAAAAAACTTCTTCGTGGTGCTGAGCGGGGCTGTTGCTAGTTCGCGTTAAGCGATGTTTGGAGTATTGATGCAAAAGCACTCTCCCCCTCTTCTCCCTGCACACAAAATATGGTACAATCAATAACTGAATTGTCATCTAATAATTAAATAGAGAGAAAGTCATGAGTTTTGCACTGATCCAAAAAGTCAATGACCAGCAGAAGAAGCCTGCCGTTGTTGATGTGCGGAGTGGCGACACAGTCCGCGTCCACCAAAAAATCAAAGAAGGCAACAAAGAGCGCATCCAGATGTTTGAAGGTGTAGTAATTCGCACCGACAACAAAGGTCAGCACACCAGCCGCATTACCGTGCGTAAGATTACCAGCGGTGTGGGGGTAGAGAAGTCGTTCTTGCTGCACAGCCCACTTGTTGAGAAGGTCGAGGTGATGCGCCGCGCTAAGGTACGCCGTAACTTCTTGAGCTACCTGCGTGGCCGCAGTGGTAAGTCGGCTCGCCTGACTGCCGTACAGTTCGACCGCGAGGCGGTTAACAATGTGCACGATGCTCATGCCGAGGCCGAAGCTGCCCGCCTCAAAGAAGAAAAGGCCAAAGAAGCTGCCGAGAAAAAGGCTGCAGAAGACGCCAAGCAAGCTGAGCTAGACGCTAAGGCTGCCGAGGTTGCCGCTCGCCACGAAGCTGCGTAGAATAGCTACCATAAGAAAGCTTTTGGATCCGCCTCTATATCAGGGGCGGATTTGCATTGAGGCTGAGTATTCAGTCTGTTTGGTTGTGCTAATGATATTAAGCAAGCTTATAGCAGCCACCTTGTGGTGGGTGCTATACTAGAAGTATGAGTATCTTTACCATTGTCTCGATTGTTATACCAGTTGTCTTGGCGAGTAGTATACCGCCTATCTTACAGCATTATGGCTATACACACGGGTGGCGCTACCGTTGGCTACTGTATCTGGCGTGTGGGTTGTTCTTTATATCATGGTATGTGCCATCGCCGTTGATCGATGGGCAAGATACGGCGTTTAATACTCACTTCATCGGTGGTGGAATATTTACTGGCTGCCTGTGGCTCTACCTCAAGCATGCGCTGGGTTGGCGCCGGTATTGGTTAGTGGAGGCGTTTTCGCTGTTTGCGTTGGTGTCGGCGCTTGGCTGTATGAATGAGCTATTTGAGCTGCTGGTGGCGAAGACTGGCGTAGCGCGCTTGCCGCTGGATGACACCAACTGGGATATCGCGGCCAACACTGCTGGGGCACTCCTTGTCTGGCTGGTGTCGCTGGGTGCGATGGGGTGGCAGCGGATTGTTCGCCGCGATACGTAGACAACTGAACGACTTGGCACGAGCATAAAGCCACCGCTTGAGGGTGGCTTTTATACTGTCGTATACGAGATACTATTATTTTGTCTTGCGAGATTCTGCTTGCTCGGTGAGAATGGCGCGAATTGCCTCGAGATTTTCGTCAATCGCAGCCACGTGCCGCCTGATCTGCTTGGTACGTCGGCCCTGCCGGATAACCCAACAGATGCCACAGACGAGCAAGACAAAATACACGACGTTAAGTGCGACTGCTAGTATGAGGAGTGGTGCTGACCCGGTAATTTCCATGGTGGGTATGAATGATCCTTTCGTGTTATTACTATGACGCTGTACAGTTTATTTGTTCTATCTTTTGTGTGGTGAATGCTATGGCACGCATTGCCAGGTTGGTTGAGCTTGCTGACGGTCGACGATGGCACGTGTGCCGTGATGGCGGGCTGTACAATATGCCTGCATATTGAGGTTGCCCTTGGTCGTGAAGGTGAAGCCCGAGAAGAGCGATATCGAGTAGGTGAGGTCGTAGCACGACCACCCGTATGGGTTGCTCTTATCAAGCGTATATGCACCCGTATGGTGTTGGTGTGTACATACTTCGTGCGGGCTAATGGTGTGAGCCTGCGCTGTTGTCGCTAGTGTAGTTGGGACGCCAGCACACCCAGCAATGGCACATGCAAACGCTCCGGTAGCGAGAAGTGTATACCAAAGTGTCCTCGTCATACTCCTCCTTGCGGTAATGTGATATTTGTTGAGCCGAGGGTATATCTTGATTGTAATGGATTAACAACACTCTCGCAACAGGAAATAGGCAAATCAGCAAGAAACACGAAACAAGAACAGAGCTAAAGTTGTATATTATACATCACTATGTTGCTTGACAATATGGAGAGAGGCTGTTGGTGTGGCGAAGTTAAACGAGTATGAAGATCGGCAGTGTGCGCTATGCCATAAAATATGAGATAATCATAATATGATACTCGGGATTGACGAAGTTGGGCGTGGGCCATGGGCGGGGCCGCTGGTAGTTGGCGCAGTGGTGCTGGGTGGTGCGGCGATCGACGGGCTGGACGACAGCAAGAAATTGACGAAAAAACGCCGTGAAGCGCTTGCTCAAGTCATTCAAGAGCAGGCAGCGGCACATGCCCTTGGCTGGGTGAGCGCAGCGGAGCTGGATGAGGTGGGGATGAGCGAAGCCCTCCGCCTGGCAACGCGGCGCGCGGTGGAGGCCGTGCAGCAGCAATGCCGCGAGCAAGCTATTGCGCTCACCGAGATTGTGATCGATGGCAGGGTGAATTTCTTGGCTGGGACGGCACTAGAGCAATACGTCACGATGCTACCTAAGGCAGATGCGTTGGTACCGAGTGTCTCGGCGGCGTCAATCATTGCGAAGGTAGCGCGCGACCAGTATATGGCCACGCAAGATGTACTCTACCCTGGCTATGGCTTTGCGGCGCATGCTGGCTATGGCACAGCGCAGCACCGAGCAGCGATTGCCGCCCATGGAGTAACGCCACTGCATCGGCTGAGCTTCAAACCACTCCAGCATTACCGTAATGATAGTCCTCACCCAGTAGACCAAGCACATACCACGCAGCAAGCTGACACAACGACTACACGTGGCCATGCTGGCGAATCAGCTGCAGCCGCCGCTTTGCAGCAGCGCGGCCATCAGATTGTGGCGCGCAACTGGCGAACGAAATATTGTGAAATCGATATTATCTCGAAACGTGGAGACACACTATACTTTGCTGAGGTGAAGCATCGCACGGATGATTATGCGGGCGATGGCCTCGCAGCGATTACCCGCAAGAAGCGCAACCAAATGCACTATGCCGCGCGGTTCTATGCACACCACGAGCACATCGCCACTATGAATCTCCAACTCGTTGCGATTGCTACCAGTGGCAGCCCACCGCGGGTGGTGCGGATTGAAGTTGTTGAGTAGTGACGGTATTGTGACTTAAGCTACATAGATCTATAACTTTTTCTGTGCGATTACACCTTCTTACTGCTTCACTCGGTAGAGTGCAAGAGTTCTCTATTTTCTGACAAATTAGGCTTGCGCCTGGAAAAAGCCAGTAGTACTGGGAAATGCAAGTGCGCGGTTTGCGCCTCGCTACACCTTCGTGAGTGCTGCTACAACTGCTAGGCCATCGCGCTCGATGAGCTCGACGCGGGCAGTAATGTCTGTGATGCCCATATCTATCACGCGGGTAAGGGCTGGCTCTTTGCGCAGTGGTGTAAAGAAACGCTGATACTCGCCCAGCTGTTGGCGCGAAGCGAGGATGTTGCCGGCATAGCGAGGGAAGTAGTCGAAGCTCTTGTCGCTGCCGAAGTGCTCTTCGACCCATGGCCAATTATCTTGCAGCCATTGCCACGTAGCATCTCGTGCATCACGATTGCGCAGCAAGTAAACAAACCAAAAGACGGTATCCTGGGTGCGAACTGTCTCAGTATCCATCATGAGAGCAAGGAGCTTGCGAATACTTGCGGCGTCGCGCGTACTCGTCACAGCACTGGCGATATCTTGGCGCAGGTCGCTACTGGCAGTTGCCCGATAGTGTGCCAGAAGCTCATCAATCAGCTGCTGAGGTTGCTGGCTGTGACGGACAACGCTGCTGGCAATCAGGCTACGTAGCTCGCTATCGAGAGCCAATAGGCCGCCCGCTGCATAGCGCTGCTGCGCCTCGGCAATCACTGCGGGTTGCTCGCTATAGAGCATGTGCGCGATGATCGTCGATCGCAGCTTGGTGTCATTCTCAGGCTCACCAGGGCGCGCACTCCAGCCAAGGCGATCATAGCTCTGCTGGGCAAGCTGGCCCACAAACTGCCGCAGTGCCTGCTCGGCAGCGCTATGTGGCTCAACGAAGAGCTTAAGGTGGGCAACCACTGACGACATTACGCTCCAGACATGCTCGTCTGTCTCATTGCGGTAAGCGTCAAGGAGAGTGAGCAAGCTGGCGCTCGATACACGACCACTCCGAGCCAGTAACAGCTGTTGGGTGAGTAAGAGTGAGCGATCGACGACAGATAGCTCACCACGCCGCACTTGGCCAAGTAAACGCTCTAACAGTGCGTCATCATACTGCGTAATGAAGTGCGAGACATTGCCGTGATTGAGAAGGACTGGTTCATCCAGACTGTGCTCTACTACTGTGCGCTGCGTGGTGAGTAGTGCCGGAATAGCCGGTGATGAGCTATGGAGGGGGATCTGCCAGGTAGTATCATCGGCGGTGTGTGGGCCAATAAAGAAGCGCTGCTGCTCGAGTACTAGCTGCGAGCCGCTGAGTGAAGCTGTGACAACTGGGTAGCCAGGAGTGCGGATCCAGTGGTTCATCAGTGCGGCAACATCGCGCCCGCTGGCTTGGCTTAGCGCGTGCCATAGGTCATCACCCTCGGCATTACTATAGGCATGGGTAGCAAAATACGCTTGCAGACCAGTGCGAAAGGCGTCTTCGCCCAGCCAATGCATGAGCATATAGAGGAGGCGCCCACCCTTAGCGTAGACAATCGCCCCGTCAAAGAGTGTGCTAATTTCATCTGGATGATGGACGGCTGTTTGGACCGGTTGCACGCCACTAATCGCATCACGACCAAAGGCCAGCGCACCCTCGTGGTTGCAAAAGTCTGTCCAGACGTGCCACTCGGGGTGGATGGCATCGACCGCTAGATATTCCATCATATTAGCAAAGCTCTCATTGAGCCAGAGGTTATCCCACCACTTCATCGTCACGAGGTTGCCAAACCACTGGTGGCTGAGCTCGTGGCTAATGACGGTGGCAATGTATTGCTTATCGGCGATGGTCGTCGTGGCTGGGTCAGCCAGCAGTGCAGACTCGCGGTAGGTAATGAGCCCCCAGTTCTCCATCGCACCACTGCTAAAGTCTGGTACCGCAACGTGGTCGGACTTAGGCAAGGGGTAGGGCGTGTCGAAGTACTCATTAAAGAACTCGATCGAGCGGATAGCATGCTCAAGAGCGAAATCGAGACTGGCGGGGGCTTGCGCTGGCGTAGCCCAGACCGACACCTCTACACCGTCTTTCGTCTGACCAGTGATGTGCTGTAGCTCACCCATCACGAGCGCCACCAGATAGGTGCTCATGCGTGGTGTTTGAGTAAAGGTAGTGGTGAGCCGACCATCTGCTTCTTGTTGCGTTTGGATGGGCATATTGCCAAGCACCGTGATGCCTGACTCAGTTGTGACGGTTATGTCGAAGGTTGCTTTGGCGGCAGGCTCATCAATACAAGGGAATACCTCGCGCGCATGATGACTCTCGAACTGCGTCATAAGCAATTCTTTCTTCGCACCGTCGTGCTGATAATAACAGGGGTAGAGACCATGGAGTGAGTCAGTGATTGCTGCTTCGTACGCGAGAGTGATGGTATGAGTGCTGACACTTAGCGTTGGCAGGTGTAGCGAGACCTCATCCTTATTATGCTCCACAGAGGCTGGCTGGCCGTCGATCGTTGCGCTGGTGATTGTGAGGTCTTTGGCGTGTAATTTAATTGGTGTATCGGCCTGCGTCGTCTCGCCAGTGATCGTCACGTGCCCTGTGAAGTGCCGCTGCTGGCGATCGATATCCAGCGCCAGCTGATAGTGAGTTGGTATAAAAAAGTCGATGAGATGAGTAACCTGTTGCATAAAACTAGTATACCGGAATATGGATGAACCCACCACAAATTGACCCTATGCTATGATATGATTATGGAATATCGCCGTCGCCGCGTCATAACGATGTTTTTGCTCGCTGGTATTATCATTATTGCGCTCACGATATATGCAGCGTGGCAGTTAGCGCAATCGAGCCACTCGCCACAGGGTAATGGCGAGGCATTGGCAGCACTGGAGGCATTGCCCGTTAAGGGCCGTACACCCAAGACTGGGTATGCGCGTAGCCAATTTGGTGCGGGCTGGGCAACGACGAGTGGCTGTGATACGCGCAATATCATCCTCGCACGCGACCTCAAGCAGGCGGTGGTGAGCGGCAATTGCAAAGTAGCGAGTGGCCAGCTCGACGACCCATACACAGGCAAGCGCATCACCTTCCAGCGAGGGAGCGGCACGAGTACTGCAGTGCAGATCGACCACGTTGTGGCTCTCAGTAATGCCTGGCAAACCGGCGCACAGCAGCTCAGTAGCGAGCAGCGGCAGCAGCTTGCCAATGATCCGCTCGAGCTCCTGGCAGTCGACGGTCCGGCCAACCAGCAAAAGGGTGATGGCGATGCTGCGACGTGGCTGCCCAGCCATAAGCCGTTTCGCTGCCAATACATTGCCCGGCAAATTGCCGTCAAACGCAAATATCACCTCTGGGTCACCTCGGGCGAAAAAGCCGCCATGCAGCGCGTCCTCGCTACGTGCCCTGGGCAGGGAGTACCTGGCTAATGCAGCCGAAGCTTATTGTATTCGACCTCAATCACACCTTGATCCGCGACAACTCCTGGCGCAATCTCAATCTCGCCATGGGCATCACATCAGAAGAAGATGCTGCCTTGATGGCACGCGCCGCCCGGGGTGAGATAACCGATGCCGAGGGCCAAGCCTGGCTGTTGCAGCGGTATCGGCAACGAGGTGACTGTCGCCGCGTGGTGGTGCAGCGCATCCTCAGCCAATATACCTATATGCCGCACGCCCAGATGGTCGTTGCAGCGCTTCAAGCGCGGGGTTACCGTGTGGCCATCAACTCTGGTGCGATGGATATCTTGGTGGGTATGGTGGCAGAGCAACTTGGCGTCGCGCTTTGGCGCGCGAGCAATCATTTTATCTTTGATGATCAGGACATGCTATGCCAGATTGATGCGCCAAATAACGATGCGGCGGCCAAGGTGGAGCAGCTCCACCAACTGGCTGCCGAGCAGCAGGTCTCGCTGAGCGACTGCTTGGTCGTGGGCGATGGAGCGAACGACGTACCGCTCTTTACAGTGACAGGCAATGGGATAACCTTTGCTGGCTCACCCGCTGCTAGGTACGCACGATGGGTTATAGCTGATCTCCGTGATATGTTGACGATTGTTGAATAAGAACCTCCGCCATTTCATTTGACATCCTTCGCGCTATTCGCTACACTGGTGGGTAGATATCCGGCCAGCAGGTCGGAGTTTTTCATAGAAAGGAGTAATGTAATATGGAAGACCTTAATATTAAGCAGCTTACGTTAGCCTTGCGCACAATTGCTGACGAAAAGAACTTGCCTGAGGAGACTGTCCTGGGTGTGATCGAGCAAGCGATTGCTGCCGCCTGGCGCCGCGACAATGGCGAGCGCGACCAAAACGTTCGGGCAGAGCTTAACCTCAACGACGGCACCGCCAAGGTATTCGTCATTCGTGAGATCGTTGAAGAAGTTAACTTCCCATCGACAGAGGTCAGCCTAGAAGAAGCACGGGCGACAAACCCCGACGCTGAGCTGGGCGGTACCGTTGAGGAGACGCACAATGTGACGAGCTTTGGTCGTGTGGCGGCTCAGACTGCCAAGCAGGTGGTGTTGCAGCGCTTGCGCGAGGCTGAGCGCGAGGTGGTGCTTGCAGAGTTCGAAGACAAGATTGGTACCGTTGTGACGGGTATTGTCCAGCGGGTTGAGCCACGCGTCGTGCGCGTTGAACTAGGTAAGGCAACTGGCATCTTGCCGCAAAGCGAACAGATCCAAGGTGAGCGCTATGTGCCAGGCAGTCGCATTAAAGTATTTATCAAGGACATTGAGCGCGACAATCGTGGTCCACAGCTTATCCTGAGCCGTGGCAACGAAGCCTTTATCGAGTATCTCTTCCGCCAGGAGGTACCAGAGCTCGAGACAGGGGCAGTTGAGATTAAGGGGATCGCCCGCGAGGCAGGTCGCCGCACTAAGCTGGCTGTTCTGAGCACCGTGCCAGGGATCGACCCGGTTGGTACCTTCGTGGGTGGGCATGGCACACGGGTCAATGCCGTTGTTAATGAGATCGGCGACCAAGAAAAGATCGATATCATTATGTACGACGAAAACACCGATACATACATTCGCAACGCCCTTAGCCCTGCTGAGGTAGTGCGGGTCGAGATCGATCGCGAGCACAAGCACGCCAAGGTATATGTGACGGAAGACCAGCAGTCGATCGCGATTGGCCGCAGCGGGCAAAACGTTCGCCTGGCAAGCCGTCTCACGGGCTTTGAGCTTGATATCGAGACAGCAGCCAGTCAGCCTGCCGAGCGCAAACCACGCAAGAATATCGAGGACGATCTCTTTAGCGCTATCGAAAACCAAGCGTAAATCTGCAATACGCTAAGCGTACTAACCCTGCTCATGATAGAGCAGGGTTTTGTATATTATTAGCACTCCACCTTGACGAGTGCTAATAAGCAGCGTATACTGAGTAGGGTGGCTTTTTGGCCACAGATTTTGGAGGACGACATGGAAGATGATTTTGCAGATTTTATTAGCCATTTGAGTGATGATGCTCGCCTGAGCGTCCAGTATGCTGATGCAATTGCCCGTGGGTATGGCAACCCCTATATCGGTACCGAGCACTTACTGCTTGGTATTCTGAGCCAAAGTGCCAGCCTCGGTACCAAGGTACTCGCTGATGCTGGTATTACGCTGCGCCGGGCGGAAGACTCACTCCACCTGCAGCCGCTCAAGAGTATTACGGTGCGGACTGGTGGGGCAACTGGCCTATCTGAGACGGCTCTATTGACACTCCGGATGGGCTGGGAAATCGCGAAGGAATATGAGCATGATGAGCTTGGTACAGAGCATATTCTCTATAGTTTGCTGAAGCAAAATAACGCCCGCGCAACTGTGTTACTACGCGAAATGGGGGCAGATACCGAGGCGATCGTCCGCAACCTCGAAGCCCACTTTGATGATATACGTGAAGAAGAGAGTCGTGGTGGTACAAGTACTCGCACCGATACGAAGTACCGGCCAGCGCCGCGGGGTGGCAATGCGCTGAGCAAATACAGCATTGACCTAACCGCCAAGGCAGCCGATGGTGAGCTTGATACTGTGGTAGGGCGCGCACGCGAGACCGAACGCCTTGTAACAATTCTCAGCCGTCGCACCAAGAATAACCCTGTCTTGCTGGGTGAGCCAGGGGTGGGTAAGACGGCCATCGTTGAAGGCCTCGCGCAGCGGATTGTCCGCGAGGATGTGCCAGATAATTTGCTCGACAAGCGGGTGGTTATGCTCGATATGACGGCAATTGTGGCTGGCACCAAGTATCGGGGGCAGTTTGAGGAGCGGCTGACGGCGCTGATTCGCGAGATTACCAAGCAGGGCAACATCATTGCCTTTATCGATGAATTGCACATGCTTGTAGGAGCTGGCTCAGCAGAGGGCGGGGCAATGGATGCAGCTAATATCCTCAAGCCGGCGCTAGCCCGAGGTGAGTTGCACCTCATCGGTGCGACGACGTTGGAGGAATATCGTAAGCATATCGAGAAGGACAGTGCATTGGAGCGCCGCTTCCAGACAGTACTCGTTAAGGAGCCAAGTGTGAAGGATACGGTGGCAATCCTTAAGGGGCTGCGCAGCTACTATGAGAAACATCACGGGGTGAAGATTAGTGATGATGTGATCGAGTCGGCGGTGTATATGAGTGACCGCTATGTGGCCGATCGCTTTATGCCTGACAAGGCGATTGATGTGATTGATGAAGCAGCAGCTCTGGTACGCGTTAAGAAGGGACATAAGCCAAGCAAGCAGCGCGAGTATGTCCGTGAGCTCAAAGCACTGAATGAGAAAATGGAAGATGCCGTAGCAGCAGAAGACTATGAGCGCGCTGCGCTCTATAAGCAGCGTATTAGCCAATTGACCGACCAGCTTGAGCAAGCACGTCGTGAGCAAAGCCGCAAAACTCCACTGGTACTCACCGAGGATAATATTGCTCATGCCATTGCTGTGATGACACACATCCCGGTTGAGAAAGTTCGCACAAGTGAGGCGAAGCTCCTGCGTAATCTTGAGAAACACCTTGGCAAATATCTGATTGGCCAGGAAGAAGCGGTCGGCAAAGTTGCTCGTGCTATTCGGCGCAGTCGTAGTGGGGTGGCGAGCAGCCAGCGGCCGATCGGTAGCTTTGTCTTTATGGGGCCAACTGGTGTCGGCAAGACTGAGCTGGCGCGCGTGCTTGCTCGTGAGGTGTTTGGCTCGGATGACGCACTGATTAAGATCGATATGAGTGAGTTTGGCGAGAAGCATACCGCGAGCCGGCTTGTTGGTGCGCCTGCTGGCTATGTAGGCTACGACGATGGCGGCAAGCTGACAGACAAAGTGCGGCGTCAACCCTATAGTGTGGTGTTGTTTGATGAAATCGAAAAGGCTCACCCCGATATCTTTCAGATGCTGCTGCAGCTGCTTGAGGATGGCACATTGACCGACTCGACTGGCCGTGTCGTGAGTTTCCGCAACACGATCATCATCCTTACCAGCAATCTTGGAGCAGACAAAATGCAGCACAATCGCAGCCTCGGCTTCCAGGCCAAACTGGTCGACGAGGACGATACAGCGCAGCAACAGCGACGCAATGAGTCGTACACACGCGAGGCGCTAGAGCGCTTCATGCGGCCAGAGCTAATCAATCGGTTTGATGCGATCATCACCTTCCGTCCGCTCACCAAACCAGAGGTTGGGAAGATATTCGACTTGCAGATTGCCGAGCTTAATCGGCGTTTGGCTCGTCAGAGCCTTGCCGTTAAGGTATTGCCAGCGGCAAAGCGACGGTTGATCGCTCAGGGTTATAGTCGCACTTTTGGGGCGCGGCCGCTGCGGCGCACGATTGAGGACGAGCTGGAACATCGCCTTGCAGAGGGAATTTTGGCCCGTCACTACGCCAAAGGGTCGGTCTTGACAGTTGGAGTACGAAAAGGGGAGCTGACGATTGACGCACGTAGCGAAAAGGCCTAAGCGCCTCCTCTCAACACTGGTCGGTCTGGTGATGATCGGTGGCATGGCCTGGGCTGGGCTGACCTATGGCCCGGAGCTCTACGATGCTGCAGTGGCGAGCCGGTACCAGCCCGATAGTGCGATGCAAGCGGTGATTGATCAGCTTGAGCTGACCGATAAAGGTCGGCAGCTGCTCTATGCGAGTCAGCCACAATTACAGGACAAGGCTGAGTTTAACAAAAGCTGCAAATCGACTGAGCGCACAGCCGCTATCCTTGGTTGCTACCACTTGCGCCGGATTTACGTCTACAATGTGCAGAATCAAGAACTGACTAACGCCGAACCCGTCACGACAGCACACGAGTTATTACATGCTGCATATGAGCGGCTTGGCCCAAGCGAGCGACAGCGGATCGACAAGCTTATCGAAGCAGAGTACGCCAAGATTAAGACCAATCCGGTCATCGCCTCAATGGTGAAGTATTATGACCAGGCCGAGCCAGGCGAGCGTAATAATGAGCTTCATTCTATTATTGGCACGCAGATTGGTACGATCAGTAGCGAGTTAGAGCAGCACTATGGTCGGTATTTTCGTAACCGTGCGGCGATCGTCGCACGCAGTGATGCCTACCAAGCTGTCTTTGACAAAGTCGATCAAGAAGCCAAAGCGCTCAGCAAGGCAATCAACCAAGAAGCTACCCAGCTCCCCACTGACCAAGCACAGTACAAAGAGATGGCTGAGCAGCTGTCGGCCGACATCAAGGTATTTAATGCGAGAGCCCAAAATGGCGGCTTCCGCGATGACGCATCATTCCAGGCAGCGCGCAAGAAGCTCTTGGCGCGTCAGCGAGCCCTTGAGGCGCAGCGGCTCGCGATTAATCAGCGCGTTGAGATATATAATGCGAAGATCACTCGGCTTAATGCCTTGTCGGTACGCGCCAATGAGCTCAACCAAAGCATTAATGGCATTGAGCAACCCAAGGAGCAAGTGTAATGGCACGAGCTCGCACGGTGTTTGTTTGCCAGCAGTGTGGTGCGCGCTCACCAAAGTGGACGGGCAAGTGTGAGCAATGCGGCCAGTGGAATAGCCTCGTCGAGCAAGCGCCAGCTCCGGTAGGTAAATCAGCCGTGGCACGCAGCGCTGGCCAGGGTACGTTGCTACAGCCGCGGCCAATTACCGCTGCTGCAAGCCAGGATGAGCCAGCAGCACGACTTGCAACGGGTATTGCTGATCTTGATGTAGTGCTAGGCGGTGGTATTTTGCCTGGTGGAGTACTTCTTCTGGCGGGGCAACCAGGCATGGGCAAGAGCACTCTCTTGCTCCAGGTCGCGCATGCGGTTGCTCGGCAGCAAGCGGTGCTCTATATCAGTGGTGAGGAGTCGGCTGGGCAGGTAGCGCTGCGAGCCACGCGACTGGGCGCCGACCAGCACGAGGCATTGTCGTTTGCGGCGAGCACGAGTGCTAATGATATTGCGGCTACCATCCGTACTGGCCAATACCAGCTGGTAATTGTCGATTCAATTCAGACGTTGAGTCTGGCTGAGATTACAAGTGCACCAGGCACTGTGAGCCAGATTACTAACGCCAGCAACGTTATCATTCAAGCGGCCAAGCAATCAGGGACGGCGGTAGTGCTGGTGGGCCATGTGACGAAGGAAGGGTCGATCGCGGGGCCCAAGGTACTTGAGCATCTCGTGGATGTGGTGCTGCAGTTTGAGGGCGATCGCTACGGCGGCTTTAAGGTGGTGCGAGCCATCAAGAACCGCTATGGTAGCACGAATGAAGCGGCGATTTTTGCTATGGGCGAGCATGGTCTGACAGTGGTAGAGAACCCCTCAGCAGCGCTGCTTGCCGAGCGCCAAAATGCCGATGGCTCGGTGGTGCTGGCTACCCTTGAGGGCAACCGCCCCATCCTTGTCGAGATCCAAGCACTTGTCAATCCAACCCATTTCGGGTATCCTAAGAGGACAGCCAGCGGATTTGATCTCAACCGACTTAACCTTTTGATCGCTGTCCTCGAGCGGCGCACCAAATTGCAATTATCCGATAAAGATATCTACATCAACGTTGTCGGTGGACTCAAACTGGCTGATCGGGCGGCCGACTTAGCTGTCGTCATGGCAATTGCTAGTGCCGCTGCTGGCCGACGCCTTGATGATGGTGTAGTAGTATTTGGCGAGGTGGGCCTTGGCGGTGAAGTACGTAGTGCCCAAGCGGCCGAGCGGCGTATTGCCGAGGCGCAAAAGCTTGGCTTCACCAAAGCAATTGCTCCGCATTCTGGCCTTAAGACGCCCTTTGTTCATGATGTGCGCGATATCCGCAGCGCACTCATTACCTATCTAAAAACATAACAAAAGGAACAACATGCAATTATCTACCATTGTGTTGCTTATCATCACACTTATTATCCTTGGCGAAGTCAGTTATCTTCTGGCTCGATTGCCGCGTAACACACTCAAGACGAAAGGGCGAGCGCTGTTAGTCGATACGTCGGTGCTAATGGATGGCCGCATTACGGCCGTTGCCAAAACAGGATTTATTGGTGACACGCTGGTGATCCCCCGTAGTGTGGTGGGTGAGCTGCAATTTCTGGCAGATCATGCAGACAGCGACAAGCGAGCTCGCGCTCGTTATGGCCTTGACGTCGTGACGGAATTGCAGGCGATGGACGAAGTTGAGGTAGAACTCTTGCAGGATGGCAGCAAAGCACGCGAGGGAGTTGATGAGCGATTGCTAAGCCTAGCTAAGCAGCATGGCGCATGGCTGCTCACAATCGATTATAATCTCAATAAAGTCGCCGCCGTGGAAGGGATTGGCGTACTCAACATGAATGAGCTGGCGCAAAGTATCCGGATGGCACATTTACCTGGTGAGCACCTGACGCTGGCACTTCTTCAGAAGGGGCAGGATGCTCATCAGGCGGTTGGGCACTTGCCAGATGGCACGATGGTGGTCGTGGAGCAAGCCAGCAGCCAGCTGGGCCGCACCTGTGAAGTAGAGATTATTCGAAACCTTCAGACCGCTGCAGGTAAGATGATCTTTGCCAAGCTCGTCAAAAAGCCAGTAGTTCAGCCAGCCAAAGCGCGCTCAGCTGAAGCATCATCAGGAAAAGCAGTAGCGCAAGAAGAGTCGGCTACTCAACCATCTACTCAACCCAAATCAGCAAAGACTTCGCGCTCTCGCCAACCAGCGCGGGCCCGCACTACCACAGCTCCAGCAGAAAAAACAGATAAGAAACATGACCAGCCAGCCTCAAGTCAGCCTCAGCGAACGGCGCGTGTGGCTCATGAGAAAACAAAGCCAGCAGAGCAACCACAACCAAAGCAGCTAGCCAAGCGTACCTCTCGCGCGCGAGCCGCTACAACTCCGAAGTCTCCGCAGGCTGCTTCATCCCTTCAATCTAGGCATACCAAGCAATCAACAACGAGCCGCACCTCACAAGCGACCACGCAAGCTACCTCCAAGAAACGAACCGCTCGCTCGTCATCACGTCGCCGTGTTGACCACGAAGCGGCGCTGCTTGATTTGGTAAAAAAGCAGACGGATTAGCGTCGTTGCGAAGCTAGCAGATAGTAAAGAGATATTGTTTAATTTTTGATACGTGATTCTCAGAGTGTTATACTGATGGTAGTAATGCCATGAAAGGGGAAGCAATTATGCATACCTATCGAGACTTTCTCACCACCACCCTCACCGCCGCCGCGAAGATTGCAGTCGCGAACTTTGGCAACCTCTCTCACTCGGTCAAGGCGGGAGATCGCAATCAAGTCCTGACAGAGACTGACCTAGAGATCGGTCATTTCCTGACAGATGCAATCCGCACAGTATACCCTGATCATAATATTATCGATGAGGAGCTGGGCTGTGTCGATAACAGGTCGCGCTACACCTGGGTGGTTGACCCGATCGATGGGACGAGCAACTTTGCGGTGGGACTACCACAGTATGGCATTATGCTGGGGCTGCTCGATCACGACACACCAGTGGCTGGTGGAATAGCCCTGCCTGCTTTTGGCGAGCTCTACGTTGCGACTAAGGGTGCGGGTGCCTGGTGTAATGGCCAGAAGATCCATGTCTTGCACGAAACCGACCTTGCTAATAGTCTCGTTGCGTATGGTATTGACGGCCACCCTGAGGATCCAGCCCGGACAAAGCGCGAGGCTGAGCTACTCGGCGCCATCATCCTCTCGATCCGTAATCTCCGCTCGTCTAATAGTGTCGTCGACCAAGCAATGGTTGCGAAGGGTACCTATGGTGCCTGCGCCAACCAAACAAGCAAGATCTGGGACAACGTCGCGCAGCAGATCATCATTGAGGAAGCAGGCGGCGTCTATACCGATATTGCTGGCAACCCCATGGATTACCACGACGCCCTAAACCGCTCTCACGATAACTTTACCTGGCTGGCGGGAACGCCGGAGCTGCATCGGCAGTTGGTGAGGGTAGTGGAGCCTTTATTGTTTGCCGCATAGCCCCAGCTTTCGTATGTAACTGGGCAAGCCTAATTTTGTCCGAGAAGTTGGAGAAATTGTGAAGGGTGTGGAGTATATGATGATTACGCGAAGTCATGCTGTGAGAGATAATTGGCCCAGGCTGTGTCTTGGATGAGCTAAAATCGCGATGATGGCTCCAAAGCAGATGTATTCTATTTTTAATCGTAAGCTCTACATTTTCTTGATATTCCCGTTACGGAGGTGCCTATTCCCCGATGTCTTATTCGAAGGGTGTAGGCTACCACTGAGAGTAGTATGTATTTGCATGTAGTGCGCGTTGCTCAAAACAGAGATAATGCAGCTTCAGTCACGCTAGTAAACTTCACCATAAAAAATCCTGCGCTTACAGTCGCAGGGGTATTTCATTGTTCTCTACAAACACACTAGCTCGTTCGTTGGCCATGAGCGGTATTTTTGTCACTGTAGTACATACTGTCTGTGAGTGTAGCAGTCACAGTGAAGTTCTTACCGGCAGAAGCGGGGATGGAGACGTTAGTGTCGCCGTCACTGCTGACGTGGCGCGTACCAACGAGTTGGTCACCTACCTTTACCTCCAGCTGCTGGAGTGGGTGACTGCCCTGGCGGTAGTATACCGTCGCCGATTGCCCACTAGAGCTTACGGCGACGGAGACACTTGGCTTGGAGTCGGTGCAGCGATGAGTGTCGTCATTGCTGGTGGCGTCATAGCCATCTTGGGCTGAGACGGTTTCTTTGCCCGACGAGTCTTTTGATCGAGTGACGGGGATATCCACACGAGCTGACTCTGGTGTACAATTTGTGGCCTTTTTCTTAGACACTCGGTCGAATGACATTGTGTTGCTGCTGCGGTTAGAGTTCTTATTGTAATACGATGGATAAATCTCGTTGTTGATCCGCTGGATACCGCTTGGTGCAGAGAACCAGTCGCTGTACGATGCTTTGTTTTGGCTAACGTAGTATTGCGTGGCATCGGCCATGGTGTAGTCCAGCAGCATGGCGGGAATGAGTGAGTTACCGTTGCGTAGTGGTGACGTATCAGAGTTGCCCAGCCAAACAGCCATCGACAGTGCTGGGGTATAGCCGACTGTCCAAATATCCTTTGCTACCACCTTGCCGTTGACCTCGGAGTTTGATGTACCGGTCTTGACAGCGGTCTTCGCCTTGAGGCGGTTCATTTGTGGCATGTAATCTTGCCCGCCACCGAGGTTGGCCCGTGCACTGGAGTCGCCCAGGATATCGTTGACGATGTAGGCAGCTTGCTGATCGATCACCTGTTTCGTAGAGGCTGTGTATTGCTTAAGGACTTGGCCGGTACTGTTGGTTACTTTGAGAACGGTTGATTGCGGGGTGTAGGTACCCATCCGTGCCAAAGATGCGATGGCATTAACGTGATCGACGAGGCGTGTGCCACAGCTACCTATGGCGCTCGATAGGCCAGCTTGGGCATCTGCGCCCTGGGTGCAGTAAGCACTGTCGCCCATCTCGCGAATGGTCTGCCAGGTACTGCCGCGCCTATTGCGCTCGTTCTCCTGCATAGCTTTGATGGCGGGGATGTTGCGTGAGCGAGCGAGAGCTTGACGGAGGTTAATGTTGTTTTGGAACTTACCATCGGCGTTTTGTGGTGTCCAGCTACCAAAGCTGATCTTTGAGTCGGAGAGGACAGAGCCGCTCCCGTAGTTGGTCTTGCCATTGCCCTTGTTTTGGAAGAGCTGAGCATAGACTAGTGGCTTAATAGATGAACCAGGTTGGATAAAGGCAGTGGCGGCATTGTCTTGTCCATAACCAGCATGGTTAAAACCACGGCTCCCAACTAGTGCTATGATCTGACCAGATTTATTATCCTCGATCGCCGCTGCGCCATTAGTGAAGCCAGCATAGGTTGCGCAGTTGGTATTACCACAGTTAGAGTTCGTGAGTTTGCCATTAAACATACTCTCCATTCGGCCCTCAAGCTTACCTTGGAGTGTTGAGTCAAGCGTGGTTGTAACGGTGAGGCCGCCTTTGCCAACTGTTGACTTACCCAGCTCTTTTTCGAGCTGATCGCGCACCATCAGGACGAAGTGTGGCGCTTTGATATCGGCGAGTTGGTCTGCCATTGGTTTGATGGTATCAAGAACAGCAACCTTCTTAGCTTCTGCGGCTTGTGCTTTAGTGATGTAATTCATCTCTACCATGCTATCGAGCACCTTATGTTGGCGAGCAATGAGAGCGGTATTGCCAGCGGTGTTGTACGGGTTGTAGAGCCCAGGACTGTTAGGGATGCCGGCAAGCAGTGCAGATTCGGCCAGTGTTAGGTCCTTAGCTGGTTTTTGGAAATAGGTGCGCGCAGCCGACTCAACACCATTGCGGCGGCCACCGTATGATGCTTCGTTGAGGTAGAGGTTCAGGATTTGATCTTTGTTGTACATACGCTCGACCTCAATCGAGAGAATCACCTCCTTGATCTTGCGTGGTATACCATCGAGGCCGCGTTTTTCGATCTCGCTCTTCTCGAAGAAGGCTTGCTTGACGAGCTGCTGTGTCAGTGTTGAGCCACCCTGCACGGCATTACCCTGCGAGTTGCTCAGGAACGCGCGAGAAATACCAGCCAGACTGATACCGTGGTGGTTATAAAAATCACGATCTTCCACGGCGATTGTTGCCTTCTTGACGTAGTCGCTAATTTGGTTGCCATCGACCACGAGCTTGTAGTCGCCACTACCTTTATCCTCCCAGAGGAGCTGGCCACTACGGTCAAGGTATTTAGTAACAGTGGTCTGGACGCGTTTGTCTATCTCGCCTGGGCGAATTGCGTCGAGGTCTTTGCGGTAGTAAGTGAAAAGCCCAGCGATAATAAGGGCGAGCACGAGGAAAAACCCACCAACTACCTTGAGGATGGCATAAGCCCCACGCTTGCTAAATAAGAATTGTGCCACGCGGCGTGGATGCAAGCGATAGAGTAGCCGTTTGAGAGGCTGCTTGGGTAGGCTTGCCAAGTACTCCGCTCTGCGGCGGGCTTCGGCGTCTTTTTTGGTGCGGCGCTTGGCTGCAAGGTTGGAGTAGACGCTAACTCGATGTGATAAATTATTTTTAACCACGATCTCTTATTTCCTCTAACACGCAATATTCTTCTGCATTATAGCATTATGTAGGTGGGTAGGGCTAGTCTTTTCCTGCGGTGCAGCCCCACTACTTCACGCTGTTTCGTGCTAAAATAAATAGCAATACACGAGCATAAGAAAGAGCAAGAGTGGAGGATATATGACCTTAGCAGAAGAATTAACCTGGCGCGGATTCATTAACCAAACGACGTTTGCTGATATTAATGACATCAATGAGCCGCGCACTTTCTACATTGGCGTTGACCCGAGTGCACCGAGCATGACGATTGGCAACTTGGCTGTCATGATGCTGTGCCGGCACTTCATCGACCATGGACACACACCACTATTGCTTGTGGGAGGTGCAACCGGGATGATAGGCGACCCAGACGGCAAAAAGCAAGAGCGCGATCTCCGCAATGCCGAGACGGTGGCGCGTAGTGTTGAGGGATTGATGGCGCAATTTCGACAGATATTTCGCGGCCAGGATTTTGCAGTAGTTAATAATGCCGATTGGTTTGCTCGCGTTAATTATGTCGATTTTTTGCACCAGATCGGTAAGCACGTGAGTATGACGCAGCTACTCGACCGCGATTTTGTGCAGCAACGGATCGGCGAAGGCGGGGCAGGCATTAGCTATGGTGAATTTAGCTATGCATTGATTCAAGGCTATGACTTCTTGCATCTGTACCGCGAGAAGGGTGCGACGCTACAATTGGCTGGTGCCGACCAATGGGGTAATAGCGTGACAGGCGTGTCGCTCATTCGTAAGCTCGAGGGCGGTGAAGCTCACGTTTTGACGGCGCCACTGGTAATTAATAAGCAAACAGGAGTGAAGTTCGGCAAGTCGGAAGGTGGTGCAGTTTGGCTTGACCCAACACTGACGAGCCCATACAAATTCTACCAATTCTGGCTTAACTGCGATGACGAGACGAGCGAAGACTTGATTAAGATCTACACGTTGCTTGATCAAGCAACTATCGAAACATTAATCGACACCCATCGCGCTAACCCTGGCGCGCGCACCCTGCAAAAGACACTCGCACGAGAAGTGACCGATATCGTCCACGGCCATGAGCGCCGCGAGAGTGTGGAGCGGGTGACGAGTGTGCTCTTTGGTAATAATGACCTATCGACACTGCGCGAGGAAGATCTTGATGCGCTGGCTGACGAAATCCCAACCGTCTCACCTCAATCAGTAGTAACCGCTCTGGTGGAGGCTGAGGTCTGCGCTAGCAATGGCGAAGCACGCCGCCTCATCAAAAACAATGCCATTAGCCTTGACGGTGCAAAAATCACCAGTGATCAACTGGCGACGAGTCCAAGCTTGATCAAAAAAGGCAAAAATAGCTTCGTGCTTGTACGATAGATGGATGTTTCTGGTGGCTTGCGCTCGGTAGAATGGTAGCAACCGATCATTCTGTTATGTATTTGTCATATTTTATGGTATGATAATGGCACATTAATTAGCTACAAGAGGAGAATTTGTCATGAAAAAATTGATTGCATTTGACCTAGACGA
This sequence comes from uncultured Candidatus Saccharibacteria bacterium, assembly GCA_963545865.1. Classification (GTDB taxonomy): domain Bacteria; phylum Patescibacteriota; class Saccharimonadia; order Saccharimonadales; family Saccharimonadaceae; genus Saccharimonas. The sequence continues at coordinate 102,218 of CAUUJX010000005.1, forward strand.
TACGTTGGCAGTAACGAAGTCGCCTGTGAGCGACCGGATGGCCGCTCTGCTGGGGCGCTTGCTGGAGAAGTATGACGTATGCGTTATCACTGGTGGAGATTTCAAGCAGATCCAAAAACAGGTGACCAGCCGCCTTGATGTATCGCCCGAATTACTGGCTAAGTTTCACGCTATGCCGACGTGTGGCACGCGCTATTACCGCTTCGACCCGCACGCAGGCGAGTGGCAGTTGCAGTATGCTGAGGATCTGACGGATGAGCAAAAGGCGCAAATCGTGAGTGTGCTTGAGTCGACTGCACGGGAGATGGGGATCTGGTGTGAGCACCCAGCAGGTGAGATTATCGAGGATCGTCAGAGTCAGATCACTATATCTGCCTTGGGTCAGCAGGCCACTCCGGAGGAAAAATACGCATGGGCAGAGAAATACAAGGATATCCGGCCAATTTACCGCGACAAAGTAGCGGCACAGCTGCCTGGCCTCGAAGTGCGTATTGGTGGCACTACCAGCACCGACATTACCCGTCCTGGCATCGACAAAGCCTATGGCATGAAGAAGCTGCTTGAAGCTAATGGGCTAGAAAAAAGCGAAGTCCTCTTCTTTGGTGATAAGATCGAAGAAGGAGGCAACGACTACCCAGTCCGCGCGATGGGTATCGACAGCATTGCCGTCAATGGCTGGGAAACAACCGCCTATGCTCTAGATGGGGTTTTGGGCGTAACGGAGTAAAAGGAGCTCAGTAATGTCGAAGGATAGTGATGAAACTTCTACAAAGACGGTAGATAGCTCAGACAAAGCACTACTGGACTCTCGTGATGATCCAGTAGCGCTCATACTAACAGATAGCGAAGTAGAGATGCTTATGCGGTTTATTCATGAATTCAGGCTTGGCCCAAAAGCTCCTTCTGATGAAGAATGGAAGTGGCTAGAGAGTGTGCAAGGGCTTCCTTCTGCTGACTACTATGGAGAATTGTTTGAGAAACTGAACAAGTTCCGTGTTGCTGCTATCACATATAATGGCAGGTAAAAAACGGGCCATGAATAAAAATACTCACCTAGCAGGGTGAGTATTTTATAGTGAATAACGAATAAACTAAAGTTACTCTTAACTGAGCTTTTTATAACAAAACCGCGCAAGTTCTGGCGCAATAGTGTCGTATGTCTTGCTGACAAGCAGACCTCCAGCTTCGGAGAACTCTACAACTCGTTTAGCTCATACACAAAATCGCCAGTATTCATAGAAAAGCAAAATACTTCATAGCTAGATGGCTTTTGTGAAGAACGTGAGGTAAGGTCGTAAAAAAGTTGCTCAAACGTGGTGGGTAATGCTCTAGGTGGCGTCCATCGACGCATTGCGCATTTACTCTCGGTAGTAGTGGCAGCGGCAGTGATACGACGCACTCGATCCGGCAACTTTTCATTTAGTGCCGGAATGCTGGTGTGTAAATTATCGAATAAACTCCAGTTGTTATCGCAATTACGGCGGCATATAGCGAAGGGCTGCTTTGTGGTGATAGACTGACGAATTTGCTTAGATAGGTGTCCAGTTACTATGCTGTATCTTCCGTCGCTTGCGAGTATTTCACCAGAAGTTCCGTCCACTGTTGCGTTCGAGACGACATGAAGTGCAATGCGTTGCGAGAAAAGGTCGCTTGCTGTAGTTGGCTGTGTTTGCAACGAGCGATGCAACCATACAAAAGTAACTATGAAAACCAGTAATAACACCGTAATGATAATGCCAATAATGAAATGCTTAGACTTGGTGGTGTGTAAACTAGCTGCCATATCTTAATACAAGTATACCACCTTGTCGCAATGATAGGCATGAGACTACAATAGCTGTGGTATTTTCCCTTGTGATAGCTGTACGAGGAGCTCATCTCAGTTGCCTACATTCAGTATAGTCTACTAAAATACTCGCCACGATGGGCGAGCGTTCTTTGTTATCCAAAACCGTATCCTGGTCTACTTCGATTGGAGGTGGTTTAGATAAGAGTTTGTTTGGTGCGGATGAAAGGACTTGAACCTTCACGCCACGAGGGCACATGCTCCTAAGGCATGCGTGTCTACCAATTCCACCACATCCGCATAGCAAGGTTATTATACCAAATGAGCTGGTGTATCTGCAACCTTAGCTGCGTCCATCAGCTCGGCGGAAAAAGGTGAGGTGTGCGTTTCCATAACTACGATTGTCCACCACAACAATGTCGTTTGCTAATTTTGGCCCCTCACCTATTCCTGTATGTGATAATACCATAAATCCGCCTGGTTTGAGAAGGGCAAAAAGTCGGCTAACTGTTGTTAGCTGGAGATCGTGGTAGGGCGGATCGGCAAAGATGATATCGAAGGTTCTATCATGGTAAGTACCAAGCCATGGGCCGACGCTAGCTTTGATTGCAGTAGCAGATGAATCAGCACCAAGCGCTGCGATATTCTTACAGAGGATAGTGAAGGCGAGGCGGTCGCGCTCGACAAACACCACCTGGCGAGCTCCACGACTCAACGCCTCTAGGCCAACGGCACCAGTACCAGCAAAGACATCGAGGACGCGAGCATCCTGCACTGCATCGCCAAGCGAATTAAACAGCGCATTGCGCACTCGCTCGCCCATGGGATGGGTGCGGCGATTATCTGGTGCATCGAGCCAGCGCCCGCCATAGCGTCCAGCAATGACTCGGATTTTCATAATGGATAAGCCTCACATAGTGCACTGTACCACGCGAAGGCAACAGTGCGAACAATCTCTGGGATGAGCTCATTGCGCGTCTGCAGGGCTAAGCCCGTCGTCCAGCCATTACGCCAAAAAGTGTGATACATATCAAGTGCATACACCCGCTGCACTGCTCGCAAAAAGACTGCCTCTAGGCCAAGCTGCTCTGCCTCAGCTACCCACTCGGGCGATGGGCAGGTGTCTGCAAAACGGGCAGTGCGCATCGAGGCGGCCACGCCAAGCTCGAAGAGAATATGCGTTGCAAAGACGCCTTTCGCCCCCCAGTATTCCCAGTTTTTGTTAATGGTGTCAAGCCCCGTCGTCCCGTGAATGAAGTTCTTATCCAAGACGGTAAGGCGCTCTTCTTTGGGGCGGCCCCAGAGTTCTTCGATTTTATCACTCAGCGGATAGTGATGAGCCGGCGTGAGGCCATCGACGATAGCGTGCGACATCCACGCCGCCTCAAAGGCAGCACGCACTGTGTTGTTTTGGCGTAGTGCTTGAACAAGATTGTAATGATGATCGAGAATCATAACGACGAGGTCGCGGTCGTCTGGCTTGGTAGGGTCGATGTAGTGCCAGGGTTCATCGACGCTGGGGCTTTTGCGTTTGATACCGTCGGGACCATTATTACCCTCGAAATGGAGAATGTCGCGCGAGCTTGGGAAGTGAAGAATGGCGACATGGTGGCTGCACATCTGGCCAAGGTCGCGCCGTGCGAGCTGGTCGATTCGCTGATGAACACCAACCAAGTGCCCCGACTGGTCTCGAAAGGTTGTTCCACTGTACATATCTCATATAGTATAGCAGATTTTGGCGTGGCTGAATCGTTACTGTGGATGTGTTTTGTCGAGATTATCCACGTTTCATTATTTTGATGGTATTCCATGCTGTTCAGTGGGTGTAGCGAGCTGATGCTATGCGAGCAGGAGAGGTCTGATTGATTTTGCTTGTCCACCCGCTCTTGTGTTTCTTCTCCGAAAATACTACGCATACCTAGTATTCCTCATACTATATAGATTTGATGACTTTATGTAACAGACAGTAGCTGTACTTCATTAGATGAAATGATAAAGATTACTATAAGGAGAAGGTTTGGAATGTGGACGAAATGCTCTAAAATGACATTCCCAACCCTAAATGGGTGAGAACGGAGAGAATGAGAGAGGCAGAATTATAAATTAGGTAAGATTACCTCAGCTTAATTGAGTGTCGTGAGCCGTTGATTGCGTTGCACCGCTGCCTGGAGCTCCAGGTAGTATTCGAGTGAATCACCGCTAGCGATAAAGGCTTGCGCTGCTTTTTGAGCCTGGGCAATCGCCTTGCTGTCAGCTAGGCTCGCAATGCGCAGATTGAGCGCGCCATGCTGAGCTTTGCCGTAAATTTCGCCCGGGCCGCGGAGCTGCATGTCGACTTCTGCTAAGTGAAAGCCGTCGCTAGAAGCCTCCACTTCGCGCAGACGCTGGCTCGGCCTGCTGTGGCTATTAAGCAAAAGATAGCAGTAGCTCTGGCGTGCGCCACGTCCCACTCGGCCACGCAGTTGGTGGAGCTGAGCAAGACCAAATCGCTCGGCATCCTCGATCATCATCACTGTCGCATTTGGCACATCAACACCAACTTCTACTACTGTGGTACTCACGAGAATATCATACGCATGCTGGTGAAATTCTTGCATCACTCGTTCTTTGTCAGCAGGCTTCATCTTGCCGTGAAGCAGACCAATTCGCCACCGGCCTAAGGTGCTACTCTTGAGATGACGTACGGTTGCTTCAACACTGCGCGCGTCATTGTCTGGGTTATCATCGATGAGGCTGCAAACAACATAGGCTTGGCTGCCGGCCTCGAGCTCCTTCGTGACGCGTTGGTATAGGGCTGGGCGCGAGGCGGGAGAGATAATTTTGGTGATGATCGGCTGGCGACCCGCCGGGCGCTGGCTAATAATGCTAATATCAAGCTCGCCATAGACGGTCAGGGCAAGGCTGCGGGGGATCGGTGTCGCTGTCATAGCAAGTAGGTGTGGCATATGGCCGGATTTATCAAGCAGCTTCTGGCGCTGCGCCACGCCAAAACGGTGTTGCTCGTCGATGACAACAAAGCCAAGCCGTGCAAAATTCACCGAGTCTTGGATGAGTGCGTGTGTCCCCACTATGACATCTACCTCGCCGCGTGCAATTCGCTGCACAAGCTCACTACGCACAGCACCGGTCACGCTGCCAGTCAGCAGCCCAACTTTGATACCGAAGGGTGTAAGTAATGCATCGAGCGTAGCGGCGTGCTGACGGGCAAGAATCTCTGTCGGTGCCATCAAGGCGGTTTGGTAGCCAGCACTGGCAGCCTGGCGAGCGGCCAGGCCAGCGACCACTGTTTTGCCACTACCCACGTCACCTTGGAGGAGGCGATTCATTGGTGTGCTACGCTGAAAGTCTTGCAGTATATCCCAGGCTGCTCGGCGTTGATCGTCTGTGAGAGTAAAGGGTAGAGCGCTCACAAATGATTTCACGACAGCTTGCTCAAACGGTATGGCATAGCCCTGGAGCTGAGCATGCGACTGGCGATTGAGCTGGCTAGCAAGCAGTAAGCTAAAGAGTTCCTCAAAGGCAAAGCGCTGGCGTGCTCTTGCGATACCCTCTGATGTGGTAGGGAAATGCATCGCAAGCAGCGCCTCGCTCCGGCTCATTAAGCCTTCGCGTGCAACAATGTGCGAGGGGAGTGTCTCGGGCAGCATTGTTATCAGTGGCCGTAGCTCAGTGAGTAGTTTGCGCACCAGTTGGCTCTTGAGGCCGTGCACTGCGTGGTAGATGGGCAGTAGGTTAGTGTCATGGTGGGCAAGCTCTTTGACACGCTCGGCACTTGGGTTGGTGAGTTGGTAGCGGCCATTCTTATACTCAAATTGTCCCCGAAAGTAACATTCATCCCCACTCGCGAGCTGCTGCACTCGATACGGTTGGTTAAACCACACGGCGTTGAGCTTGCCCGAGCTATCTGCCAGTACTGCTGTGGTAATGCGGAGGCCACGCCGCACCGTACGCGTGCTGATTGATTCGCAGCGCGCCGTGATCGTCACATTGCCTGGTGTCAGTGTTGCGATTGAACTCGCTGCAGTAAAATCATCGTGCTTGCGTGGTAAAAACATGATGAGATCATTGACAGTCAAGAGCCCAGCCTGAGCCAGTTGCTCAGCTGTTTTTGGCCCAACGCCTTTGATTTGAGAGAGCTGCGTCGATAGGTTCACATTTTTATTGTACCGCACCTGGTGCAAATGCGCTGCCCTGTGCTATAGTATAAGCAGTAAGCTAACGGGGGAAATGTGAGTAAAATTGCAAATTATTTACGCAGTCATATTGCCGGATCTGTTTCGACTCGGGCCGATTGGCGTGCGTCAGTCAGTGCAGATGCTGGTATTCTAGCTGCAACACCAGAGCTCGTGGTAGCGCCGCGCGTTGTGAGTGATATTCGCAAGATCACCCGTTTTGCCTGGCAAATGGCCGAGAAAGGCCACAGGATACCAGTCGTTACACGCGGCGCTGGCTGTGGTGCGCTGGGTGGCGCCGTGGGGCAGGGGATACTGCTCGATACGGCAGCCCTCGACACGATCTTTGAATATGATGGCAAATCGCAGCGGGTTCGCGTCCAGCCAGGTGTACCAGCACACAGTGTAGCAGCTGCGCTGAGTATGCATGGTGCTGGTGTTGGACCGCTGACTAGCCAGCGAGGTACAGTTGGTGGAGTTATTGCAGCTAGTGCACACGGAACACTGCTAAGCCGAGTGACCAATCCAGCTGAAGCGATTGACCAAATCGAGGTTGTACTTGCCAACGGTGACGTTATGCAGACAGAGCGTCTCTCGCGGCGCGAGCTCAGCCAGCGCAAAGGTCTGCCTGGGTTTGAAGGTGACATCTATCGTGGTATCGATGCGATTATTACTGATAATGCAGCGCTAATTGAGCAGATTAACCCCAATGACACATCTGGTTATAGTGGTATTGCACGGGTTAAGCAGCCCGATGGGACGTTTGACCTCGGGCCACTCTTTGTAGGGAGTGAGGGAACGCTGGGGATTATTGACGAGCTGATTCTCAAGACAGAATTCTTCAGCTTTCGCAAGACAAGGGCGGCCTTGGTATTTCGGAGCAGCAGCGATGCTCAGGCAGCGATTGATGATATTGACGCGCTTCAGCCAGCACAGCTCAGCTATCTCGATGCAGCGATTTTTGAGCAACTCCGCCGTGATGGCAAAAAATACGCTTTTTATGAAGCGGCTGCTCAGCAGTTTACGCCACAGGCAGTTTTGCTCGTGACGCTTGATGATTTTAATAACCGGACGCGTGCTCGCAAGCAGGCCAAGCTTGAGCAACTGCAATCTGCGGGCGAGACGATCGTCACCATTGTTGAAGATGACGATGATGAAGATGTGGCGGCGGGGTTTGCTGCGCTTGATCAGTATCGCTGGCCCGATGCCGCGCATATTGGTGCGCCGCGCTTGTTTGAGGGGTTTTATGTGCCGCCGCAGCGCTTCGAAGAATTTGCTCGGGCGCTCGCGCCACTTGCTCGTGCACTGCAGTTACCGCTGCCCCTTGCTGGTTACCCTAGCCTGAATCTTTATGGTGTCTATCCGCGCTTCTCACTGCGCAAAGTGAGTGATAAGCAGAAGATCTTTAAGCTCTACGACGAGCTCACTAAGCTGCTTGCGCTATACGATGGCTACTTAGTGATGAGTGGTGGTGAGGGTCGGCTCAAAACTCGTTTTGTGCGCGCTACGCAAAATCCAGATCTTACAGCTCTCTACCAGCAAATCAAGCAACTCTTCGACCCTCACGGCATTCTTAATCCTGGGACAAAAACCACTCTACAAGCTCGTACCATTACTGCAATGCTACGCAATGAATATACGGTGGACTGGCAATAAAGCATTGCGAGGAAGTGTATCTGCTATCTATAGCAATTGATTTCTTTGTCGTGCCTCAATAAAATGGAAGAAGAAAGAGGTCAATAAATTATGAGTGTCGATCAACGCATAATATCCCGTAACCCTGCCACCAACGAACCGATCTGGTCTGGAAGTCTTGCGGATGACGCTGCAATCGCACGGGCTGTTTCAGTCGCAACGCGTGCACAGCGGACATGGGAGGCGACACTGCTTGATGTGCGCAAAGACATTATCCGCGCCTTTGCCGATCAAGTAACGGCACATAGCGAGGATGCAGCACGCATTATTTCGCAGGATAATGGCAAGCCACTCTGGGAAGCACGCACCGAAGTCAAATCACTTGGTAATAAAGTGCAGGCAGTCTTCGATGCCTATGACCAACGGGCTCAGACAGTTACGAAACAAGTCAATGGACGCCAGTCGGTGACGCGTTATCGACCTCATGGTGTTATGGCAGTGCTGGGGCCGTACAACTTCCCAATGAGTATGCCAAATAGCCATGTCATGCCTGCTCTTCTTGCCGGTAATACCGTTATTTTCAAACCGAGCGAGAAAGTACCGTATGCTGGTGAGTACTACGCGCAACTCTGGCAACAGGCTGGACTGCCAGATGGGGTGCTTCAGGTTGTTCATGGCGATGGCGACGTAGCGCAAAAGCTCATTGCACACCCTCAAGTGAACGGCGTCCTTTTCATCGGTAGTCGAGCGGCTGGCGTGTCGATCGAAAAGCAGCTTGCCGGTGCACCAGATAAGATTTGCGCCCTCGAGATGGGTGGCAATAGCCCACTTGTCATCTGGGACTATGATGATGTACGCCTCGCAGTGCACATTGCGGTGCAGTCTGGCTATATTTCAAGCGGCCAACGCTGCTCATCGGCGCGGCGGCTTATCGTCAATAGCGCGATTGCAGACGAGTTTATTCCTGCACTTCGGCAAGCGGTTGAGAGCATTGTCGTTGGCGATCAGTTTGATACCAATCCAACGCCCTTCATGGGTCCGTTGGTTGACTATGGGGCGGTTCGTCATTTCTTTGATAAGTACCATGCTGCTGTCTCAGCTGGCGCACATGTTCTCGTTCCGGCTGAACCAATCCCGACGCTTGGTGACAACTTTGTCAGTCCTGGGTTGATCGATGTCACTGGTGTGCCCTTGCCAGATGAAGAGATCTTTGGACCACTCCTTCAGGTGTCGACAGTGCAGACCCTGGCCGAAGCAATTACCCAAGCAAACGCAACGCAGTTTGGTCTTGCTGCTGGCATCGTCACTCGCGAGCGTGCACAATACGAAACATTCTACCAGCAAACAAAGGCAGGCATCATCAACTGGAACCAGCCACTGACTGGTGCAACGACTGCGGCACCATTTGGTGGAGCGAAGGCTAGTGGCAATTACCGATCGGCTGGCTTCCTGTCGGTTGATTACTGCTCATACCCATGCGCGTCGATTGAGGATGCGTCACCAGCAGTCCCAACAACTTTGCCGGCTGGGGTGGTGTATTAAATAACTAAAGCGAGTTGACATAGATAGTAAATGGTGTATGATAGTGCCATGAAACAATCCTACTCTGTAGCGCAATTGCGAAGTGTCCTGCTCTATCTGTCAATTGGCTTGCTAACATTGTGCGCACTTCTCGGGATTCTTGCAGTATTATCGCAAGAAATTGATTGGCGAATCCTATTCACGACGTTTTGCGCTGCAATCGCATCATTAATTGCTATGAGCAACATATCGCGACTTACGGATAACCGAATAGTTATAAAAATTCTATCCATTATGTCGATCATCCTCAATGCTCAGTGGTTTACTGGTATGTTTGTTATCCAGTGGAATCTCTATCGGTTTCTTAGTTTTTGTCGTCCCTCTGTCAGTACAGGGAGTCGATATAATAGACATTATAGCGACTATAGCAACTATGACTACGAAGGTCATGTTCAGACACAAATATGCAGCGACTTCATCTCGATTACGACGAAGCTTACGCTCACAGCATTAATTATTGCACTGCTCATTACACTTAGCGTAAAGACCTTGTCATACGCCAACAAAAACTCTTTCATCATAGGAATGAAAATGATGACGGTTAGTTGCGCCAGTCTTTTAAGTATGGCATGTTTGAGTATGGTATGGTTTAATGTGCGAGATACGTCAAGTACGCTACGTTTTTTGGTAGTTTTTGGTATACTCACTGTATTTGGTTTAATAGTAACGCCTATTTTGGTACATCTAGAGAAGGTGCAGCGCTACCTCCAACCTGCACAACCAAGTACGTCGGTGGTGCAGAATGAGCAGCAGCTTCGGCACGAGATTGAACGCCAGGTGCGGGCACAAATTGCTGCTGAGCAGCAAGCGGCAAAGGTAGAGTTAGAGGAAGAAGCTCAAGTACCTCTCGCAGCTTCGGATGAAGATGGTGCAATGCATGATGTGCAGCCTGATTGATGAATTAACAATGGGTGATTATGCTCCCGATAATGATGGGTGGCGCTGGATGTAAGAGGTGATGGGTGTTGCAGATCGACAGATAATCAATAATTTGAGCGACAGGGTTACCTGTGTATGCCATCAGAGTTCAATGAATGATTAGAGTATTTCCGATTTAGCGATACTCAAAACATGACGCAGCAGTTAGCCATTTAATGTAATAGAAAAGAGGAGGTGTACATATGCCTCGCAGGCGAGGAGCTATCATCACAATAGGCGATGAGGTGCTCAATGGAAGCACACTCGATACTAATTCTCACTGGCTTTGCGCACAAATTGCTGGTCGTGGTGCGCTGGTTACGACGGTAGTTACGGTACACGATGATCCAGATGCAATAAAAGACGCGTTGGTATATTGCATACGCACGGAGCCAGACTTGATTTTTACCATTGGAGGTCTTGGTCCGACGATTGATGACCGAACTGTTGAGTCAGTTGCTCGCGCCCTTGAGTTGCCACTTGAGATTAATCAAACTGCAATTGAATATGTCCAGAAACGATATTCTGACCTAGAGTCACAAGGAATAGTTGATCGTGATGTGTCTGCATCGGCAAGGAATGCTCGCAAAAAGATGGCTTTGCTGCCCACCGGGGCAGTGCCAATCTATAATCCGGTTGGCGCTGCACCAGCGGTCGCTATCGATGCAGATGATACAATGTCTGTTCTGTGTCTTCCTGGTGTTCCTGCAGAGGTTTGCGCGATAGTCAGTAGGCATGCATCCGGTATTTTGGAACGCCGCCTCGGTAGCGGATTTTTAAGAACGATGACGATCATGACAAGTACAAATGATGAGTCGGTTCTTGCAGAAGCATCTGCTGTGCTGGCCCGTGAATTCGTGGACGTGTATGTGAAAACTCGTCCGATTCGTCAAGAAGGTGGAAAGATTGGTGTGACACTAACGACGTCTGGAAACAACCACGCAAAAATTGGCGTTATGTTAGATACAGCGTTTCAAAGACTGACAACTCTCCTTGAGGAATATGGCGTTAGTATTGTTAGATGTCGTGTTGATAATGCAGATTGACGGCAACTCAATAACTCCCTATGATCAAACCATGCATACATTTCGCCATAAATACCTGATTGTCATTCTCCTATCCCTTGCATTAGCGATACTGTCGCTTGTAGGCAATATCTACTTTCCCCAAGAAATGGAAGGGCAGTTGCAGCTATACTCTTGTATCCGCAAGATATTTAGTAAGTTATTTAATGCAGGTGTTGTCTGGGCAGCGTTGCCATTCTTGGCAGGGTGGAGATCTCAAGGCTTGGTAAAAGCGGCGATCAGTGGTGCCGCCATTGCAGAACTCACGCTGCTGCTCCATTACGGTGTTGGCTATCTTATTGGGGTGTATGGCTCTACGATATTTATGGCGAATTCATTTTGGTTTATTGCTGCTCTTGTGCTATGTGCACCACTGGGTGTGTGCGGTTGGATTGCAGCTTTGCCAAACAAGTCATCGCGTATTTTTTGGTTTATCCTGCCGATCGGGGCAATTCTCGAGCCCTTTGTGACTCGAAAACTAATACCATACTCGATAGTGCGGCCATGGCCTGAAGTATATTCAGATTACATTAGCGGTGCAGTGCTGTTGCTTGTTGGTATCGTTGGTATTCTCCTGTGTTTTCAGCGAGGCAGTTACTTTCGTTTTATGCGCACGCATGCTTAGTCATCTATTGATACACACGAAAATAACCTACAACACGAACAACGCCCACCCTGGTGAGTGAGCGTTATTCAACATCTGGAACCACATCCTAGCCTGTTTTGACTGGGATAGATTTAGATAAGAGCTTGCTTGGTACACCTGGGCAGCATCAATCCGAACAACTGGCTACCCCTGCTCGCCTTCCGCAAGCGTCTCATCGAGGGTGAGGTTGCTCCGGAGTCGAGCACGGCTAGCGTAGCGCCTACGACAGAAGTGAGCGAGACCACGACAGCTCGCGGCATCCGCAAGACGGCCTGCCGTCCGATCAGCGCGGCGAAAAAGCAACAGATCCTGAGCCTTGAGCCCACCGGCATGTCTGCCCGAGCGATCGCTCGGCAGATCGGCACATCCACTTCCACGGTGAAGGCTGTGTGCCGCCAAGCCAAGCAACCACCCCGCCGCAAGCGACGCTTCACCAGCGATGATCTCCAACGTGCCCAGCAGCTCCACGCTCAGGGGCGCACCTACATCGAGATCGGGCTGGAGCTCGGCTTCGGGCGGGATACGGTGAGCAAGCATCTGGCGGCGGCACAGGCCTGACTGATGGCTGGGGGAGTGGAGACAGACAGAGTCAGTACGCCACTACTTGTCTTCTCTCGTTGCCGCCGCAGGTTGGGCCCGGCAAGTACTTTAGCGTTGCTAGCAGCTCTGATTCTCGTAGAAGGTGAAGTCGGAACGAGCACGAATAGACCACAAGATCCGTCTGCGTACCCTGCCAGCGGTGATCAGTATTCGACGTGATTCCGGAAATTACTATTGACATCGCCAAAGAAAAGCATATAATCATAAGTAGACACAGGCCAACACCGTGTCTCCAGGATCTCCGGCGGGTGGTTTCTAAGCCACACAGCGGGAGATTTTTATTTGGTGAGCTTTAACGCGGCTTCCTATCAAAGACTGACATGAGGCCTTGTGGCCGGTGCGCGCGTCTTCCTTGACCTGCATGCAGAAGTAGCTGTCACCCTTCGTTATGCAATAGAACCGATGGGGCAGCATCCACATATCTTTGCCGCTTGCGATCGTATCTGAATCGATCTGAGACTTGACGTGCGGCTACCACTTTGTCGAGAGCACGATTACGTTATGTTCCTGAAGATCGTGCATTAGAACTTCGTCGTGTGATGATTCTGAGAGCCGTGAGCATCGTCTTCAAATGTAGAACAGTAAACTACTTAGCTCTTGTCGTATGAGGTGTGAGTCACACACAAAATGCAGCACTTATCGTCGCCATTTGCCATACAGTGGGAATATGTCGAGCTCGGACGTCCAACGCATAATCCGCAAGACAAACAAAATACTCAGAGAATACGGGTATCCAGAGATTAGTAGTGAATCAGAAAGAATGCTTGCAATCTCTGCGTCGATCAAGGCAAGTCAAGATCTCAGGCTCAGAGGTGCCTTTGCTATTATAGGTGCATTCTCGTTGGTCGGCGTATGGATCGTTTCTGGTGGCATCTTCAACCTACAATATATCGCCTTATTATTAGCGCTAACTTCAATTTCAACCGTATACTCATACTTCACAATCATAGATGTGGGCGCGCGAGATGCAGCGTCGGCAATCTTGAATCACCGCGCCAGTAATCTAGAGTGATGCAACTCGTCTGGAATACATCTTGCAACTTGATATCAGAGGGGGAGGGGAACTATCGGAGCGCAGCGGCAGCGGAGGATAGTGAAGGGCGCTAGTGACACGCAGATGAATATCGTGCCTAACTCTCAGAGTGGGATTGTGTTGCAAGCTGGTGAGGTCAGCAGGCCGGGCTTCTGCGTGTAGTGAGCTTACGCAACATATTGAGCAGTTAATATGTTCTGTCAGCGGCGTTGTGCCGCTCAGCCGCGACATCCGTGATGTTCCGTCGGGCGTCCAGCTGAGTGGTGGCTGTGCGTCGAGAACATGGTGCCCAGCTTCTTCAGTATCAACACGGATGCGAGCCAGTATGAACTGATTACGTAGTCATGCCACCTGTGGAACGTGCAGGGAATCCCAACACGTTCCACAGGTGCGCGACCGACAGCCTTCAGGTAAGCAACAGTGTTTGGTGCGAGTTGTTGAGCCTTTACGGGTTGCTAACCTGCGTGCTCTGCAGTGTCTTCAGCACTGTGATGAGACTCTCGGTTGACTCTGTCAACTCATCGTACGTGAATGGATCGTTGAGTCTGTTCTCTGGATGGTGGATAGAGTTCCGAATGTAGTATGGAAGTGTCGCGTCCTCTGGGCCTGCGTTCGGCCGGTTAGCGCGATTCCATTCTTTGTCGTATGACAACTTGTGTGTATCGTGTAGGCAGACGTTGAGGCTCCACTCACTCTTGCGTTTGGTAATCACCTGTATCTCACCCCACAGCTCATCATGGAACTCCACAGACGGAATCCCAAATGCAAAGTAGGTGATCTCGCCCAGAGACGGTGTTTGGCCCTCAAAGAGCCCAAGCTCTTCTGAATACCGAATCGAAGGCACACTATCTTCGCGCGAAAAAATGAGTAGTCTGTGCTGCGCAGGGCGGTACGAACGCAACATGTACGGCGAGTGCGTAATGAGGAATAGCTGCTCGTCTTCCGAGATTTTTGCCAGTGCTTCTCCGAGCTGAATCTGCGCACGAGGGTGGAGCCAGGTTTCGGGCTCGTCCAGGAGGAGTGTAAGGGGTGCATGCTCTTTCGTTTTGTGCTGCATATTCGAGTACACCTGAATCAGCGCTAACGTGACAGCACGCTGCATCCCTGTACCTTTATCACACAGCGGAGTTTCGTAGTTGCCGTCCGTGACGAGTAGCTGGCCGCCCTTGATGAAAGTTGCCGCTTCAGGCAGGGTAAAGTCGAGCCGGACTTCGGCCTTCCCATATTGTTTCTGTACAAGTTCTTGAATCTGGTTAGACATGTCAGCAGTTAGCGACGAGAGTGAATCCTCGCCATTGGAGAATGCCTCTGTGTGGGCCTTCTGAAACGCTGCCCACCTTTCGGTCTCTTGGAATTTTTGTGAGACCGCCGCAATGAGTTTCCCGAGTGGTTTTGTTGCGCCAAAATCAACGACTTCGGAGGTGGTGGTATCGGCGAGCACCGGCACGAGATCGACTAGCGACTTGAAGAGAGCGTCAATGCCACTCGGATTCTCGAACTGTTGTGTGTTGGGATTCCAGAAGGGAGCCTTCTTTCCGTCAAGTTTCACCTTCTTGCCGTTCTGCTCAATTTCCTTTTCTTTTGGTGAGCGTCGCACCCTGAAATAGGGTTCGTCGCCATCGGTGAGCAGGTAGTCCTTATACTTGCTGTACTTTTTGTCGGCGACAATCTGAACCAAATCGCTGCCAGCGATGACTCCCTCCACTGAGAAGTCCTCGCTGGCAGCTTTGTTTTGCAATGCTGATGTATCACGAGCTCCTTCGGCTAAATAACGTAGAGCGTCAATGATAGTAGACTTTCCGCAGTTATTGTCGCCAACGATATAGTTTATTCCTTTCGAAAAGGTGATCTGTTGCTCGCCCTCGAAAGACTTGAAGTTGGTGATGATTAGGGATTTGAAATACATGATGGTTTCCTCATGGTGTGTCTGTTGCAGCCATTGCGACATCGTGCCCGATCGGGGCGCTTTCACGATAGCTTGTCGTGAGGGTGGTGAGTGGAGCTGTACCGTTGCGGTTTGGTAACAGCGGCTAGACGTGCGGGCCTTCAAGCTGTTTATCGGTCTGGGCGTATCGTCTCTGGCAGTAGGCTGCCTGGTCGGAGCGAAAGCGCGCTGAAGCTGTGTGCTCGTCAATTTCAATCAACTCATTGGGGCACAAAATCGCTCTGTGAAAACGATGATGCTGCTACGCCGCCTGCAACCGACTCTCGATAATCGCCACCCGGCCCGCAAGCTGTTCGTGCTGGGTGGTGAGTAGCTTGAGTGCACCTTGAGCCTGGAGAGCGTCTTCATGCTGGGTTTCGATGTCTTTACTGAGTGTGTCGATCCGCTTGGTCATTTCCTGATGGTTGCGATCGATCTTCTCGTTTAGTGCTGCAAAGCGCGTGTCAATCTCATTGAAATGAGCGCCAATGGCGTCAAAGCGTGTTTCCATGCTTGTACGCATTTCCTTCATATCATATTCAAGCGTGTCGAGTCGACTCTCTACGCCGTTCATGCGACCTTCTAAACTGTCCAAACGGCCATCTATCTTATCGAGTCGTTCATCAACTTTGTCGAGGCGATCACTGATCCGCTTCTCGACAGCGCTGAGGTTAGTGGTTAATAGTTCTTGTATGCGTTGAAAGTCTTTTTCGGTCATACTTCTATTTAAGCACGTTGATGCGCGGGTGTAAACCACGATATCGTGGCGATTGGAAAGAGATTGGCCTGATGGCAGTGTATCTTTGATTTAGCTAGTACGTCTTTACGTGTTCGAGAAAAAGGTGATTCATGTCAAAATCGAGTAAAACTATTGACAACTCAATCGAAAAGCATATAATCATAACCAGACACAGTTGATCGCCGTGTCACCAGGAAATCTCCGGCAAGTAGTTTCTAAGCT
>CAUUJX010000006.1:0-83763 GCA_963545865.1 uncultured Candidatus Saccharibacteria bacterium
ATTCATATAAAGCATAAGAATCACAAAACAGCCAAAGAGTATTGCTATGATGATACCCAGAATTTTCAGAAGCTTTTTCGTCATCGGTATATCCTTATTCGGTTCAATAATACTAGTAATATTATCTACTATACACCGGGTGCATAGTAATGGCAAGGGAGAGTGATTGCTTTTTTGCTCGGTATATTTTGGCTCTGTTAGTAAGAGATTAAGTGGCTTTATCTCTCAGTTATGGCAATGAAGCGCCTAAGCATTGCACTTACAAGAGCCAACGGTATATACTGATGAGCATGTACGAACAAGAACTTCATACCGCGCAGCGGATTGCTCGCGAGGCGGGCGATATTATGCGCCGCTATTTTGATGGCGACCAACAGCGCCAGACCAAGGCGGATGGCACGCCAGTGACAATTGCCGATACAACAATCAACTCGCTGGTGATCCAGCGCCTCCACGAGACCTTCCCGGACGATGGCGTCATTGGCGAAGAGGAGAGCACGACGGGCTATGGCCTCGGGCGGAAGTGGCTGTGCGACCCAGTCGACGGCACAAAGGCCTTTACCTGGGGTGTGCCCACAGCAATGTTTTCACTTGCGTTAGTGATTGATGGTGTGCCAACCGTCGGTGTTGGCTATGAACCAATGACAGATCGGCTCTACTGGGCAGTGCGTGGCCATGGTGCCTTTTGTAACGGTACGCGGCTGCAGGTGAATCACCAGACGCTTGCGGAGGGGGTCTTTGCTGCATCGTGTAGCTATGCAAATATCCGCCGCCATGAATATTATGATAAGCTGATCGAACGCAAGGTGAGTACAGCAAGCATTAGTGGTGCAGTAGCCAAGAGTGTTCGCGTGGCTGAGGGGCGCTTCGTTGGGTATTATGCCGAGAAGGTGAATGCGTATGATATGGCAGCAGTGCACGTTATTGTTGAGGAGGCTGGCGGTAAGATGACGAGTGTATCGGGCCAGCCGCTTAATTATGCGCAGCCATTTCGTGGCGCGCTTGTGTCTAATGGTGTCGTACACGATGAGCTGATGGCAATAGTGCACGATGAGTGCTCATAAATACCGCACGCTACCAAATGGTATTTTGCGCTCCATCTGCGTAGTAATGCCGAGAGTATCGGCTGGCTGGACGGTGTGTGGGCCGTAGAATTGGTTGATCTCGTCGATTGCGGCAGTGAGAGCGTGGCGAGCTGATGGGTCGTCGAAGAGTACGAGCTGTGCGTCTGTCTCGCTTGTAAGAAGATAACACGACATGCCAATCTCATAGGCGGGCAGCGGCATCGACTGGGTGAGTCGCTTGACGATATGAAATAGCGTGGTGCCATCACATAGTGGATGCTCGCGGCGCTCGTGGTTGTGCCAGCGGCCTGTTTGATAACTTTTGGCATAGAGGCGCACACCACGGGCACGCACGTATTGCTGCCGGAGCGCAGCCGCGATGTCTTCGCATAGAACGTGGAAGCGGCGCAAGACTTGATCGTAATTGAGATTTGGCTGATCGAGGACGAACTGTCGCCCAACTGTCTTGAGTGGGCGCTCGTCACTGTCTACTTCCCAGCCACGCAGCCGCTTATACCAGTCGCGCCCTGGCTTGCCATGAAACACCATATGCTCGAGTGTTGCCTCGCTTGCGGCCAGAAAGTCCAGTGGTGTCTGGATACCAACCTGGTGGAGGCGCTTGCTGTAGCCAGCGGCAATACCAGTGAGGTCTTCGAGCGATAGTGTAGCGAGTACTGCGTGGAGATTGTCTGTGGTGATGCAAGTCAGGCCGTCAGGTTTATTGATACCGGCAGCAATCTTAGCTAGCCAGCGGTTGGTGCCAATGCCAACATTACAACGCATGTAGTCGCCAACCTCGCTACGGAGGCGCTGCTTGATCTCCTGGCCAATCGCCAGTGCGCCGCGTGCTCGGATGTCAGGTGGGCTTTGGCTTAGGTCGATCACCCCCTCATCAATGCTTTTCATGGCGGCACTGGGCGAGTAGTCGCTGAGGATGGTTGCAAGTCGGTGGTAGACATAGCGATACTTGGGTGGATCGCTTTCTAGCGGAACAATATCGGGGCAAAGTAGTCGCGCTGCGGGCAAGCGCATACCGGTGCGGACACCGCGCGCCTTAGCTTCGTAGCTTGCAGTGACGATAGCCGCATGCTGGTTGCGCCGATTAACGATGACAACTGGCTGGTGGCGGAGCAACGGCCGAGATTGCTGCTCGATCGTGGCAAAGCAGCTATTAAGATCGATATGCATCATCAGTGGTGGGGCGGGATTGATATTGCTATGAGACATGATCGGCCTCGCGTGTGAGCCGCCATACCAGTGTGATACTGTCAAACTCAAGGCGGTAATCAGCCTGCTCATCTGTCACATCGAAGATATGCACCGTACGTGCACCGCGCTGATGCTCGAAGCCCAGGCCGATTCGCCTGATCGTCACCTCCTGGCCATTGCCGCGCCGAAATTTGACTGGTTGGCATGGCTGGTGCCCACGCCGAAAAATCGCTACCACCTCCACGACTTCATCAAGATATAGTTCATCATCCATTGTTCTTAGTATAGCGTATGAGCTGGGCACGGTCGACGAGTGGGAACATAGTAACAGAGGTGGAGTGTGCTTATAGCTAAGCGATGCATTGTGTATTGCTTGGCTGGTGTTTCATGTGACTTGCTTCTACTTCGCAAGAAAACATCTGCGGAGGCGAATAGAACCTAACCTTTTGCATAGGACTAAAGGAAAATGACGCGCAGCTCTTACAACTGTATTGCCCCGCACAAGAGCATAGTGAAGACGAAGAGGGGGATATTTTACAAAACGAACAGCGCCAGCCGTTCTTGGCTAAGTTGTCTAATAAAAATAATATAACAGAGCAATTCAGCTCAGAAAATTATTTCTGCTTACGGCTCTCGATGAACATCATAATAAGCCAGATAATGACGACGATTGCTGCGAGCGAGAGTAGTCCGTTGATGATCCATGCAGCTAACTTTAGTACGGCACCAAGCAGCCATGCGGCAATAATGACAATAGCGATTGTGAGAATAAGTCGAGATAGTTTCATCCTTCTAGTATACTATACTCTATGAACACAGCGCAATTTCAGGCCATGATATGGCATAAAGCCAAGCAGCTCTACCGTCCCATGCCGTGGCGCAGCCAGCCAACGCTGTACTATGTGCTGGTCAGTGAGCTGATGCTGCAGCAGACGCAGGTAGCGCGGGTGCTACCTAAGTTTGCCGAGTTTACTACCCGATTCCCGACCATCGAGGCCTTAGCAGACACCCAGCTACCGGCGGTGCTGCAGGCCTGGCAGGGTTTGGGGTATAATCGCCGAGCAAAGTATCTACACAGCGCGGCACAGGCGATTGCTGCTGGTGCACCCGTCATCACGCAGGCCGACCTTATGGCATTGCCTGGTGTTGGTGTCAATACCGCTGGGGCCATCATGAATTACGTGCATCAAACCCCAACCGCCTTTGTAGAGACTAATATCCGCACGGTGTATTTTAATCACTTTTTTGCTGGGCGGGAGCGCGTGGCAGATAGAGAGGTGCTGGCACTGGTGGAGCAGACGATGGATAGAAAGCAGCCCCGCCAGTGGTTCTGGGCACTGATGGACTACGGCGCTGAGCTAAAGGCGGCGGGTAAGGGTCAGCTTGGCACCAGCCGGCACTACACGCGGCAGTCGCGCTTTGCTGGCAGCCTGCGCCAAATGCGGGGCGAAATTGTGCGGCGCATGGCGCAGGGACAACCACTGAGCGCCATTGTTCAGGAGCTGCATAGTGACCCGCGTTTTGCTGCTGCACTAAATGGACTACGGAAGGATGGGCTGGTATGAGTGAGTTAGTCCTCACGCGAGCAGAGGCTATCGCGCTATGTCACACGTGGGCGCGGATGCTTCGCCGAGAGTATACGATCGACACGCTGGTGAGTGACTATGGTGATGGAGTGCTTATGTCTGACCAGCTGGCCTATCCGCTTGAGATGCAGCCATGGATCACGCCAGAGGCCGAGCCGCTCCTCTCGGCGATTCGCGACCATGCAGTAGACGTCGATATTGACCACACCCGGCGAGCTGATTGGGAGAAGCTACTGGAGCTGATCGACCAGTTGCCAAAGAATGGTGCGGCAAAATGAGCAGAGATGCCAAGCTTATTTCTAGAGTGTGACGAAACCAGCCATTATGATTTAATGACTATGCCATAAACAATGATGAACACTCACTAAATATATTCATATCCATAAAACTTAGCAAGTTATAGAAGAAAGATAAATAACAGAGGTAGAATCATTAGAATTGTTTGCAGCTCCTACAGCTGCACGCCAAGCCACCCAGCGAGCACTGTTCCAGCGCCATAGGCCAGGGCGGCAGCAATAGCGCCGAGCGCGAGCGTTTGCAGGGCAGCAACGAGTGGATTCTCACCACCAACTTTGCCCTTGATATAGCCAATTGCTACAAAGGTGAGCGCCGTAGCTCCCGAGCTGATATAAAACAGTAGAGGATGAGCCGCGCTCGAGCCGCGTGCCAGCACATGGGCAAGATAGGGGATAACAGGCACACTACCAACAGCGACAAAGGCAGCAAAGGTCATGAAGCCGATGATTTTTGGTGAGGCGCGTTTGCTTGTATTCCGCGCCGACTCATCGTGCTCAGCACTGGCCGCGAGGTAGGCGCTAGCACCCATCGAGAAGCCATCGGCAATAAGGTTAGCTGCGCCCAGCACCAAGATAATTGCACTCGAGATACCCGCGCCAGCACTGGCTGCTACCACAGCAAAGGTTGTGACGGTACCATCGACTGCACCATAGACAAATTCAGAAATATAACGTTTGAGGACAGGTTTCATATTCATAACTTGGTTAGTATAGCATAGTGTGGTGCAAATGCAAAAGCGAGCAGCCAGTGGAGATATGATGAAAACCACAAGATGGAGGCAATGGCCGTTTCGCCACTAAAAGGATTAATGAATATCTGAGCAGAATGTTCATTGTAATAGTGTGCAAAATAAGTATGGGGCAATGATAAGTACAGACCCAGCTTACCGCTCGTTTGATTGCTTAGGCTTGAGGAGAAGCTGGTTGCGCTCGGCAGTGCGCGTCCGCGCCTCATCTAGCAGAGTGGTGCCTTCTTGCGAGCTAAGGCTAACGATCCGCACGTACTCACCATCGGTCTTGTCGTAGCCCGAGACAGCAACAAAGCCGAGTTGTTCGTCGGCATAAATGACGTTCTCTTTCTCGCCGCTGTAGTCGATTTTGTTAAATAAGCTTACATCTAGCAGCGCCGTACCGCGGCCATTGTCCCACGTGGCAAAGACACCAATGCGGCGCTGCACTACATCTGGATTGGTCGAGTCAAATGGCGTATCTTTATCGATATACTCGATGATTGGCGCAAAGACCAGCGTATCGGCCTTGGGGAGGATCGTCTTGAGTGCGTGGTCGGCGGGTAGCGAGTACGCCAAGGCAAAGCGCTTGCGAAAGTCATACGAGAGCGGGTAGCGTCCATCGGTCGACGTGGTGCACTCGACCTGGAGGCGCGAATCGAGGAAGGTAAGCTCGGCGGGCGAGTAGATTGGTTTGTGCTCCTCTGTTGTGGTAACCTCATTCGTTACTTGGCTCACCTTTGTATCGGCATCGGTGTAGACCATAGAATTACCCATGACAGTGACGGGGGAGGCGTATTCATTCACAGCGTCAGACTTATCGCGCTTGCTGAGGCCACAGCCCATAGCAAGCAGCTGCTGGATAGTATCGACAGCACAATACTGCGTTATATTGCCCTCTGCATCAGTAATGAGGCAGTCCATCACCATCTCGTGCCCCATGCCTTTGCCGAACTGCTTTTCTTTGCTGGGGTCGCTGTCTTTCTCATCTCTCGAGAGTACGTGTCCAACCTCATGACTGTATACGTTGCCACCAGTCTTGTTGCTCAGCACAAGCACCATCGGGCCGTTGCCGCCCTTGGCTTTGTCTTCGTCGGTGCTCTGGAAGGCAAGGCCGAGTACGTCATTCTCCACACCTGCTGTGTTAACGGCCATCAGCATGAGTGAATGCTCACCATCCTGTACGTCTAGCTGCTCGCGGTATTCTTCGGCAATTTTTTTGATTTGGTCGTTGGAGTAATAGTATTCGGTCGTGCCGTCTTCCTTGGTGCGAGTGCTGTCTGGCGCAGTGTTGCAGACAAACTCGGTTATGTGAAACTGATATGCATCGCGAGTTGTGCGAGTGATGCGGCCAGTGTGGACGCGCACTTCTTCGTATATTTCTCCGTTGGTCTTGCCAGGTTCGAAGCCAGCAGCATTAAGAGCCACAACGCCGAGTCGGACAACGACCGGCTGGAATGAATCGTTCTCGTGGTCTTGGCATTGCTCCGCAGAAGGCTGAGGGATGTCGCCGCTGAGTAGAGCACTCAGTGCTCCTAAACCAGCCGCTGCTAACGCCTCGCGGCGCGATAGATGTCGTGATGTTTTTTTGACTGAGCCATCCGGTACAGCTTCTGGTTTCGAGCGAGTCATATTAGCCATATTATATCACTAAAGAGCTAAAAATGTCAAACTTTGCAGACTTACGCTGTATAGCTCTAGCCATCTACTGCTCAAAGTCTTACCTCATCCTTTTATTCTTGCTATTTTTCTTTTGTAAGCATAAATAACGCTGAGCACTCCCTCGAAAATAGTTTAGCTGTTCTACAGAGAAAAAAGTAGAGTAGTAGAGAAATAAACTCGCTCATACCAAGCGAGTTTATGTGTGCTACCAGCGTGAGGTGTTATTGCTGCTCGGCGGGTGCTTGTGTTTGCTGCTGGTTCTCGGTATCGCTATTAGTAGAGAAGAGTTGGAGGGATTCATCGCTCAGTACGTTAGGGTCAAAGGTACCATCGGCGATCTTGCTGCGGCGCTGCTGATACATCTTTTTGAATTCATCAAGCGATTCTTTAGTAACGCTGCCTTCGGTTTTGTACGTCTCGGGCTCGGCATCGCGAGCGGCTTGCTTGCGCACCTCCTGGAAGCCAGGCCGACTGAGATCAACCTGCGCTGCGCCACTGGTATTGTACATATCCATAGCGATCCACACCATGACACCTGCAATAGCAATCACCCCGCAGATCATCACCAAAAAACGGTGCTCGCGCATGGTGCTTAGCTGGTGCTCGAAGTCGAGTTTATTGGGCTGGTTGGGCTGGTTGCTGGGCACTCGGCACCTCCTTTTTGGCAGGGAATTGCTTGCTATAAAATACGTCGAACTGTGAACCATATTGGCTCAGTAGCTGGTTGAGCCGCAAGGCGACATCGGCCACTCGTTTGCGTTGCTCACGCACGGGCTTGATGCGGTAATAGAACTCGACTGGTTGGTCGGTGCAGTCGATGCGTAGCAGCTCAGATAGCTTCTCCTCGTACTGGCGGTATTCGCTGCGGAAAGCGGTAAGCTGGGTATTGTATTCTACCGTCGTCTTGGCAAGCTCCACACCATCGAGTCGATTGAGAGCGATGCGGCTATTAAGTGGTGCCATCAGCCGGGTAGCAATCACCTCGTACTGTTGCCCTTGGTTGACCCGGACGAGCCCATCATTAGCGTGGATGCGCCGCAGGTTAGACTTGACGCGGACGCAGTTTTGTTTTATTTGAGTGAGTTGATCGTTGCTAAGCGGTGCAGCAGGCTCGGCATAGGCTGGAGAGCCAAGTGCAGCAGTAGCAATCATAACAACAGCAAGAAAAGTGCGCTTCATAGCTCCCCATTATGACGCATCAGAGGAGATCGGTCAAATGATTTGCTCTTAAAAATAATTACGTAATTACTGCTGCAATAAAAGCGATCAGTACTAACAAGATTGGTATTCCAAGACCTAGAATGAGAGCAATGTTGACACTATTGTTGATAATGATACTGTCGCGCTCGAGGCCATTGACGAGCTTGGCGAAGGGTGCGTAGGCTTGGATGGCGGCCCACCACCAGTCGTAGTCGTTGTTGAGGGCTTGTTCGATATTGTGGCCATAGAGAGTACCACCAATGCCAGGTGACACCGCGGCACCAAGGCCGGCCAGCAGCTGGGCGTTCGCTCCAGCAAAGTCGAACTGAATGCGCTGGCCATTAACCCATATAATGATAAAGCTTGCCTCGACCGCCGCTTTGGTAATCTGCTGCGGATCGATGTCGAGTACTACACCGATCATTTGATTTGTTTGGGGGTCAAAATCAACGGCGCGGATGCGATTGGCTGTCGTCCATTCGAGCACACAAGGCACTTGGCTAAAGATAGTGCGATTGCGATAGTGCGAGACGGGCGTTGCCATGACCAGTGGTGTACCGTCGAAAACGCTACTGTAATTGGCATCCATCATTACTGGTGCAGGCTGGGGAGCTGGCTGCATAACGAGAGGGGCGGGCTGCTGAGTGGGTGAGTGCTCAGTTGGCTGTGCTGGTGCTAGCTGCGCGAGGTTGCTCTGCGGCATTGGGGCTGCTGGCTGTGGCGCCGGAGCTGCTACTGGTGGCTGTGGAGCTTGCCACGCCATTGGCTGCTGTGGCTGTGTTTGCACTGGCTGCTGTGGATAATATTGTGTTGGCGGCATGGGCTGAGCCTGAGGCGGAGCTGCCGACTGTGATTGATAAGGATAAGAAGGAAATTGCTGATTCATGAGTGTATTATACTACACCGGTAGAAATACCAGTGTGGTAATCATCAAGGCTATCCGCTCCCTGGCACAGACTATAGCAGTAGTATGTATGCAGTGGCGCAGAGGTTATTTGTGCTTGGCTGGCGAGGCTGCACCGAGCTCGATGTGCTCCTTCTCAAACTCACGCAAGATCCGCCGCCGCATCTCGGCCGTGAGGGCCCACTGGTCGGATGGTTGGGTCTTGCCAGAGACAACAAGGCTAATCGACGACGCATTGAAGTCGCCAAGAATGTCGA
Organism: uncultured Candidatus Saccharibacteria bacterium; assembly: GCA_963545865.1. Lineage (GTDB taxonomy): Bacteria > Patescibacteriota > Saccharimonadia > Saccharimonadales > Saccharimonadaceae > Saccharimonas. Next base: position 8,907 of record CAUUJX010000006.1, read on the forward strand.
AATGTGGTGGCTCGATCACTTTGTGCTGCCATTTTTCCTCACTAGAGATTTCTTCGCCAATCCGATTGATGATATCGCTGGCGGTACTAATGTTGGTATCAGGCGCAACGGTAATGGTGAAGTATACTTTGCTATAGCCCATTGTCTTGTTGATGACATGCTGCACGACACCATTAGGGAAGAAGTGGACGTTGCCCTCGACGTCGCGGATCACTGTGGAGCGTACACCGATTCGCTCGACTGTCCCGCCAAAGCCATCGATCTCGATAATATCTCCTACCCGATACTGGTTTTCGCTAATAATAAATACCCCGGAGAGAAAATCTTTAACGAGTGACTGCGCGCCAAACCCGAAGGCGACACCAATGATTCCTGCGCTCGCAAACAGCGGCGCAAGAGCTGCGCTATTGAAAAAATGAGTAAAGATAGCATAGCCCGCAATCACCACGACAATAATGCGCCACACATTGGCGAAGAGCCCACCCAGCGTCTTATGCCGCTTCTCGAGATCCTTCTTGGGCAGCGTGCGCTGATATGTGGTAACGAAGGCATGCCGCGTCAGCCACATCACTACGCGTGGCCCCAGCCAATACAGTGCAATCGCCACGACAATAATGATAATAATCTCTAGTGCAGTGAGCTCGGGTGAGGTAATTGGCTTCATAATATGGTAGTATAACAGATGTGAATGATGAATTAAACCAGCTTGTGCTTACCTTGCAGCGTGGTGGCGTGGCAGTACTCCGGACTGATACGCTGTATGGCATTGTTGCCCGGGCAGATGACGAAGCGGCAGTAGCGCGAGTATATCGCCTTAAGCAGCGTGATAGTAATAAATCATCCATCATCCTCGTGGCTGATGCCAGCCAAACGTATGCCGATGTACCCGCCTTGCCATCGCTTGATACCTCCCAGCCTACGAGTATCTTGCTCGATTCGCCTCATGCTCCGCAGTGGTTACGCCGCGCTAATGATATGCTGGCCTATCGCCAGCCGCAGCTGCCGTGGCTCCAGGCGGTCTTGCGTCAGACTGGCCCGTTGATCGCCCCCAGCGCCAATCTCGAGGGACAGCCGCCCGCCCGCACTATTGCTGAAGCTCGTGCGTACTTTGGTGATGGTGTCGATTACTATTATGATGGTGGCACTGTGCCGGCTGATACGCCACCATCACGCTTAGTACGAGTGCTATCTGATGGGGTGGTGGAACGACTCAGGTAGGGCATAATAACCTGAGAAAAAGTTAGAAGCTTACCTAGTGATGTAAGTATTACAACATTTTTTAGAGAGATTCTCTTTACTCGAGTGAAAAACATGCTAGACAAATAGTGAGTTCTCATACCTCACCCAAATAACGTGGAGTGTGGGGTCACCCACGAAAGAGGCCATGTGATTCAGGTATAATAGACTTATGACGTATCTTGACCCTCAGCAATTTATCATCACTCGCAAACGCAAGAAATATCGCTTTGCTAAGTTCCATAACGCCACCAACTGCTACGAGTACGACGAATGGTGCCAGGCAGCGCCAGAGGTGCGGCAGAGTGCGACAGTGCTCGAGGTTGGCGCTGGCACCGGGATGTTTAGTGTGGAACTAGCGGCGCAGCACCCGGATGAGGTATTTGTGGCACTGGATGTTAAGGGTGATCGCTTGCAAAAAGGTGCATACACAGCGCTCGAGCGTGGCATCACCAATGTGCTGTTTGTACGGGCTCGGGCCGATCAGATTGGCGAGCTCTTTGCCGCTCACTCGCTCAAGCAGCTGTGGGTGACCTTTCCTGATCCATTTCCCAAGCGGCGTAGTGCTGGCCGACGCCTTACTCACCCAACATTCTTGCGCCAGTACGCGCAACTGTTGCGGCCGGGTGGCTCGCTCTTGCTCAAGCACGACGACCGTGATTTCTTGTGCTGGAGTCTGGAGCAGCTCGTCGCCTGGCAGTGGTCGATTTGCGAACTATCTTTCGATCTCCACGAGTCGTCACTACCTGATGAATACAAGACGCTCACCGCCTACGAACAGCGCTGGATGAGTGAGGGGAAAGCGATTGGCTGCGTGCGAGCGACGACCGGTAATGGCCAGTAGTACCGCTTCGTAGCAAGATTACATACTCATCTGACTGAGTTCTAGCATGCCATGTTGCTGGCTCGCTAGTGCGTTATTTTTGTAGCGTTGATCATAACTAATATCTGTGCTGCACCACTCGGGAGGGCAGAATGTTTCAGCACGTAGTGTCGCCTCGGTCTCGCGGCCACGAAACTCAACTTCAGCAGTGACGAGCTTTCTCTCAAGGTTGCCGTGGTAGATATCAAGTTCGATTGTATGCTCGTTACTATCAGGGTCGGTGTAGGGTACATAGTAGCGTGTTTTCTCGATGCGCTTGCCCTTGGTGAGTGGCCATAGCGAAGCAAAGGTTGCTTCATTTATAATGATATTTTGCTCATCTCGCACGACAGTACCACCCGATTTTACTGTGAGCTCAAAACGTTGTCCATCACCAAAACGCCGGACGCGTGTCTCCGATCCATCGCTGCTGTGCGCGAGATAGCCCTGACTGATGTCGATATGATCATATGAGTCAATATCTGCTGGTATCTCATCAAGATTGACTAAAAATTTACGCTCAACTTCTTTGAGCTGATTAGGGCGCTCAGGGACGTGAGAACTCATCATGTCGGCAGATTTTTCTTGTGCATAGCATGTCTCAAAATGATAAGCGAGGTTTGCATACAGCTCAGCAAGCTCAGGAAATTCTGTGCCAAATCGCTGAGTGAAGCTCTCGATGAGCTTGTCGTGTGCTGCTTGCAGTTCAGCAAGATTTTTAATGCCATAGTCCTCTTCGACTACCCGCACCCCTTGCCCAACAATATCCATCGCTACTGGAAGAATCTTATCGACTGCTCGTACAAAGCGTGCTTCGGGTGTGTTTTGTGCTTCATAGCGCTCTAGCCCCTGACGCATAACGGGCGGAAGACGCTGTAATAATGTGTGGGCTGCTTGCTGCTCGTTTTGTTGTTTGATGGAAAGCTGCACAGGGGTAAGGTCGAACGTTGCGACATCGCCAGTGGCAATCTCGAGCAGCTCGTGGACAGTTGCAAATTGCTGCACCGTATCATTATCCAACCGCGGATAGAGACAGGCACGTAATTCTGGCGCAAGGGCGGCAAGCGACCAACTATGCTCTGCGTCATTCTCGCGCTCGCCACCGGGCCGGCGTGGCACGCGCACTACATCGGCCAAATCACAGCTTATCTCTATACTCTGCAGTGCAATATGGCACAGCTGACTTTGGACTGGTGATGGTGTGATACCTCGTTCGTGTGACGTGTGTGGTGGATAATTGTGTTCTGGCAGCCAAGTCGTTGGCGTGTGATTATATTGGTTATTATTGTGGTGACTATTGTATGGCAGGTTATTCATATCACTACCATAGCGTGCTATAGTAAATATGGATAGATAGGATAATTTGAGTCAAATATGTTTGAGCAGAATACGATTAACCACCATATCCAAAGGCGGATTCTCAGTGTGTTGTGCTATCGCAAAGTGGCTCGCTTTCGTGATTTGCGCCCGCCGCGGGTGGATACCAATCTCTTTAGCTATCATCTCAAGGTACTGCTGCAGCACCAGCTTGTCCATAAGGTACCAGATGGCTATAGCCTGGCGCCGCGTGGTTTGGCGTATGTTGATCGGGTGAGTACAGACACTATGCTGGTTCGGACTCAGCCCAAGATTGTAACCATGCTCGTGGTGCAAAATAGCAATGGCGATGTCTTGCTGCAGCAGCGCACTAAGCAGCCCTACATCGACACCTGGACGCTCCCTTACGGCAAGCTCCATATCGATGATAGATCTATCCAAGCGGCGGCTCAACGCGAAGCAGCGGAGAAGCTTGGCGCTATGGATCTCGCGCTGCAGCATGCGGGCGAATGCTATATTCGTGTTTGGGCAGGCAAGGCAATCCTCTCAACCACACTGGCTCATGTGTTTTATGGGGCGACTGACGACATCACTCCACACGAACGGCTCATTTGGGCGCGCCCACACAAGCTGGCGCAGTACACGCTTGCGCCAGCAGTGGAGCAGATTGTAGCGCGGGCGTTCTTTCGCGACTCGTACTTTTTTGAGGAGTTTGACGACGTTTTAGATCAATAACAAGGAGGATATATGAAGATCGACGACTACGCACAGCAAGCAATCACCACCCTGAGCAGCGACTATGCCTATGGCGATGCCAATGCCCAGCTGATGGGTATGGTGCTGGGCCTAGGCGGCGAATCGGGCGAGGTGCTCGAGAAGTTCAAGAAGATCCTGCGTGACCAGAAGGGTGAGATAACAGAGGTAGACAAGCAAGCGATTATCAAAGAGTTGGGTGATATCTTGTGGTATGTGACGGCGGTGGCGCACCTGCTTGGCTCGAGCCTTGAGGAAGTCGCTCAGCGCAACAACGCCAAGCTCGCCAGCCGCCAACAGCGTGGTCAGCTGCGGGGTAGTGGGGATGATCGGTAAGAAATATAATACTTCAGACTGGTTGAGTATGGATGCACCCATTGATTATTACGACCGAAGCTTCGCAGCGATGTCATTGATGATAGCAGCTTCGGTCTCAGCTTGAGTGGCGCGCTGCACAGCGTGAACGGTGTGCATACCTGTTGCGGCGGCAGTGGCGATATTCTTCGTCCGATCGTCAACAAACAGTACGGACTCTGGGCAATGACGTAAGCCCAGATGTCCCAATGCGTGAATGTATGTGGCGGGTGCTGGCTTACGGTAACCTGTCTCGTAGGAAAGCAAACAGGGGTCGAAGATGGCTTCGTCGTACACATCACTCTGCCGTAATACTTCGGCATGCTCTGGGATGGTGTCGCTCAGGATGCCAACGCGTAGGCCTTGTGTCGCCAGGTGAGCGGCGTAGCCCATTACCTGATTGCGAATCGTGAGTGTCTCGCGAAAACCTTTGACAATGCTATCTTGCTGCGCATTCGTCGGGTGGTCGCAGCCAAGCTCACGCCAGAATGCAGCACGATTAGTCTCTCCGCTGCCGTAGCGATGAATTGCAGCTGGCCAACGCTGGTCGAAGCCATCTGGATTACCAAGTGCTTGGCGTACATCATTGGTCACATAATCATAACTGTTGATCAGGACACCGCCAACGTCGAAGAGGATTGTTGTGATTGCTGGTGGACGCTCCATGATTATTATGCTCCTCCTCGTCCAAGATGCTGCCGCACCCAGCCATCAATCGTGCCTGCGCCCATGCAGAGCACAAGCTTGCCCTCGGCGCGGGCAGTTTGGATGGCGTGCCACAAGGTATCATCGAGCTCGGCGTAGTGGACGTTGCTACGGTTTGTTAGTTGCTCAGTCAGTTGCTGTGGAGTGAGAATAGGCAAGGCTGGGTCTTCGCGGCTGAGGTAGGTTGGCAGCCAGTAGATTTGCTCGGCGCGCTCCATACAGTCGGTGTATTGCTGACGGATCTCATGCTGGCGGACATTTTGATGTGGCTGATACACCAGCACAACGTGGTCAGACAACTCTCGTGCCATTTGCAATGTCGCGGCGATTTCTACCGGGTGGTGGCCATAATCGCTATACAGCCCAGTCCCAAGCCGCTCAAAGCGTCGCTGCACTCCCGGGAAGGTATTGATAGCCGCTCGAATGTGCTCGGGTGAGCCAAGCCTGAGCTGCTTGCACGCCGTTGCCACCAGTGTTGCGTTTGCTCGGTTGTGGGCCCCTGCGAGGGTAAATTGCTGTACATCTTCATCTTCCAAGACACGCGCCCGCCGCCGTGGTGGCACAACGCCTGCGTCGGCATCGCGCTGCCACATGATGGTATATTCGCTCTGCTCGAGGAAGCGGCTAAAGGCATCGGTGTAATCCTGCTTGGTAGGGTAGGTATCCGGGTGGTCGTAGTCAACAGAGGTCAGTAGTGTGAGATGGGGGTGGAATTGCAAAAAGTTGCGGTCAAACTCATCACACTCATACACAAAGTAGCGACTACCTGGTACGTAATGGCCACTGGGACCAAAGCTTAGCGTGGTACCCACCGAGTAACTTACTGGCTCGCCCAGCTGACGCAGCGCCCACACCATCAGGCCAGTCGTCGTCGTCTTGCCGTGGGTACCCGCGATGGCAATGAGCTGGAGGTCTTTTTCGTTGATGAGATAAGTAAGGAGCTCGTCACGCTTAGCGGTATAGATGCCAAGTCGGTGTGCTAAGACCAGCTCGGGGTGATCGGGCGGCAAAGCTGCAGTATAGATAAACCAATCGATGGGAGTTTGTTGATGGCGATAGGCCAGGTATTCGCCTGTTTGGTCTTGTGAGACGGAGATGCCACGCTGCTCGAGTTCTTGTGTCTCGAGTCCAACATGGCTATCCGAGCCAAGCACATGGTGCCCTGCATCGTGCGCCAACTCAGCCAATGGCCCCAGGCCCACACCGCCGATTCCAGAGAAGTAGATATTCATACCTTCCATTGTACCGCCTCTGGCACAAAACCACCAGAGGTAGCTAAGGAGCGTGATTGCTCCACCTCGCGCTACTGGGTTCAATATTGAGGTTATGCTATACTAGAGCCAAAGCATAAGTGGGCATACGTAGGGTACATAGCATGGCAAACAAACAGCAAGTCAAGCGGTCGATGAAGCGACTCCGGCGCGTTAAGATGTGGCACCTGGTGCTACTGCTTATGGTGCTGCTTGTGCTGTCGGCAACCTTTTTGCGGCTCAATAATGTGGGGATGACCGAGCGGCGGCGGGCAGTTCTCTCGGCTGACAAGGCGGGTAATATGGAGCAGATTCGCCAGCGCATCGCTGACCTCCAGCAGTATTCCTCTGCTCATATGAATGCCGATACTGGCCCAATTTACCTGCAAGAGCAGTATAATCGCGACGTCAAGGCTGCGCTAAACGCCTCCATGAGTACCGCCAATCGCGCTGGCCAAACCGCCAATGCCAAGGCTGATGCAGTGTGTAAGCCACGGTTCCGCAGCTGGTCGATAGACTATGTGCGCTGCGTCTACGAGGAGCTTGGTAAGCTCAGTAGCGCCAATGCTGGCCTTCAGACTGCCAAAATGCCCGACACCAGCCTCTACCACTACAACTTCAGCGCACCACTATGGTCGCCCGACTTTGCTGGCTGGACGATTCTTCTCACTGGCGTGGTCATCTCGGCCATTCTTGGGCGTATTGTGGGGATGATTATTTTGCGGATTATGCTGCGCGTTCAGTATCGAGCAGCGAAATAAATAGCCAAAAAAATAAAAAACTACAACATAATTTACAACACGTACAACACGCAAGATGGCTTTGAGCGGGCGTTCGCTAGACGCTCCATAAAATTTATGCTTGACCCCTGTTTATCGTACAAAAATAGTACCAACATCTATCATACATAATAACCATAAGCAAAAAACAAAATTGCTTACCCTTAGCCGTTATCTCTGTAAAAAATCGCTATCAAAGTGTTGACATCCATTTTATGAGCATGTAGGCTAGGTTTTGTAAGATCAAATAGGAGGAGCACTATGGCTTACAAATATACTAGTTCGAATGGTACTACATACTACTTGCACACGCAAAAAGATGCGGTATTGCGCGGTGGCGTAAAGCGGACGATTTACTACTTTTGCAAATCACCAAACAACGGCAAGGGTGAGCCGTGTGACATGCCTGAGGGCTACTACGTGAAGGAACACTCACGCAACAAATTCCCCTTTGCTGCCAAGAAAGACGCGGCAAAGCCCGCCAAGAAGGCTGCTAAAGCAACCAAATAACCCGGACACTTGTATATGAAAAAAGACCTTTCTGTAACAGAAGGGTCTTTTTTGTTGGACTTAGTGCAAGAAAGGGCTACACAGCAAGTAGAGTATGAGATGAAGCAAGCCGCGAACCTATACCGCGTGACGATAACTAAGTTTGTATAGAGAAGGACGCTCTCGCACCGCTCAGAGCACCAGAGAGCGGCGCTCAGCGTGAGCTGCGGTTTTCTCTCGTTTTGCGCCGTTCGCAGCGAGAGGAGCATGAGAGGAGGTGTGAGCGCATAAGCTGCGTATTAGCAATTAGCTATATGACATGTTATGTATTGGTGCAGCGCTCCCCACATGCAGTGCCGGACGAACGCGCATTGGCGAACTACCACGAGTGGCTTTGCCGAGACGTAGGCGCACTTGGCCATGCAAGACTGTCCCTGAGACGGCGCTGCCATCAATCAATGCTTCACCGGCAAAGAGTGTACTCGTCCAGCGCTTGCGTTGTTCGCAGTCTGGTGCTTGGAGATTTTGCAAGACGAGCGCACACCATAGTTGCCGGGTCATCAGTTGGCGCGTGTCGGAGCCGTTGACCGTGTATATATTCCTGGGCTGTGCGGTGATATCGTTGTAACTGCCCATTGCTAGGCCAGCATCAGAGATAATGGTGACAAAGAGTGTCCAAGGAGCTGCAGGGTCAGTATGGTCAGCGCCAAGAGGAAGACGCTCGTCGACGAAGTCTGGCTTGGTTATCTCAGGTTGGTTGCTGCGGATATGTCTGCTTTGAGATCGGCGCACATCAAACAAACGGGCGTGCGGCACGAGGAGTGGGCCATAGATAGCCTCCTCAGCGAAGGGGTAGCTCTGGAAGTGTCGTGACAGATCGCTAGATAGCGTCGCTACCGTATCCCAGACCGATGTGTCAAATGCGCTCCGTAGATAAGCTTCAGTTGGTACAGGAATACCAGCTTCGGTTAAGGCACGAGCAATTGACGAGCACTGGGTCCAGCCACTATTGGCGAGTTGAGTGAGCATGACTGAATGAGGCATATTCCTCCTTTGCTGGCTAAATATTATGACGACGACATATCCACGACTGCCATACCTGGTACGAGGTTGCGCTTGCATCCTATGAGATGGCAATGTATAGTGGTTATTTCTGCCTACTCTTTTGATTAAGCTGCACTTGAAGGTCAAACACTTGCTTACCAAGCGAGTCGACTGCGCTGTGGTAGTTGTTTTGCAGTGCTACGGCCCAGCCGATAAGCGACAGGAGGCCGATGGTAAGCACTGCCAGCCATGCAATGATGATCTTGTCGGATAATTTTTTGTTCTTCATAGCCGTAGTATAGCAGAAGGTAACGATTATATGCAATGAAGTTTTGCAATAAGCAATAGTATGATGTTGCTAATACAATCGTAAAATTCCTAATGACTATTCCAACCAAGCTGCAAGGGTATTACCTGCTGGGTCTTGAAGATAAAAGCGCTTTTACTGTAGCCAACATCGTAGCATCTCGGGCTGAAAACTCGATATAGTCTACGCGGCTAGCTGTGTTACTCATAGTCCTATTAATACCGTTTGCGCGTACTGAAAACACGCCACTATGGGCGCGCTGCGACTAATCTTTGCAATGGTGGGGGCGGCTGGACTTGAACCAGCGGCCAACAGGTTATGAGCCCGCTGCTCTGACCACTGAGCTACGCCCCCAGATCCACTTGCCACATTATACCGTATTGTTGGTGTATATGCCACTAGTAGTCGAGTTTCTTAGGGGTTTTTGGTAGTTTTGGACGCACTACATATTCTCCAGCGGCGGCATCCTGGGGGCTGAATAATCTTTCTCGTGCGCTTCGCTGTGGCCTATTGCTGTGCTGAGCGGCGGTTTGGGATGGGTGAGTGGTTTTAGCGGCATCACGTACTTTTCGGCGGTATGCAACGATTGCATAGAATTGCTCCGTCGCCTCAGTGCGGCACTTTTCATATTCTTGTGGTGACATGCCAAAAAGATGGTTGGCAATGGCGTGATCGAGCTCTCGCCAAGCATTGATAAGTTCGGGGGTGGAACGACGAGTGCGTTTGCGCTCAAGCGCATTAACAGAGCGTTGTTGGGCAAGGAGATCATCAAATGTAGGCCGCTTTGGCTGCGTTTCAGAGGTAGAGCCACCTGTGGTATGAGTGTTGGGGTGTATTGTGGGTATAGGCTCGGTTTGTTCATGATCGGCAGAATAAGAAGTATCGCTATCACCAAATAGCTCGTCTTGTATTGCTAGTTGGGCTACCCGTACTGTTGCATGTGTCGCAGCACCAACTACCGTTTTTGGCGGCGTTGAAGATTCTAGGCTGCGTTGCCAAGCAGCCTCTTGAGAGGGTTGTTTGTATGTCATCTTGCATTGGTTATAGCACAGAGGTCGACACCTGGCAAGTCTATGAGCGATTTTTTACCAAAATTGTGGTGCGCAGCGTGTTTTTTGCTGGCCCGCAGCTTTTGCAGCAACTGCGCGGTCTACGGTATAATAGAAGCCTATGAAGTTTGTGTTCAGCGACACTACCAAGCGCCACATCATCTACAAGATCAAGCATGATTATCTCCAGCTCAATACCATTGTGCTGGCGCTGGCGCTTGTGATTGCGACATACCTTGCCTGGCAGTCGGTGGCACGTCTCCAGCAGAACTACACGCAGCAGCGCGAGCTAGAGACGAAACGGCGGCAGCTTGTCCTCACCGAGCTTGAGACGCAAACGCTGCAATACCAAAAGAACTTCCGCGAGAGTGACGAGTACAAAGAGCTTGCTGCTCGTGAGAAACTTGGCTTAGTGGCACCTGGCGAGAAGGTGATTGTGCTGCCCAAGAACAGCCCCGAGGCGCACGATCCACCAACCGACAAGCCCACTAACCCCGATGCACAGAGTAGCAACTTCGAGCAGTGGGTGACCTTCCTCTTTGGTGGTGCAGCCGAGCAGGCTCAGCAAAAGGATAGATAACAAGCGGGGAGCGGAAATCTTGACATTCAGGTGGTAAATCCTTGACAATCGGCATTCATCACTGGTAGAATAAGAACCGTAACGCGGGGTGGAGCAGCCCGGTTAGCTCGGTTGGCTCATAACCAACAGGTCGCAGGTTCAAATCCTGCCCCCGCAACCAAGGTAAGGACCCTACCACACGGTAGGGTTTTTGCTTTGGATTATCTTGGGAAGGTAGAGATGGAATGAGGTTAGTATCAACCTCAAAACTATTCTTGGTGCCTTTACCACTGGCGTCTAGTAGAGTGTAGTTTTTCGTTCAAATGAGTGGAGATTCATTACCGGCGCATGGGCTGGTAGGTACTGCTTACACCTTCAATACAGTCAGCGGCTATTGTCTCTACCGTGAAGACCAAAAGACAAAGAGGGTATAATGTAAGTAATGACAAACCTTCAGAGGTGGCGCACAAAGTACGATGAGCAAGGTTTCTTAGAATAAATAGCAAATAACGGGGATAAATAAGGTAAAAAGTAAATTAAGAAACAATTTGTTTGCATTTTGTTCGTATATATGCTAGGATCGAGGTAGGTCGATAATGACAACACAAAAAAGAGGGTAGATATGCGAAAAAAGACGAAAGAAACCATACTCGCCACCTGGAATCGGTCGCGTAGTATGGCAGAGCTGCGGGCATTCATTGCCGCGCGCCATAGCAAATTAGCAGAGGTAGAACTCTAAACGATCGAAAGCACCTTGGGTGATGCGCCTGAGGTGCTTTGAATATATCTCTATAATATTCATCCTCGCACATCCGAAATAGGCTATAGCCTTGGATAAAAAACAAAACGGCGCACTCGTCGTACGCCGCCTATCATACCTGGTAGCACCGACTGGGATCGAACCAGTGACCTCAGGCTTATGAGTCCTGCGCTCTAACCGGCTGAGCTACGGTGCCAAACATGACGCATTATAGCAGAGAATTGGCAAGAAGGCTAGAGCTCAGGCGAGTGTTTTGGCGTTCTTTTTTGCCCAGGCCAGTGGTATAATAGAGAAAACGCCCAATCAGGAGTTAAGGAGAACCACCACATGATACGACGACCACGCTACGATTATGATTTGTTGGTGCTGGGTAGTGGTGCAGCTGGCAGTACTGCAGCTTTGGTGGCGGCCCGGGCAGATAAGAAGGTCGGGTTGATTGAGGCAGACACCTTTGGTGGTGGTGCGCCTAATTGGGGTGATATCCCTGTCAAGACGCTGCTGGGTGTGGCACAGCTCTATAACCGCATCCAACAGGGCCACCAGTTTGGGCTCGATACATCGCGAGTGGATTTTGACTACCCAGCCATCCAGCATTGGAAAAATACAGTAGTAGAGCGGACTGGCGCGGGCGATAACGAGCACTATTATAACCAACAAGGGATTGATACATTCTACGGCAAAGGTGTCTTACGTGACCAGCACACTGTAACGATTGGCGACCATGAAGTAACAGCAGGGCACATTTTGATCGCAACAGGGGCACACGTGACCCAGCCAGCGATTGCGGGTATCGAAACGATTGACTGGCTGACACCACGCACCGCCCTCAAGCTGAGCCGTCCGCCGCGTAGCCTGTTGATCATTGGTGCGACGACGACGGCGATTGAGCTAGCGCATTTCTTTGCGACCTTTGGTAGTACGGTGTCGGTGGCAGAGCAGTCATCGCGCATTTTGCCGACTGAGGATGAAGAGGTAAGTGAAGCAGTGAGCAGCCTCTTGCAGCGCGACCAACCACTGTCGGTTCTAACGCAAACGACGATTCGCTCCCTCATGCGTGGCCCAAGTGGTAATGTGATCGTCCAATATATCCGTGGTGGTATTGAGCGGACGATGGAAGTAGAGCGTGTTTTGGTAGCAACCAAGCCAGAGCCAACCATCGATATTGGGCTGGATAATGCTGAGGTAACGTATTCGTCCGATGGCGGTGTTGAGGTCAACCAATTCTTCCAAACCAACGTGCGGCATATTTATGCGGCGGGCCATGTGCTAGGTAATGATGTGCCAACCCACACCGTCTTGAGCGAGGGCCGACTAACAGCGCACAACATCCTCCATCCTAAATCGCAAATGACGCTCGACTACGAGTTAGTGCCGCGCGCTACCTTCATTTATCCAGAGGTAGCCAGTGTGGGCTTTAATGAAGATGACTGTATCAAGCGTGATCTCAAGATTAATAAGGTGTTGGTGCCGCTCGGGATGATTGCCCGTAGCAATACAAGTGACTTCCGTGAGGGGTTCGTCAAGCTGATTAGCGACAAACAAGGGGTATTGCTCGGTGGGACGATTGTTGCTCCGCGTGCTAGTGAGCTCATCCAAGAGGTCACTCTCGCCATCAAGCACGATCTCACTGCTGAGCAGCTAGCAGAGCTTCCACATGTTTTCTTAACGTGGAGCGAAGCAGTGCGGACTGCGGCAAGCAAATTATCCCGTAAGTAGAGAGATCTGTTTTGTAGCTGAGGCATTTTCGCCTTCTTAGTTTTGGCTGTTTAATAATCTAGGAGTTTGAGCTTTTAGCTCGACACTACCGGATTAGTTTTTTATTCTCTGCTACTTCTGAGAGTAGAGCGGTATAGAGGAAAAGAGTGGAAATTGCTAAAGCCTGAGCAATTAGGAGAAAAAGGGAAAATTGAATATACTACCGCATTCTTCATAAAAACAGATAAGATTATGGTGTAGATTGTATAAAGCGTGGCCTAATGCTTTGCAGTATATGACGAAAGTTGTGACCACATTGCGAGACTTTAGAGTTTACAAGAAGCTCACTGGTGAAGACTCTGCCACGCTGGCTTACATCGGCGTGTTGCTAAAATAGCAAAGAGTATCCACTTTCAGCTCTATTTAAGCAAGGCGGGGCATACTACCCGTAGTAGCACACGCTACCTCCTCCTCTATTATGCAAGCCGCCGTTCCTCCTCCCGGGCGGCTTGTTTTGTGTCTTATGCCTAGCATATTGCGCATAATAAAACTAGTATTTACTCCTCTTGGCAAAATGAATATACTATTGCCATGGCATATCTTGTTGCAGTGTCTGGTGGTGTGGATAGTGTAGTGCTCTTGGATGTGATGGCGGCGCAGGCGACGGAGCCGTTGATTGTGGCGCATGTCGATCATGGGATCCGGGGTGAAGCATCGGCGGCGGATGCGCGCTTTGTGGCAGCACTGGCGGCGCGCTATGGACTACCCTTTGTGTCTACCCGGCTAGAGCTTGGGCCGAATGCAAGCGAAGCAGCAGCGCGAGAGGCTCGGTATGATTTTTTGCTCGATACAGCAGCGCAGTACCAAGCACCAGTGGTAACAGCACATCACTTGGACGATTTGGTAGAAACAGTGGCGCTTAACTTAGTACGTGGAACGGGATGGCGTGGGCTGGCCGTACTGAATCGCCCTGGGGTGGAGCGGCCACTACTGGGCTGGCGCAAGGCAGATATCCGCGCCTATGCATTGGCTCATCGCCTGGAATGGGTAGAAGATGAGACGAATGCGAGTGACCGCTACACGCGCAATCGGCTGCGGCGCTGCATTCAGCGGCTCCTCACGGCAGAGCAGGCGGCGCAGATTACCTCGCTGCGGGATCGGCAACTTGCGCTGCGTCATACGATTAATGATGAAGTGCAGCACCTCTTGCCGCAGTTTGCGGCTGAGCGCTATGGATTTATTATGATTGACGAAGCAAGCGCGCAGGAGCTATTGGGTGCGATGATCATGTGGGCAGGTGCGCCGCGCCCAACCCGTCCACGGCTTGAGCGTGCGGTGCTGGCCGTCAAGACTGCTCGCCCAGGCAGCCGCCATGTGGTGGGCGATGGCGTGTATTTGCAGTTTGGCCCTCGGCAATTCACTGTAGAAGTGGTACAATAGATCAGATTACCGTGTGAGAATGCAAGCGAACGAAAGGAGTGAGTTCCCTGATGAATAAAAAACCGTCGAAAGCGACCAACGCCCTACGTCTAGGGCTGTTTTGGGCGATTGTGGTGCTGGGTGTGCTGGCATTTTGGGCGATTAATTCGCCGCAGGCTAACCTCAAGGAGGTGCCGCTCTCGGACGTGGTGAACCGGGCAAATAATGGCAAAATTGCTAAGATCGAGATCCAAGGCAATGAGCTGACTGTTACACCCAAAGGCCAGTCTAAGCCGACCGAGCGCAGCCTCAAAGAGAATGGCACTATCTATACCCAAGGACTCAAGCACGATAAAACAGAGGTAAAGGTGCAAAATGAGTCACAGACAGGCCTATTGTTTTGGAATCTCGCACCAATTGTCCTGTCGGTCGTATTGTTTGGCGTTCTCTTTATGTTTATGATGCGCCAAGCCCAGGGGCAGAACAGCCAAGCGATGGGCTTTGGCAAGAGTAAGGCCAAGCTGTACGGCCTTGATAAAGAGCGGGTAGTATTTGATGACATTGCGGGTAATGAAAACGCCAAGCAAGATTTGCAAGAGGTGGTGGACTTCCTCAAGCATCCCAAGAAATATCAGAGCCTCGGTGCTAAGATTCCTAAAGGGATTCTCCTTGTTGGTAACCCTGGTACCGGTAAAACGATGTTGGCGCGAGCGGTTGCAGGCGAGGCTAACGTACCGTTCTTTTCCATTAGTGGCTCAGAGTTTGTGGAGATGTTTGTTGGTGTGGGGGCAAGTCGGGTACGCGACCTCTTTGCTAAGGCCAAGAAAAATGCGCCAGCCATTATCTTCATTGATGAGATTGACGCCGTGGGACGTAAACGTGGCTCCGGTATGGGCGGTGGTCACGACGAGCGCGAGCAGACGTTGAACCAGATTTTAGTAGAGATGGACGGCTTTGAGGCGGATACCAACGTGATTATCCTAGCGGCAACCAACCGGGCCGATGTGCTCGACCCAGCACTGTTGCGCCCAGGCCGCTTTGACCGCCATACGACGATTAGCCTACCCGAGCGCAAAGACCGTGAGGCAATCCTCAAGGTGCACTTCAAGAACAAACCAACCGATGCGTCGGTCGACCTCGACAAGCTTGCTGCCAAGACAGCCGGTAGTAGTGGTGCCGACCTCGCGAACATGGCCAACGAAGCAGCGATTATCGCAGCGCGCCGCGGCAAGAAGACGATTACTAACCAAGATCTGACCGAAGCCTTCGAAAAGGTGGCGATTGGCCCTGAGCGCAAAGCTAAGGTAATGACCGACCACGAGAAGGAACTCACGGCGTACCACGAGGCAGGTCACGCTATTGTGGGGCATGTCTTGCCTGATAGCGATCCAGTGCATAAGGTGACCATCATCCCGCGTGGTGGCACTGGTGGTGTGACATGGTTCTTGCCACCAGAAGACAAAAGCTACACCAATGTATATGAGTTTAAGGATATTCTGGCCCGAGCAATGGGTGGGCGCATTGCTGAGAAGCTGATCTATGGCGATGATGGTATTACGACGGGAGCGGGCAGTGACCTACGCAAAGCGACGGAGATTGCCCGTGATATGGTGATTGAGCAGGGCATGGGTGCAAAGCTCCGCGACCAAGTCTTCCATGAAGATAACGGTGGTATGGTGTTCGACAAGATCACTCACGAGCGACCATATAGCGATGCGACTGCTGAGGCGATTGACCACGAGGTGGAGGCGCTTATCAAAGAGGCTTCTCGCCGTGCTGAGATTGTCCTCTCGCACAACCGTCCAGCGCTTGAGAAGCTCAAAGATGAGCTGCTTGCTCACGAAACACTCGAAGAAGACGAAGCTAAGGCTGCGATGGCAGATGCCACTTTGCCGACGGAGGCCAAGCTCCATTAGGAGCAGGGAGGTACCAGTGGCACATGGAGCAAATCGTCGGCGTGTCCGCTCAGTCGTCGCCAAAGCAAATAGCAAACTAAACATCAAGAATGCTGCTGCCCTACTCGCGGGCTCAACACTGCTGTCGAGCGTCTTGGGGATGTACCGTGAACGGCTCATCAACGGCATGTATTACGACACCTACAAAGTGGGTGCTGATGCCTATACCGTAGCCTTTACCATCCCCGACTTCATGTTCTTTGTGCTGGTGTCTGGGGCACTGAGCGTATCCTTTATACCGGTGTTTAACCAGCGCTTGGCGTCAGGCAACAAGCAGTCGGCGTGGGATTTGAGTTCGAGCTTGATCAACTTCTTAGCGCTCACCACCTTAGCGGCAAGTATTTTGATTATGATCTTTGCCGAGCCGCTCGTGAATGTTGTGGTGGGGCCGGGGCTCAGCGAGTCGGGGCGGAGCCTGGCAGTGAGTATGATGCGCGTGATTGCCGTCAACCCATTCCTCTTCTCTATCTCTACCGTCATTGCTAGTATGCAGCAGGCGATTGGGCGCTTTACCTTCTATGCGCTGGCGCCAACGATCTACAACATCGGCATTATCATCGGTGCGACCTTCTTTACGAACGGTATTAACATCTTTGGCTGGCAGGTGTTTGATGGCGGCATTATGGGTGTAGCATTGGGCGTGGTGCTAGGCTCGGTGCTGCAGTTGATTGTTAGCTCGATTGGCCTGCTTGGCTTAGACTTTGACTATCGCTTTATAATCAAGCGCAAGAACAAGAGCTTTCGCCAGGTGCTGCGTCTGCTGCGGACGCGCTCACTCGACCAAGGGATTGACTACTTCAATGGTCTTGTGGAGACAAACCTCGCTTCGCGCATGGCTGATGGGACGGTGCGAGCTTACCAACAGGCGTCGTCATTGTCGTTGATGCCAGTGAATTTGATTGGTGTGGCGATTAGCAATGCCGCCTTCCCACAAATGACAGAGCACCTCGGGGCGGGGCGCGAGGATCTCTTCCGCAAAGAATTGCAGGTGATGATCCGGGTAATTATTTGGCTGGCATTGCCAGTAGCGGTTATTACCTACTTTGCACGAGGCTATGTGGTGAGCTTTATCTATAACGGGGGTGACCCAGTGATATCTGGTTTTCTTGGAGTACTGGTTTTAACGATATTTTTCCGCACGATTTATCATATTGCAGCACGTAGCTTCTATGCGCAGCAAGATACCAAGACCCCGCTTTATATCTCGTTCTTTGCGATTGGGTTTAACATTATCCTGGCGATTATCCTGGTGAATCTCTGGTCCAAGAACCAGAATCCAGGCTATGGCCTGGCTTGGGCGCAGTCTATCACTGCCGTGGTAGAGGTGATTATCCTCTTCTTCTTCATGGGGCGGCGTATGCCGAGGCTGTTTGACCGCAGCTTCGTTAATAGCATCTACAAGATGGTCATCGCTGCGGTGCCAACTGGGTTAGCTGCTTACCTGAGCGTGGTAATGATCCCCTTTGGCACAAACGATAAGAGTTTCTTCCTCGCTTTCCCAAAGTTTATTATGATCACAGTTGTGAGCTTTGCGGTTTATATATGGTTTAGCCGGCGGCTGAGGCTTAAAGAGGCCGAGCCAGTACTTAATCGATTGCGGCAGATCTTCTTTGGACGGATTAACCTTGGCTGGAACTGGAAACGCTAGCGTATGGAACATATCCGTAATTTCTGCATCATTGCCCATATCGACCACGGCAAGAGCACCCTGGCCGACCGCATGATGGAGCTGACGGGCACCGTTACCAAGCGGGATATGAAGCAGCAGTTGCTGGATAGTATGGATCTGGAGCGCGAGAAGGGGATTACCATCAAGCTCGCTCCGGTGCGGATGAAGTATGAGTACGTAACTTCTTCAGAAGCGGGTGCTGCCCCGTCGACTGCCACCCGCTTAGTATCACCTGTTGATTCAATTGACGGGGGCAGAAGCATCGTGTCCCAGCCCGCCACCTACGACCTCAACCTGATCGACACCCCCGGCCACGTGGATTTTAGCTACGAAGTATCGCGTAGCTTGCAGGCCTGCGAAGGCGCGGTGCTGGTGGTGGATGCCAGCCAGGGGATTCAGGCGCAGACGCTGGCCAATGTGTATCTCGCGATGGAGCAGGATCTTGCGACCATCCCGGTGCTTAACAAGGTTGACCTGCCAGCCGCTGATGTACCGCGCGTTTCCAAGCAGGTGATTAATCTGCTCGGCTGTGATGAGAGCGATATTATCCATATTTCGGCCAAGACCGGGCAGAATGTGCCGCAGGTGCTCCGGGCTATTGTCGAGCGTATCCCAGCACCAGTATCGCCACTAGCGGTGCAGGCTGAGCGCATGGCTGCGCAAGATGGCAAGATGCCGAGTATACCAACCCGCGCCCTGATCTTTGATAGCTACTACGACGACTACCGTGGGGTCATCCTCTATGTGCGCGTGGTAGATGGCACAATACCGAAAGGTGCGGACATCACCATGATGGCTACTGGAGCCCGCGGCCTTGCCCTAGAGGTAGGGCACCTCAGCCCAACCATGCAGCCCGACCCACTGCTTGGCACCGGCGAAATCGGCTACATCGTCACCAACCTCAAGACCACGCGTGAGGCGCGGGTGGGCGATACGGTGACGCTGAAGAAATACTTTGAGTAGTTATAACATAGTGATATAGTTTATCGTATGATGGCTGCGATAAAAAAGTACGACACATTCATCGCCATCTTATTTGCTGGCTTAATTATGCTATTCATCGCCGTGGCATTTACTGTTCCGAGTTTTTGGGATTGGCTGTGGCAGCGGCATCACAACCAGCTTAGCTGGTATATCCGTCCGTTATTCTTGATACCATTTTGTTGGTTTGCCTATCGGCGGAGCTGGGCGGGGATAATGATGGTGATATTCTTGACCTTGACTAGCATGGGGTGGTTTGCTCCGCCCAGTGAAACGAATTCACATGTGCAACAGTTTTTGCAAGTTGAGCAGCAGTATCTGCAGGGTGAATGGACATTACGTAAGATTTTTCTCACATTGCTTATACCACTATCCTTTAGTGCTTTAGCAGCGGCATTGTGGTGGCGAAATATTTGGCTTGGTGTGGCAGTCATGGCGTTCATGGCTGCCAGTAAATTACTGTGGAGTATAACTTTTTCTGGTGAAGCTGGTCTGGCAGTGATTGCTCCTGCGGCAATTGGATTTGTTTTATGTAGTGGCTGTTTGTGGTTGGCTATGATGTTGTCTCGTCGTCGTATTCCTAGGGTTAAGAAAAATGAATTTCATCAAGAAAGGGTCAAATAGGTAAAGCTATTATTCATATCTTATCAACCATGTCGTCACACCAACTGCACAAGTGGCGCACGCAGTCATCACAAATACTCCTCGACCACCCTCGGCTCACCGTCGCAGAAGATACAGTGGAGCTGCCAAATGGGAAGACCATCCAATATATCCATTATCCCTACCATGGGCATGGTGGAGTAATCGTGGCGTGTCGCCGAGGTGATAGCGTCTTGGTGCAGCAAGAGTATTCGTATCCGGTGGATGAGGTGTTGTATCAGTTCCCGGGTGGGAAGATCGAAGCGGGTGAGGATGTGTGCGCGGCGGCGCAGCGAGAGCTGGCTGAGGAGTCGGGCATTGCCATGACAGGTGTGCGAGCGTGTGGTTGGCTCTATGCCGACAATCGTCGCACCAGTGCGAAGCTCCACGTGGTTTACGGCGAATATGCTGGGACAAACCACCAACACCGGCCGGATGACACCGAGCAAATCATTTCGGAGTGGCTGCCAATTGCCACCATCAACCACATGGTCGCTACTGGTGCAATCACCAATTACGCCATGCTCGCTGCCTGGGCTTTGCTCGCCAACACCCTCCAGCAAGTAGGAGACTCTCGTGCGGACGAGTAGTGTGGAGCTAGCCGCCTCATCCTCAATGAATATGCTAAAATCATAATAGAAAGTACCATTGATCATCTGCTGGCGGCAGAGAAGGGAGTGTGAATATGGGGTACGTTGGCTCGTATGTGTGGCAGTTGCGCCAGAAGGTTGGAGATAAGAAATTACTCACGACGACTGTTGATGTCTTGCCTGTTGATGAAACAGGGCGCGTCAAGCTCATCTATGCCAAAGCCTTCGACCGCTGGAGCACAGTAGGTGGACACGTCGAGGAGGGTGATAGCTACACCAGCGCGGCACTACACGAGCTGCGTGAAGAAGCAGGAATCACTGCGCACGCCAGCGACCTCGAGCTCTTTGCAACGCAGTCTGGACCAGGGCGGGTGTATCATTATCCTGATGGTGACACGCAAGCCTTTACCGTAGTGTTTTGCCTTAAGCAATGGCAAAGTGAGGCACCACACACTGATACTGAGGAAGTAGCGACGGGCAAGTGGTTGTCGCTAGACGAAGCATTGCAGCTCAATACCAACGACGCCACACGCCAAATTCTCACTGCCTACCAGCGGTATAACGAGACGGGTAAGGTGCAGATGATAGAGGAACGGTAATACTCCTTGTACGCAGATATTCTGTAGGCCTAACCTCTGTGCCACCATAGTGGCTTAGACAATACCATAGTGATTCATCCTCTGCGGCTACCGCAGAAAACGCTGATGGAGCAACTATTACCACTGATACTGTATCGTGACCTTGGGTTTGGGCTCCTTGTAGATTTCCTCCTAAAGTATCATAAGAACACTGAACAAAGAACTCTCGTAACTCTGCTGGTGGTATCTCCACTCCGTACGCAGCTGGGTGCGGAATGTCGATTATCATCAAGCTTCCATTAACTGAGTTATTTGGTTGACCATCACAGAGGTTATATCGTTCACGGTGTTGTTGGCGTAGGGTTCTTGCTGCTCTTCGTAGAGTGCTATATGGTTCTGCGTGTGACGATTCTGGATATCCATCTGGTAAAAACATTTCTTCGGCATTGAATAAAAACGCTTTGCGTTCACAATCCTCTGTGGACGTGCCTTCCCAGTCGCTGGCAATTCGGTTGATTACAGCTTCGTGTGGCATTTTATCTGGTGTTAAGATCATACTAATACCAGCTAAGTCTGGGGTAGAAAACTCAAAATGCATCCGTAGAAGATCGAGGGCTTCATTAACAATCTCGTCGTCCCGATCGGTATATTCGTGACCAATGTCCAGTTTGCCGCTTTTGGGTAGAAACTCGTTCATACTGTTATTATGCATGCTTAGTTATATGTGTCAAGTTCTAAGGGTGAGATCAGGAATACATCAAGCATATTACAGTAATTATTGAGTGGTACACCTCACTTTGCGACTTTCGAATACAATTTCCAATCAATATACAGTACCTTATAGGTAGGACACGAGACGATAACGATGGAGAATAAGTATATATCTTGGCAAAAATTTGATAAGGAAAGAGCATGCTTTTTGACATCATGACGTCACGCTAGTATAGCATAAGTACTTACGCAGTAACCCATCATATCATTTAGAAGTTATAGTATAGTACTACCAAAACAACTAACTTGATTGGTGAGTTAACAGAGATAAAAAGCCAATGGTGGACGATACCACGAGCAAACTATCTAGACCCCAGGCGAAGCCAAACAGATGATTATAAATCAATAGGCCGAGCAGGAGACTATTCGGCAGCGGGCGATCGACCATGGCTATATTGTGCCAAAAGCCCCAGAAGGCTACATGACTATCATGGAAGCAAGCGAACGCTTGGGTGTTCGTTTTGACAGTGTGCAGTATACTGCAAAAAAGCTTGGAATTGCGATGAAGAAGTATAGAGCGATTGATGGTTATAGGCCAATGTTTTGCCTCTCGCCCGAGCAGTTCTCGCAGATTCAGCACTACCGCGAAAAGCATCTTAATCCATCTGCAGAGCATAAGGGTTTCTTGCAAGAAGGGTAATTCTCCTCTGTCGCAAAACTTGCTATAATATCAAATATGACAGCAATAACCGTCCAGCCTCTCCCTGGCTACAAAGAAGTCAAGCCCTTTGTCTACGCAGGATTCTTTCCAGTGTCTAATGAAGATTATAATGACCTGAAGGAAGCGATTGAGCGGCTGAGCTTGAGTGATAGTGCACTGCAGTTTGAGCCAGAGAATTCACCGGTATTGGGTTATGGCGTGCGGATTGGCTTCCTTGGTCTCTTGCATATGGATATCATTCGTGAGCGGCTTGAGCGCGAGTATAATTTGGACCTCATCGTCACCAACCCAAGTACCGACTACCAAGTGAGCTTGACCAATGGCGATGAGTTAGATATCAAGTCTGCCAGCGAACTACCTGACCCAGCCCAGATCAAGGAGATTCGCGAGCCGTGGATTGATGGTGAGATCGTTGTACCCCAAGATTATATCGGCGCGGTAATCCAGCTCATCGTTAGTAAGCGCGGGCGGCAAAAGAACCTCAGTTACATCGACGAGCGTGCTCTCATCTCCTTTGCGGCGCCGCTGGCCAACTTGCTAACAGATTTTTATGATCAGCTCAAGTCGGTCACCAGTGGCTACGGCTCGTTTAATTATGAACTGGCGGGCTACCAAGCAGAGGATTTGGTGCGCGTGGATTTCTACGTGGCGGGCGAGATGGTTGATGCGCTCAGCGTTATGTGTCACCGCTCGGAGTCGCAGCGGCTGGGGCGCGAGGTGGTGAAGAAGCTCAAGGATGTCGTGCCGCGCCAGAGCTTTGAGGTGGCACTGCAGGCGGCGATTGGTGGGAAGTTCATTGCCCGCGAAAACATCGGTGCCTACCGCAAAGATGTGACGGGCTATCTCTACGGCGGTGATGTGAGCCGCAAGAAGAAACTCCTTGCCAAGCAAGCCCGCGGCAAGAAGCGCATGAAACGCTTTGGCAAAGTCGACATCCCCAGCGAAGCCTTTACAGTAATGCTCAAGCGAGATTAACAACTAACAGGAGCTGTGTGTGCAGATTCGTTATGATCGATTGGTGGCCGATATAGACAGAGCACTCGTGTATGACAATGTGCCACCTGCAGAGAGAGAGAGCGATTATCGGTATTGGCGAGCGGTGAGCTTAGCGCGGCTTGCGCTAGAACTGAGCAATGGCAACGATATGCTTACTCTTGATGGCATGCCAGTGCATTTTACTCGTCACTATGCAGATGCACGACGCACGGCGCAGTCAATTGCCCGTGGCCAGTGGACATACCAAACGCGCGGTAGAGAAGAGGAGCTTGCAGCAATGATTAATCATGAGTTTCGACCTGAGCAGCAGCTCCAACCAGCATTGATTATTGCGCACAGGC
Organism: uncultured Candidatus Saccharibacteria bacterium; assembly: GCA_963545865.1. Classification (GTDB taxonomy): domain Bacteria; phylum Patescibacteriota; class Saccharimonadia; order Saccharimonadales; family Saccharimonadaceae; genus Saccharimonas. The sequence goes on from CAUUJX010000006.1 coordinate 32,669, forward strand.
AATATCACGCTGTAACGAAACCAGATTATATGGGAATGCCTGATTGTGTGCGTATCGGAGGACGTATGACAGATATCGATCAGTACTCCCAAGAGTTCCTGGAAGACTACTTTCAGATAGATTTAAACAATATTAAGAATAATAGCTAGCTTCTTATGTCAAGGGCAAGAAACTACTCTCTATGATGTGCTATCATAAATATGATATGACTATGACGAATCTTCAATCACTTATCGAACAGTATCAGCCAACCGAAGCGGTGCGCCAGCTTGTGTGCGACACGAGGATTGTGCTGCTTGTTGGTATCTCTGGGGCGGGCAAGGATACGACGAAGCAGCGGTTGCTCGCGAGCACCGAGTTTGCTGATATCGTCTCGTACACCACCCGTCAGCCTCGCCAAAACAAAGGTGTGTGGGAGCAAAAGGGAGTCGACTATCATTATATCGATGAAGCAACTGCCGCAGAGCTATTGCAGAGCCGTGCCTTTGTCGAGGCGAAGTTTGTCCATGGAACGCTCTATGGCACAGGGGTCAGGCAGATTCAGGATATTCGCGATGCGGGCAAAATTGCGGTGACGGATATTGATGTGCAGGGTGTTGATGAGTATAAAAAGCTCTCCCCAGGCGTGGTTGCGATATTCCTCTTGCCGCCAAACTTCCAAGAGTGGCAGCGGCGCCTCAGTGTGCGCTATACCTCGCAGGCAGAGTTTGATCGAGAGTGGCCCAAGCGCTATAGCAGTGCGATCCGCGAGATCACTCACGCACTCGAAGTCCCATACTACCACTTTGTCATCAACGATGATATCGACGAGACGGCGCGCATTGTGCGGGCAATTGCCTCCAAATCAGATGTGTATAATCGCAAGGACGACGAAGCTCGCTTGGCGGCGCGAGACTTGCTCGACAGCCTCTTGCGCGAGCGCCCGGAGCATGTATGAGCAAGCTAGCCACGCGCACTGCCGCTGAGCCGGGTGATGCCGAGCATAAGCAGCGCTCATCCCTGGCGCTGCGCCGGCCAGTGTGGTCGCCCACGGCGTTGGTCGATCAAGGGTTCTTTATCTTTGCTGGGGTGGCGTCATTTTGGTTTGTTTGGTTGGTGTGGCGCGAGGGCTGGCACACTGGTGGCTGGTGGCTGGTAGGGTTTTTTGCTGTGGTGTGGGTGATTACGGCATATTTTGCATTGCCGCGCTTGCACCGCATCTTGAGTAGTATTTATGTGCCTAATTATTTCATTGGCCGGACGCGCACCCCAGATGGTCTCCTCGGAGACCCGGTTAATCTCGCCTTTCGTGGTAGCGAGGCCCAGCTACACCGTGCCATGACGGCCGCTGGCTGGGCGCTGGCTGATGATGTGACGGTGCGCTCGTCGTGGCGGATTATCCTCGCCACACTAACGCGCCGCAGCTATGCCAATGCCCCCGTCTCACCCCTAGTACTGTTTGGCCGGCAGCAGGACTTTGCTTACCAGCAGGAGATCGATGGCAACCCAGGCAAGCGCCACCATGTGCGCTTTTGGCGTTGCCCCCAGGGGTGGTTGCTGCCTGGTGGGCATCAGGTGGACTGGCTGGCGGCTGGTACGTACGACAAGAGTGTGGGGTTATCAATCTTTACGTTGCAAGTGACACACAAGATCGATGAAAATACTGACATCGAGCGTGACTACGTTGTCAAGACAGTCACGCGCGCCCTTCGTTCGATTGAGCTCACGGTGCTGGAGGATTTCTCGACGGGCTACCACTCGCGCAATGGGGGTGGAGACAACATTATTACCGATGGCGACCTGCCCGTTATCGAGCTTGGCCGTGTCCGCGCCAAAGCAAGCGAAGACGAGGACGTGCCTTCCGACCTGATTCTCGACGCAACGACGCACGAGACTATGCCTGATGAACACGCTACTCTCATGTCGCAATTTTTGAGCCGCCGCCCACCACAGATCGCCCTTGGGATTATTATGATTGGCCTGGCGATTGCTGTGGCCACGATGAGCACCTTCTTCGAGATTCTCAACTTTAGCCATTTGCGCATGGAAGTCGTGCGGATTTTTCACGACAGTGGACTACCACTACAGAGCATTGAGAGTACCACGCATATCGTAGCGACTATCTCGGCTATTGTATCGACGACGTGGATTGGCATCGTGATTTTTCTTGCGGGGCTAACCTTCCGCGGCAGCGACCGCTCACGTATTTTGCTGATGAGCATTGCCAGCCTTGCGGCGGTGATTAGTTCATTTGGGCTAACGATCGGCAGGGTTACATGGTCGGCGGCTGGCACACTGCTCTTCATTGGTGTCAACATTGTCATCGTGCTCATGTTCTCCACCGACGCTGCCCGGCGCTTCACGCGGGCACGCAGTGGGAAGTAATGGCAGCAGATTTGTAGGTTATGCTCGGTGCTATTGCGTTATTTCTACTCTGGTATAGGTGAGTGGAGATAGGCTACTTTATCTGATGGAATTACCATCGATCGTAACAATTAACCCTAGCCTCAGGGATAAGAGCTGAATAATCACGAATAATATTCATATCTATCAATGTTCCAAGGAAGAGGCGACAACAACGAGAGGTGTGAGAGCTGCCAGAGTTTTGGCAGCTCAAATTTACTCAGATTGACAACAGGGCAAAAAATCGCTACACTACCTGATATTGTGAAAGAGCAGATTGGTGATTTTGACGGTATTGTCAAGGGTCTTAGTACTGGTCCTGATCTTGATAGTTATATTCCTAAACAATGTCGAGAGTGCCCACAGCTAGCAGGGATAATAGAGGCGCTCAAAATGGCATGGGAGCAGAATGAAGCGCTGAAGCGTACAGTACTTGAAACAGTAGACAATATTACAACATGGCTGCGAGCGCAAGGCATGTCTGAGGAGGAAATAGAGCAGATCCTAGAGGACCCAAAGCGGCTAGAAAAAGCACGAGCTGAGTATAGGAAAATCGTAGAGATGAAGCTTGCACTGGGCGATGCTGCGCTCAATCAGTTGCTACCAGGCATAAAAAAGCAAACAGCAGGCTGCCCTGGAATTATAAAATGCATGAGTCGAGATGAAAAAACGGTTGTAGAGGTGTGCGGCTCACCTGCTGCGCCTAATGGAGAGAGTAGCGAAGCAGCGATAGTCTATCGTACTGGCAGAGGTGAGCAGGACTTATCCACAGCAGACGCCCCCAACAATAACACGCTACGTTAATGATAAATAACCACAGATAAAGGCACAATAGACGCTATGATATCGCGCAATGAATCTCGAAAATTCTATAGTATTATTGATGGGCTTGATGAGCCAGAGATATCTGCGGCTTCTTATATCCCCAAGCAGTGCTATGGCTGCCCGCGAGCAGCCGAGCTGCGTCGCAGGATAGCGATGACAGCCTGGACGTATAGTGATCTCTGGAAAAATTGCTTTGATATTGCAGATAGTGACCCCGAGATAGGCAAGGCTATCGTGTGTGCTATGGATCGGCTCAAGCAGCAGAATCTGCAGGCAAGAGATGAACTGAGCCAGCTCATTGCTCAGTGTAAGGAGCGCCAGTCTTGATAGGTAAAATAGTGAAAAGAAATAGCAGAGTGACAGAGGTAGCAACTACCGTATGTATGTTGCTATCACTTTCGCGCTGTAAAACAATTGAGGGTGCAATGGTCGAGCGGCGCGATCTCGACGACCAAGGAGTGGAGGGTAACTCTCTGTGACACGCCGCTGGCATACTGGACCACAATCGATCCAAGAGTGGTATAGCTCTACCCAAGAGCGGGGGTATGGCTATGCGCTTGCTCGCGATGGGCTGGAGCTAGCGCACGAAATTGCCGATCTCCCGAGAGTACAAGAGGCGCTGGGAAACGTCTGCATGCTTGCAACAACGCTGGACACGCTCCATACCTGTCGTGTGACTCGCCGTGGTGTACTCTCACCACCACGCGAATATCCGCACGGACGATGGCAAGAGTGCGATGTATATCCACTTATTGCTGTGCCCGCAAATGACCATGTGCGATCGCCTATGCGCTATCCCTCACCAACTCAGCGCCGTAATGTAGCAAGAGTAGCGCAATATCCAGAAGCTATGGCAGACCTCTCCACGCCAGAAGCGTGGCCACTTGACGAAATACCACCCGTCCGAGACAGACAACACGCCATTGCCTATGCTGAGTCAATAGCTATCACGTCAGACTATCGCGCGTATAGCGGCCGCCCGCACATTAGCCTCCGCAAGAAGCAGCTTGGTCGGCCTGATAAATCGCAGGTGCTCATGGCTGCACACGAAGTTATTCATGAGGCAGTCCACCTAAGCCATTTTGTTCATTATCCGATATATCATGAGGAAGAGAGGGCCCGATATCGCGCCATCACCGAGATTGTCGCTTTTAGTGTTAATGCGGCAGTGAGCCGAGCAATTGCACAGGGGTCGCTGGCGATACGTGAGCGATATCTTGCGGCAATGTCGACAGCAATGCGGGTTGATGCAGCCCGCCATTCTATCAATGGTCCGATCTCAAGTAGCCACGCTTTTGCTAACATCGAGCAGGTTATCGCAGCGGTCAAGCAGCAAGGAATAGGCTACATCTTTCACTAGCTCATTAGCACTCTATTGACGAGAGTGCCAACTCTACGCTATAATGCGATTATGACCGAACGGCAACAAGCGATTCTTTCTGCCATCATCGAGCAATACGCCGAGATCGCTGCCCCTGTGGGGAGTGTAACGCTGGCGAAGCTATTTGGGGTGTCTAGTGCAACTATCCGTAGCGAGATGGCTAAGCTCGAAGAGATGGGCTTCGTCAAGGCGCCGCACACTAGTGCTGGGCGTATCCCCACCAGCAAGGGCTACCGCTTCTATGTCAATGGCATCACCAACGCCCAGATGAGCGAGCTCCCTAGCGGAATTGACCATAGCACTAAGGCTATCGAAGCGCACGTCAACTCACATCTCGATGCAGCCGATCGAGCCATTCGCAGTGCGGTGGATAGCCTCGTTGAGCTCACGGGCAACCTGGGCTTTGCTACCATCGGCAGTGAGCTCTACATGAATGGCATTAGCCGGCTCTTTAGCCAGCCAGAGTTTCTTGAGGGTAAGCACGTCCAATCGGTCGCGCATTTGATTGACAATATCGAGCCGTGGCTGCGCGAAGCTCGGCCCAACGAGCCACTTAATGTCTATATTGGTAGTGAGAACCCCATCGGTAAGAGTAGCGACGCAACGCTCATTATTAGCAAATTTCGCTCGCCCTATAGCGACCGCAGCTACATTGGGGTGATAGGCCCCATGCGCCAGCACTACCGCCGCACTATCGAGCTCGTCAAGCGCACCGGGGTGATGCTGGAGGAGATATTATGATGACATGACCACTGTTATTTGCATCGCAATCGTGGTATACTATGGAGAATAAGACGGCTGAGCAGCCTGCTCGGCGCCACAGGCAACACCACTAGGCAGGAGGAATGATATCGATGACAAAACACAAGAAAGCGCCAGATACGGCCGAGCTTGAGCAGCAGATTGGCGAGCTCACGCAGGATTTACAGCGCACTCGGGCAGATTTTGAGAATTATCGCAAGCGCGTTGATGTAGAGAAGGTTCAGGCCAAGGCGGCGGGCACTCAGCAGGCAATTCGCAAGCTCCTGCCTGTGATTGATACGATCGAGCGCGCCACTGCCAACGTCCCCAAGAAGCTCCAGAACGACACCTGGGCAAGTGGAGTGGTGGCGATGTCGAAGAAGCTCGATGGCTTGATGGCAGAGTTCAAGCTCGAGCCAATCGTGGTTGAGCTTGGCACGACTGAGTTTGACCCAGACCTTCATGAAGCCATTTCGATGGACGACGAGGGCGGTGACAAAGAAATTATTAGCGAAGAGCTGCAGCGCGGCTATAAGCTTGATGGCCACGTCCTGCGCCATGCCATGGTGCGGGTCAGCCGGAAGCCGTAGGGGTGAATGTGGTGAGGCGTTGGCTGCTTGCAGGAACACTCATCATCATAGCAACACTTAGTGTTGGCAGTGCTCAGACTCATGCAACGCCACTCGCCAACCAAACCGATATTGCCGTGCTCAAGCAGGCGAGCACAGCCTATCAAGCCTTTACACGTGAGCTTTATGCCACTCAGCCCAAGAAGGACTCTATTGATGAACGAGCCAAGCAGGCCGCGGCAGCCTTTGCGGCAGTGGCAGAGCACTCATTTTCTCCGCAGCTTGGCGATGAATATAGCCGTCGCGCAGCAGTAGTGAAAGAAAAATCCTCGGCCGTCAAGACACTTCTTGAGCGCGCTCCGCAAGCCTTTGCGAGCAAAGATACGCAGGCTGCAGCAGTCTATTTGACAGATGTAGAAACAGCGGTGAGTCAGTATGACTCAGCCGTTGGTGTGCTTAATACAACAGTCGACGACGCCAACCAAGCGACGAATCGCCTCTATTTGTTTATGGTGATTGGTGCCGGGCTTGTGGCGGCAGTCGCTGCAGTCTGGGCGCGGCGCCAGCATACTCGGACATTTGCTAGTAAGCGTGTAGTGCGGGCACGCTGGGCGGTGGTTGCAGCAGCGGCAGCACCACTGGTGGGTGCAGTTTCGCTCTATGTGATATTTATCCAAGGGAGTGATACACGGGTTGTGCGCGGCGTGGGTTACGCGGTGCTGACCGGTGGTGTAGCAGTTCTTATCTATGCAGTAATGGCGTATTGGCGTCTCCGGCGGGCTGAGACGCTCGCAGCGGCAATTACTGCGGGCGATGAGATCTATCAGTGGTGAGCAAAATCTATTAGCACTCTTGACAGCCGAGTGCTAGCTCGCTATACTAAACCTATTGGCACTCGACTCCAAAGAGTGCTAGAATAGACAAGATGTTAATAACCGAAACAATAAACTAACAACGTTGCGTCGCTGCCAGCAGGGCAGGCGCACAGGAGGAAACTATATGGGTAAAACTATCGGTATCGACCTTGGTACAACCAACAGTGCCTTTGCGTACTTGATCGCGGGCAAGCCAGAAGTTATCACTAATGCTGAGGGCAACCGCACGACGCCATCCGTGGTAGCAATCAACAAAAAAGGTGAGCGCCTTGTGGGGCAGGTGGCGCAGCGCCAGCGTGTGACCAACCCGAAGAACACAATCTATGGCGTCAAGCGCTTGATCGGCCGCAAATTCACCGACAAAGAAGTCCAGAAAGATCTCGACATCATGCCATACGAGATCGTCAAGAAGGGTAATGCCGTCGCTGTTAAGCTAGGCGATAAAGAATACACGCCAGAAGAAGTGAGCGCCATGATCCTAAGCAAGATCAAGGCTGATGCCGAAGCCTTCTTGGGCGAGAAGGTAACAAAGGCGGTCATTACCGTGCCAGCCTACTTCGACGATTCGCAGCGCCAAGCTACCAAGGATGCGGGTAAGATTGCTGGCCTGGAAGTCGAGCGCATTATCAATGAGCCAACGGCAGCTGCTCTCGCTTACGGTCTCGATAAAGGCAAAGAAGAGAACATTGTTGTCTTTGACCTTGGTGGTGGTACCTTCGACGTGTCGGTGCTGGAGATTGCCGATGAGTTCTTCCAAGTGAAGTCGACCAACGGTGACACTCACCTTGGTGGTGAGGACTTCGACAATGCCATCGTCAATTACTTCCTCGATGACTTTAAGGCCAAAGAAGGTATCGATCTGCGCAAAGATAACGCCGCCATGCAGCGCCTCAAGGACGAAGCTGAGAAGGCAAAGAAAGAGCTTTCGACTGTTACTGAGTATGATGTCAATATTCCATTCATCACCGCTGATGCTGATGGGCCAAAGCACTTTGAGATGAGCCTGACGCGCGCTAAGCTCGAGGACTTGGTGAAGGATCTGCTCGACCGCCTCGATGGGCCAGTAGAAAAAGCGCTCAAAGATGCAAAGCTGAGCAAGTCTGATATCAACAACATCGTCATGGTTGGTGGTATGACTCGTATGCCAGCAGTGGTTGAGCGGGTGAAGAAGCTGTTTGGCAAAGACCCAATGCAGGGCGTTAACCCAGACGAAGTAGTGGCTGTTGGTGCAGCCATTCAGGGTGGTGTGCTGGCTGGTGACGTCAAGGATGTGCTGCTGCTGGATGTAACACCGCTAAGCCTCGGCATTGAGACGATGGGCGGTGTGTCGACCAAGCTAATTGAGCGCAACACCACTGTGCCAACCAGTAAGAGCGAAGTGTTCTCAACTGCAGCAGACAACCAGCCGCAAGTGGAGATCCATGTTTTGCAGGGTGAGCGCGAGTTTGCCAACGACAACAAGAGCCTGGGCCGCTTCGTGCTTGACGGTATTGCACCAGCACCACGCGGTGTGCCACAGATTGAAGTAACCTTTAATATTGACGCCAATGGTATCCTCAGTGTTACCGCTAAGGACAAAGGCACAGGCAAAGAGCAGTCGATTACCATCCAAAACTCTGGCAACATGAGCAAAGAAGACATTGAGAAGGCACAGAAGGAAGCCGAGCTCCACGCCGATGAAGATAAGAAGAAGCGTGAAGCGATCGACGCCAAGAACCGCCTCGAGAATGCCATCTACCAGGCAAAGAAAATGCCCGATGAGTTTAAGGACAAGATCTCGAGCGACGATAAGAAGACGCTGGAAGATGCCATTGCCGAAGCTGAGAAGCACAAGAACGCAGAAGACAAAGACGAGCTCGAGGCTGCCACCAAGGCGCTGGGCGACGTAACAATGTCTATCGGAGCTAAGCTCTATCAGCAGCAAGCTGAGGACAAAAAAGCCGAAGAAGAAGCTGACGCTAAGGCAAAAGCTACAGACAAGAAGCCTGGCAAAGATGAACCCGTCGAAGGCGAAGTTGTCGACGACAAAAGCAGCGACAAGAAGTAACATCGCGTTATAGCTACAGCTGCATTGCGAATGGCCACCTGGAAAGGGTGGCTATTTGTATTTTTAGAGGTATATAATAGAGACTGTGAGTAAACAAAAGAAGCCTATTAAGTATAGCAAGACCCAGATAGATAAGGCGGGTAATATTCTCCGTTCTCACAAAACAAATACTCTTGAATATGCAGAGGCACGTGCATTTGTCGACCAGTGGCGTATGAGCCACGAGCGTCCAATGCAAAGGTTTAATGTCACATTGCGTAAAAAACGAAAAATGATTTATCAAGATGCAGTGGTAGCACGCCGACTCAAGAGGTTACAGACAATCATTGATAAGATTAGTAATCGTCAACAGGATATGAATCTGAGTCGCATGCAAGACGTCGGTGGTGTCCGAATAGTTATGCAGAATATTGAACAAGTTTATCGAATGAAAAGAGTATACCAAGAGGGATCTTTTTCTTATAAACTCAAAAATAAGTTAACTAGAGATTACATAGAAAAACCACAAAAAAGTGGTTACAGAGGTATACACTTAGTATTTGAGTTTTATAACGTACCAGTAAGTAACGAAAATGATCAGTATTGGAAGAGTCTTCAGATCGAGATGCAGATTCGCACAGAGTTACAACACGCATGGGCAACTGGTGTTGAGATCGTAAGTGTTATGAGAGGAGAGAATTTGAAGGCTGGGCAGGGCGACAAGGGATGGTTGGAACTCTTTCGATACATATCGTCTATTATTGCACTCGTTGAGAATAAGCCTACTCTATTGCAGCACCGAAATTTGAATCCTCAAGATCTGTTTAAGCAAACGACAGAGCTTGCAAAGAGACTCGAAGCTGTCGATAAGATCAGTGCATGGGTCAGCACAATAAGTCAAGTTGAAGGCTTGGAACAGAGTAAGAGGCGGAAGTTTCACTATGCCATCTTAGCTATAGACACGAAAGAGAAAAAGATACTTTTGTTTGGTTTTGCAAAAAATAAATTCACTGAAGCAACAAAAAAACTAAAGGAGCTTGAAAATGAACACCCTGAGTATTATCCTGTGCTTGTTGCAGCTGGGGATATAAATAATCTGAGACATGCATATCCGAATTATTTACCCAGTGCAATTCGGCTAGTAGAGATTATTCAGCGTATTGAAAAATCTCAACATTAAGCTATAATAGTTAATATCATGGATAACGACGAACTCCTCAAACGCCTTAGGCAAATCTACAAAGAAAACAAGAAGCTTACTTAGTATGAGCTTCTTGTTTGCGCGCTGACCTTCTGTTATTTAATATCCATCAACTCAATGTCGAACACGAGATCACTATTAGGCGGAATGTTAGCGGCAGCGCGAACGGAGCCGTAGGCCATCTCACTTGGGATGATGAGTCGGCGCATACCACCAACCTTCATGCCAGGCACGCCCTCTGTCCAGCCGCGGATGACTTGGTCGAGGCCGAAGGTGACGGGCTGACCAAAGTCGTGGCTGCTCTGGAAGATGACGCCATTCTTGCACAGTGCACCAGTATAGTGTGCGGTGATGGTCGCGCCGGCTGGTACCTCGGTACCAGTGCCGGGGATAATATCAATAATCTGCAATGCGTCGACTTTGGCTATAGGTGTAAAGTCGGCGAGTTTGGTTCCTTCGTATCGTGTCATGACTCTATTATACCATTATGCGTATTCCGCCGCGCCACGCAGTTGAGCGGTGGGATGGCTGTGCTGGGTGGAGTGTGATCGACGACTATGACCTGCTGTAGCTGTGGATAGCGTGCGAAGAGACGACCAAGCGTGTGCGTCATGGCGCTGGTGTAGCGTTCTTCATCTGGCGCTGTGGCATAGCGAGCTCCCTCCTCGAGCGGTGTCGCCCAGCAGCAGCTGGCGTGGATGGCACGGGTGTCTTGGGGAAGCTCAGGATATTGCACGCCATAGCCCACTAAATCGGCACACACAGCAGATAACGTGCGAGTACACCGTTGCTGCAATGTGTTGCTTGCGGTGAATGTCCCTCGCTCGGCTGAGCTAAAAATCGTGCGTTTGCGCTCAAGCACGCGCCGTATACCATTGGTAATAATCATCAGTGAATTGTAGATACCGTGTGGTTGGTATTCTGGTGCACCCACCACAAGCTCCGCTGTGGGCATAGAGGTAGAGAGTTCCTGTAGCTCGGCGAGGCGATCATTTACCACTGCATGTTGGTCTGGGATTTCAGCCAGCTCCATGTCTGCCGTCGTCATGAGTTCGGGGCTGATGAAGCGATGGGCGGGGTTATCGGCAGCTGCTTGGCGTATCAGATTTATGTACTCGCGCCAGGTATTGGCAGAAACACCAACTGTTGGTGTTTCTGATGATAGTTGCTCAGGGTGAAACACACCTGTTTGGCGGTGCCACTGGATATCATAATGGCGGGCTTGTTCGCGTGGTGGTTTATGATGCATAAATATATCATACGATATACCAGCCTGCAAAGCAAACATACGCAAAATATCTCAATAGTATAGAAGAATTGGTGGGTGTTGATGAGCAAAGCAAGGAATGTGGCAGCCCTGACGGGTTAGTTTTGGCTAGACTGTATATCCGCACATGATGAATTGTGATTATAGATTGATATCAGGGAAGAGGGTTAGGATCCACACAAAGTGCTCTTTATTGATACCGCCACTGCGCCATATCACGGTTATAGACATCGATGATTCGCGGTGTCAGTAGGGTAGAGATGCCGGCTGGGGGTAGGCTAGCGGGGCGCTGGCGCAGGGCGTAGTCGAGCAGCTTAGTATCGGTGTAGCTGAGCCTAGGCGGCAGCGGCTGGCTCAGCAGGCTGGCTTTGTCCTTTGTCGAGAGCACAAAGCCCCACTCACCAAAGGAAGGCACATTAATACTAAAAGGCGTGATATGCCGCTGGGGCTGGGCAGATGTGATAGTACTGGCTACCGTTGCGAAGGCGTTTGGCGAAAAGTACGACGATGTTGCTTGGGTGATCATCACGCCAGTGGGGCTGAGAATACGCTCAGCCTGGCGGTAGAATTGCTGCGAGTAGAGCTTGGCTAAGCGGTCATTAGACGGGTCGACGAGGTCGATCAGAATGGCATCATACGCCTGGTGCGTATTGAAGGCAAATAAAAAAGCGTCCTCATTGACGACGCGCACTTTGGGGCTAGCAAGCGAGCGCTTGTTTTGCTCGACTAGTAGGGGATTGGTGCGCGCCAGCTGTGTCATGGCCGGATCGATATCCACTAGGGTGATGTGCTCTACGCTCGGGTACTTAAGGATTTCGCGCGCGAGCAGTCCGTCGCCACCGCCCATAATCAGCACATTTTTGGGCTGCTTGACCGCCGTCATCGCCGCACCAGCCAGCGTTTCGTGGTAGCGGGCTTCGTCCAGGCTAGAAAACTGCAGATTGTTATTCAGATACAGCCGTAAATCCTGCTTGTACTTGGTGAGGACAATCTTTTGGTAAGCCGACTGCTGGTAGAGAATGACTGGGTCTTTATAGGCCTTTGTATCAATGCGATGCTCCAGCCAGCTGGCACCAAAGAACAGCCCCAGCAGCAGAATGGTTGCTACCACACTGGCAGTTAGAAGTTTGCGCGAAGTCTTGAGCTGCAGTAGAATCAGCACTGCCACGGCGATGTTAAGCGTGGCGATCAAGTAGGTGCTGCGCATTAGGCCGAGGCTGGGTAGCAAGAAGAGCGGGAAGATCAGCGAAGCCACCAGCGCGCCAAAGTAATCAATCGCGAGCACCTTACTGAGGAGCTCCACTGAAGACGGCCGGCCGTACCGCGTAAACATCTTGACGAGCAGCGGGATCTCCAGGCCGATCAGCACACCAATCACCAGGCTAATCAGCGCAAAGACTGGCCAGTGTAGCTTGCTTAAGCTAAAGGCGCTGTATAGCAGTAGCACCGAATTACCACCCACTAGCCCGAGCAGGATTTCATTCACGGCGAAGCTTGTGGCTGGGTGCCAGTGAATATGTCGCACCAGTAGCGACCCCACCCCCATGCCAAAGAGGGTTATACCAGTTGCCAGGCTAAAACTCAGGATTGAATCGCCCACCAGGTACGAGGCAGCCGTGCCCAAGATGAGCTCGTAGATGAGTCCGCCAATTGCCACGAGGAGCGCTGCCGCAAACAGCGCGATATTTTCCTTGTTGGTGATACGCTTGGTGCCCGGTGGCGTGACGCGAGTATGTGCCATAGTGTCTTTCGTCTACCTTTTGCGCCCAGGTTATTTGCCTACGCCGCCACTGCCACCGCCATAGACGCTGCGCCCGTGGTACGTGCCGCTGCCGTGCGAATCATCGTGGCCAAAGAACTCATCGTAAATGGCAAAGAGCAGTGCGCCAACAAAGCTGATGATCATCACCCAGCGCCAAAACAGCGGCCAGTTGCGTGGACGGATGAGCCGGCCAAATAGTTCCTTTTGCTGCGCATCGGACAAGGGTGTTTTGCGGTAAACATCGTACTCACGCCGGTTGTATTTTTCTACTGTGTAGGTGGTGGTAGCGCCGGTCTCGGTGTCGGTGTAGTGCAGACTGGCGTAGGCCATTGGTTCACCCTCGAAGACCTGGTAGGCGTTCTTGCCGTGGATGGCCATAATGGTGCCTTCGCCGGCCTCGGCAACGGTAATCGTCTGTGCGGTGCCATCCTCGAGCGTAATGGTAAACTCATTGCCAGCAGCGAGGTGATCTGGCTCAAGCCGCTGGGCAAACCGCACCGGCTCGTAGAGCGACACAACCTTACTATCGTGGTCGTACTCTACCCAGCTATCGTAATTTTCGAGGCCCGTTAGCTCCCATTCTTCCCAGTAGGAGGCTTGCTTGGTCTCGGAGTTTTCTTCTTTAAATAGCAAGCAACCTACCGCGCGGAAGTTGGTTCGCTTGCCGCGCAGGACATCATTGATTTTGAGGCGAGCTTTGGTGCGTTTGGTCATAATACAGCGCTTTCGATCGTTATAGTATTGGTATAAAATGCGTCTGCAATGGCTTGGCGGAGAGTCTCAATTGTATCCTCGCTCAGTGGTCGGCATGTGGCAATACTGAGGTACGCTCCACGGCTCTCGGGCCAGGTGTGGATGGTAGCGTGCGACTCAGCAAGCAGCAGCGACACACTCACGCCTTGCGGCGAGAACTGATGTGAGACAGACTCCAATGCGTGTAGGCCAGCTACCTTGGCAAGCATGCGCACCGTTTTCTCGGCATATGCGAGATCATTGAGCCGCGTGGCATCCGCCTGGCGAATCGTAAAAATCAGTGCTTGCACCTGCTCCATTTGCATCGTATACGCTATTATATCACTCTTGATGCGAGAGAGCGAACTAGCTATGCTCATACCAAAAACCAGCCATAGTGGCTGGCTGGTTTACTACAGCGCATGAAATAGTTATGGCTCGAGAGTGTGCTGTGGCACGCCGGAGCTTGGCTCGTGCGAGTTGATTGTCAGTGGTATAACAAAACCCTGGTATTGCGCGAGTGTCACCATGTCGCCAGGCTGTAGCTCGTAGCGCGTGCGCGTGTTGCCATCGGTCAGGTAGAGCTCAGCAACGCGGGCCGATGCAGCATTAGTCACGCCATCTTGCTCGGGCTTAGCATGGAATGTATCTGCTTCGGCGAGTGTGGCGATGTGCCGGTCTACCACACTACCGATGCTGTCGCCAGCCTCAACTGGCCGTGTGGTAATATTGCTTAGCTCAACCGGTGGCTGGGGCTCTTGAGTAACCTGGCCTGCTTCGTAGGCTTGGCGCTGGCTGAGGTAATCGCTATAGGCATCGACTAGTAGAGTGGCTTGCTCTTCGGGGGTGGGTTGATGCTCGGCGGCAGAAGAGCGCTGATTGTAGTTATCTTTTGACCGAAAAGCGATGAACGCTGTTGTTAGTCCTAACACTGCGGCGGCTCCAAGAAAGCCTCGTCGTGAAATGTCATTAGCCTTTGAGCGCTGTGACTCAGGCTGAATGGTAGAATCCTCTACTAAGTGAGGATAGTTACCACTGGTATATCTTTTATAATTGGGTGTTGATGAAGAATCTGGGGCTTTTTCACCCCTGTATTTTCTCAGTTGTGTACTCATAGTCCATTCACTATACAACAGAGGTCGCAAAAAGGGAAGAGGAAAATGGCAAAATAACGCACAATATTGCATAATGTGCTCAAAAACAGGGGTAATAACATATAATACACAATATTATACATAATGATGCAATAATATATCTTACTGTAAATACCGAGACGCCCTCATTTTATAGCCCAGTAGCTCACTTCACACGCTTTCTGATGCTAGTTCAGCTGCATAAAATGAATGCTTTTCTAGAACATTCACCCTTTTAGTGTGAGGATGCAGCGCTTATTATAGCGACGAGCCACCATACTTCATTGAATAAAACTGCAGGCAGAGATGAGAGTATACCAGAGTTCATGAGCTAAAAATAGAACAAATACCATAAATTTGCTGTTTTTGAGGTATTTCTGCCGCGAATGCCATGCTACAATAGAGGGTATGAGATCTACTCGAACTATCCAAATTGTGAATATTACTGGGCGAGAACTCGCCGGCAAATCATCAACAATTCGTGAGCTAATGCCGCGGCTGGGTGCCGGGGTTGTTTTGTTTCGCCCGAGCGATGTCTTGCGTGAATATGCCGCTAGCCATCACATCACGCTGCGCAAGCGGAGTGATTATTTGCGCGTCCTGCAGATTATGACGGAGTCTGCACCGAGCTTACTGGCCGACCGGGCACTGGAGCTGCTTAAGCGGCCGGGTGTGGAGCTAGTGGTGCTCGATGGCCTGCGTGACTACCGCAGTGCTTGCCGCCTCAAGGAACGGCTGGGCGATCGCTACCGGACGGTAGTGCTCACGGCGCCAGATGAACTCCGCTATGAGCGTTTTAAGGGTGTGGCCGAGGCGAGGCGGCGTGCTGGGCGCGATGCAGCGGTGATTCAGAGCTTCGAAGAATTTATGCGCGATGGCGAGGACGATATGGACAGCATGCAGCAGTTCCCAGCGGTGCTGGCCAGCCACGACCTAACGCCGGGTGGCCCGATCGATACAAGCACCTATCCATCGGCTGTTGCGGTGGCAGATGAGATCATCAGCTACTTGGTGTAAAACGCTCCAGAGAGTAGATAGTGAGTACACCATGGGGTTTGGTGGGCGTGTGTTTGTTTGTGCACCACAGCAGTACCATCTGTACTCTCTATGATGCTTATGGTATGATGAAGACATGAATAAGCGAGGGTTTACGCTAGTTGAGATTTTGACAGTGGTGGCGATACTAGCGATCTTGGTGTCGGCGTCGATTGTGGGGTATGGTGCGTGGCGTCAGCGTGCAGCCCAGACGGAGCTCGTGAGTGATCTGCGAGCTGCTGCCGCGGCAATGACAGCCTATAGGACGTTCTATAATGGCTACCCAACATCGCTCCCAGCCGATTATAACAAGAGTGAGAATGTGACGGCGACACTCAAATACGTCGCATCGGCAACATACTGCATAGAGGCAACGACGCGCACCACTCGGGGGCTTGTCTATCATGTGAAGGGCTCAGAGAGCGAGCCCAAAGAGGGCGGATGTGATACCTACCATGCGCAATCTGGCGAGAATGAGTCGCAAGCGACCGATGGTGTACTGCGCTACTGTCATGTGATCCGCGTGGTTGAACCAACCCAGCCAGCGGCGTGCGAGCCAGAGCTTCAAAGGTAATTTTCAGCCAGCAACTGCACACTTCCAGATAGCATTAATTCAAACACAACCAGCTGTCTCCTTAATTGCCTTTTATGAGCGTCTCATCGCAGGTAAGGCAGCTCCAGAATAGAGTACATCTAGCGTAGATCCTACTGCGACGGGCCGCTACGCCGCCTGCAACCTGCTCTCAACAACTGCTACCCGGCCGGCGAGGTCCTCATGTTGCGTGGTGAGCAGCCGTAGTGCGCCTTGAGCTTGAAGGGCGTCTTCCCGCTGAGTTTTGATATCTTTGCTGAGTGCGTCGATTCGCTCGGCTACTTCCTGATGGTTGCGATCAATCTTCTCGTCCAGCTCTGCAAACCGACTATCAATCTCATTAAACTGAGCGCCGATGGCGTCAAATCCTTCTTCCATGGCGGTACGCAGATCTTTAACTTCGCTGCGCACGTCTTTCATTTCATCACGTACGCCTTTAATTTCGCCACGTACGTCCTTTATCTCGCGCTCGAGTTTGTCAATGCGATTATTGATTCTC
Organism: uncultured Candidatus Saccharibacteria bacterium; assembly: GCA_963545865.1. Classification (GTDB taxonomy): domain Bacteria; phylum Patescibacteriota; class Saccharimonadia; order Saccharimonadales; family Saccharimonadaceae; genus Saccharimonas. The sequence continues at coordinate 49,689 of CAUUJX010000006.1, forward strand.
CCCTCGGCAGCGCTGAGGTTAGTGGTTAGTAGTTCTTGTATGCGTTGGAAGTCTTTTTCGGTCATACTTCTATTTAAGCATGGTGGTGTGCGAGTGTAAACCACGATTGTCGTGATAGATGGAAAGAGCTTAGTCTGGCCACAGTATATCGTCACTACGAGCACTTTTTAAGTGCTCGAGAAAAGGATGAATGGCAAAGCGGCGGGCATCTCCAATGTAGTTTAGCGCCACAATGTCTATGATGATGGCGCACATAAATGCGATGCTGAACATAATGAGTATGGGGTGTTCTCAAGTATCTCTACTCGTGCTTATAGATCAATCACTTCACCCCGGTCGATCGGCTTATGAACTGTGCGATGCCCACGCATACGATGGCGCACCGTGCGGCGCAGCTCAATGGCATTGGTAAGGAGAATGATGCCGTTAACCAGTGCATAGCCACCAACGATTTGGACGAAAAGCTGAGCACTGCCGACAGGGAAGAGCCAGAGGATGAAGCTCACGATCACACCGATCACGCCAGACATTAGCCAGAGCGCTCGCGTGCGGCTCTTAGCGGCGAAGATACGGCTGAGTATAAGGTCGATGAGGCTGCGCAGCATCACCACCCAGCCAAGTACAAAGCTGAGCGTCGCCACACTAACCCGAGGGTTGGCAAGCATCACCGCGCCAAGCAGAATAAGCAGCGCACCTGCCACCACGAGAAATGTCTTGGCTTGACCGTCTACTACCTGCAGGCCACGCACCAGCTGTGACAATCCCCAGACGATAATCAAAATAGCGAGGAGTGTCATCAAAACAGTGAGAGTCACTGCTGGCATCACAAGTGATACTCCACCAAAGATAATCAATGACAGGCTAATGATAATAATCACCCACCACGCACCAATAAGCTGTCTTTTGAGTTGTTCGATCATATATGCCTCCTTGTCTTTCTAGTGTAGATGATAATGGGACAATCTGCAATTATGGGTGGCATCTACCACTGTAGAAATAGCAATAATCAGCATTATTAATCGCGGGCAAACTGCATCAGTACCAGTGGGTCGCCAGTGACGGAGCGCAGAGTGTAGGCACTGGGTAGTGTTGGGGTGGTGGTTGCGGTTGAGCTGCTATAGTAGAGGACGTTGATTTTTTTGGCATCGGTAAAGGGCTGGGTGGTGTCGGCTACCTTGCGGTAGGTGGTGCTCCCCTCGAGCGGTGCGTAGCCGCCCATCAGTGGGCCACCCACATAGGCCATGTAGATGGGGCAACGTGACTGTGCTTGCTCGAGATAATAGCTTATCTCTATGGCAATGTACGGGTCGGCCGCAAGGATGACGCTCCCATCGCGGCAGCTACCAAGCTGGGTAGCAATTTGCTTCACGTTAGGCCGCTCATCGCGCTGGAAGTTGAAGTTGCCCTGCAATGATAACTGCACCATACCATAAAACATAATCACCGGCAGAAGTGCCAAGAGAGCAGTCGACACAGCCTTGTGCCAGCGCAATGGCGAACGATGCAGGGCTGCGCAGGCTGTATAGAGGACGACACTTGCAACGGCAATAACACTAATCGCCACATGAGCAAGATAGCGCTCGACATACATTGGGGCGGATAGCGACACGACGACTAGTGCCGCAACAGGCACGCCCATATGAGCAAGCAATAGCCAAGCAAGCTCGGGATGCGGCAACGAACGCATGGCACGAGGCCACGCCCACGCAACGGCACAGATAATAATAAGGACAAGTTGCGACGACACAACGCCTAGCAACCAAGATGGCTTATAAATCATGTTGAAGGATGCGATGCCAAGCAAATTCTGCAGGTTCATTGGCTGGCCAATCTCGGCTAAAGCACCATTGCCAATTTGTCCCAAGAAGGTTGGCAGCCACGGTAAGAATAGCATGAAGCTCACTACATACGCCCAGAGCCACGGCAGTTTCCACCACTGTTGTAGGCCTTGGCGACGGTAGGTCATAACCATGAGCCAGAGCAGCTGGGCTAGCCAGAGTAAGGCGCTATAATACAGCGTCCCCATACCGAAAGCGACAAGCACCGCATAGAGCATCCAGTCGCGCCAGCGATCATCGTGCCAAGCGCGTGCCAGTACGGCGGTGGCGCTTACACCGATGAGTGACCCTAAAGCATACATCCGTATCTCAAAGCCGTAGCGCATTAGTAGGGGTGTGCCAATCAGTGTGAGGAGTGTATACCCCGCGGCGCGCTTGCCAAACCAGCGCCGCACGAAACACCCCATACCAACCATCGCGCCGCCATAGCAGAGGATACTAAAGGCACGCAGGGCTGACTCACTATAACCCCACACGCTGGCCCAGAGCTTGAGGATGAGATAGTAGAGCGGCGGGTGCGTATCGATACTGGTGAGGCGAATGAGTTCACTGATTGGCTGCTTGGCGAGCCACACCGAATATGCTTCATCAAACCACACACTTTGCTGGCTGCCAATCCACCAGCACAGCGCCATTGCCACCAGTGGTGCTAGCACAATGGCGATGCGAAACCAGTGGCGTCGCATCTTACAGACAAGGGGAAATAGTCGATTAGCGAGAATAAGGGCGGAATTCTTGACCCGAGCGGCAGATTGTTGCCGCGCTAGTTGTTTACTCATATCTTTTATAGTACCGATTTGTTGGCAAAAAATCCACTAGCAAAGCCATAATCATCCGTGGTACAATACCACTATACGTACCCGTAGCTCAGCTGGATAGAGCGTTGGTTTCCGGAACCAAAGGTCGCAGGTTCGAACCCTGCCGGGTATACCATAGATAATTGAGGCTCGCGCGGCCTCTGTTTTTTATGGGAGATGTACGGTAAAGACGTGCTAATTGATGGGGTAGACCAATGAAACAAAAGGAGGTCTATTTCTCTAGCTGATCCCTGTTAGCGTGGAATAATCTTCATCAAAAACTTCGTCTTGACGGCAAGATAGATGAGGGCAACGGCGCTCATAGACAGAGCAAAATTACCAGGGATCTCATAAAAGCGATCGACCGACGTAAAATAAAAATCGCTAATATAATAATCTGGTGCCACAAAGAGATGTATGACGAGAATAACGAACGCATGCACCGTATACACATAGAGCGAATTATGGCCAAACGGCAGCAAAATCCAGCCTAGCCACCGCTTGATGCGATCCTCGAACCGCCGAAACAGCATAAAGAACCCAGCAAACCAGAGCCATGATAGGGCAAGGCGAGGCAGTGGTAGGTCGAGCTTAAGAAATTGATTGTCGAGTGCGGTATCGGCCGCGGCAAGCGCTTGATGAAAGTCATCGCCCAACCCATGTGCCACAAAGGTGACGTATGCGTCGGTAAAGAGTGTGAGGGCGAAGAGCGTTGCAATACTGCGCTTGATAATGTGTCGACGGCGCAGCGGCCACGATTGCCAGCGTGCAGTAATCTCTGGTAGGTGGTAGCCCAAGGCAAAGGCCATAAAGAACAGCACCTGCCAGGTGAGCGGTTGGTATAGTTCACTGACTGGTCGTGGTGTTAGCGCCCACACCAGTAGGCTGAGCCCTAGCACGATATACCACTTGCCGCGCCGCAGTAGCCAGAGCGCGCCTGGTGCTACCGCAATAAACAGTGCATATAGGCGCAGATAGTCCGCCCAGCCGTAGAATTGCTGTAAGGTAATAATATCCCACGCCAGGCCGAGCCAATTACCGTCGGGCAGCGGTAGGGGGAGTTTGACACCCTTATTGTCGATAAAACACCAACTGATCAGGAGCGAGAGAACAGTAACGATAATGCTTGTAAGGTAGAGCGTACCGGCCCGCTTCCAGAGCAAGCGCGTCGCTGTCATGAGGGGCTGTGTGCGGAGCTTGGCACCACGCACAATGCCCAAGACAAGGCCGGATATAATGAAGAACCCTTCGGCTGCCGAGACAGCGAGACGACTGTCGCCAGTGAGGAAAGTGAGGCCATTAGGGAAGTAGGTGAGATGGTCGAGAATAATGATAACCAAAAACCACCCGCGCATGAGGTCGAGGCTAACGATGCGCCCAACAGAGGACGCGCTGGCTTTTGGTTGGGTTGTCACAATGATCTAGTATAGCAGATTTGCTAAAAGTCCGCTTAAGATTGCTAATATTGTCGGAAAGTAATAGGCTCGAGGTGTGAGCAGTTATACATGAGCCATCTGTAGCCTAAGTGCCGAGGAGTACGATTGTACGCTTAGCGTGGTCGCTTGCTCGCAACAGTGCGTGCCTTGGTGGCAAAGGTGTCATCAATGAGGACAGACGGTGCAAATTCACCACAGCGCCGCGCCACTGCTTGCTCGATCAGGAAGTCGGCAATGCGTGGATTTTTGGGCAGGAGCGAGCCGTGGAGGTAGGTACCAATGACATTGCGGTAGCGCGCACCTTCGGTTTGGTCGGTACCATTGTTGCCCGCCCCGCGCGATACGATACCCAGAGGTGGCACACTGTGCCCGAGGGTTGTGAGGCCGCTGTGGTTCTCGTAGCCAATGATCTCACCAAAGTCGCTGCTGGCAGTGACGATATTGCCGATCAGGCGCTGCTCACCAGCGACCGTCTCGATATCAAAGAGACCAATTCCACGAATGATCGCTCCCTGAGTGGTCTTAAAGAATCGCCCAAATAGCTGATAGAGCCCACACACTACCAGCATCGGCACGCCATCATCAGCGAGGCGCTGCAGGGTGGGGCCAATCGCTAGTAAATCATCCTGAATGGTAGCTTGGCCAGAGTCTTGGCCACCGCCACCTACAATGATATCGATATCAGCTGGGAAGGTGTCGCCTGGGTTATATTCAACGAGCCGCACGTTGTAGCCATACCACTTGAGCCGTCGCTTGAGTGTGAGGGTGTTACCCCAGTCGCCATAGATATTCATGGCGTGAGGGTAGAGTTGGAGGATGGTGATAGTGTTGTCTTTCATACAGCATTTACCTCTGTGTAATGAGCTAATTCGCGCCGCAAGGCAAGCATGGCGGTATAAGTACAGTAGATGCGCAAGGGGGTGCCACGGTTGGCCTGGACAAACTCTGCTAGAGCCTGCTTGAGACCAGGTACAACGCGCCGAGCTTCTACTTCATCATACTGGAGGCGCAGCGCCATATCGTAGGCGCGCACACCACTCACCATTGCCACGCCAGTAGGCCGAAGCGTGTCAAAGTCGACATCCCATAGCCAACTCATATCGCGGCCATCGGCGTACTGGTCGTTGATGGCAATCATTGTAGCAGTCTTGTGAGGGTCAAACGATGCCAGGCTCAGGCGGAAACCGCTCGGGTTCTTAACGAGGACAAGCTCGCAGGGCTGGCCATTGACGGTCAGAGCTTCGCCGCGGCCAAAGGCTGGCTCGACCTGAGCTAGGGCAGCGAGCATGGCGGGTGTATCGAGTTTATCCTGCAGTATAGTACGGACGAGGGTAAGTGCGCCTGCAGCGTTTTGGGCATTGTAGCTGCCTTTGAGCTTAAGTGAGACAGGATGATCGGAACTGTCGAAGCGGAAAGTGGCAGCTTGGTCAGATAAGTGGCATAGTGTCACATCAGCATCGGTGGTGGCTGTAGTCTGGCCTGAGGCGCTCCGCATGGTATCGTCGCTTGGGAAGAGGTGGGCAAGTGATGGATCGACGCCATAGTGGCTTATTGGTGCTGTGAGATCAGCGGTAAATTCTTGCTGTGTCAGCCGTGGGTCGTCGCCATTGAGAACAATGCCATTTGTGGTGCGCATGGCGATGGTGTGAAGCAGCTGCGCCGTGTAGTCAATCTCGCCAAAGCGATCGAGTTGGTCGCGCAGGACGTTGAGTAGTAAACAATAGCGTGGGGCAACTTGCTTGACGAAGTGCACCGCATGCGCTTCGTCAAGCTCGAGCACGGCAATATCCGCTGGCAAAACACCATGGGTATCAACCGCCTCAAGCAGTGCTGCTGCCACGCCGCGGGTAAAGTTGCTCCCCGTGCGATTAGTAAAGACGCGGAGACCTTGGCTCTCCAGTAGAGCTACAACCATCTTGGTAGTGGTTGTCTTACCGTTAGTGCCACTTACTACCACCACACCATGCGGTAGAGCATCAAGCGTACGGGCAAGAAAGTGCCGATCGAGTTTCTCGACGACGAGGCCTGGCAATGCTGAGCCACCACCGCGCAACCGAGCTGCGCGCTGCACCCCTTTGCCCACAAGAGTTGTAATACGAATCATGGTGTTTATTATAGCATGAATCACCCTTTATTTATGGCGCGATATATAGCACAAATCACGCTAGTGCGCTACAATGCATAGTATGATAGCGGTTGGATTTTTTGCGTGGTGGTATGGCGCTGGGTGGTGGCAGCGGATCACGATGGTATGGGGGAAGCTGGTGAGTGTATTTGACTATTTTTCAATTGATCTCTTGGTGCGAACATGGTTTGCGCCGTTTCGACAGATATCGGCAGGAGCGGTGGATGGGCCGATTGGCGTGCAGATTCGGGCGTTTTTTGACCGTCTCATCTCGCGGACGATTGGTGGCATCGTGCGGAGCTTTATGATTATCTTTGGCATTGTCGCGCTCGCAGTAACCGCTGTGGTGGGGCTTGTCTTTATTATTGCTTGGGCGCTTGTGCCCGTGTTGCCACTGCTGGGGGCAGGGCTTGCGATAGTGAGGTGGCTACCATGGTAAGCGACTTTCACTATGATAGCTTGCGTGCTAAGAAGGCTCGCTTGGGTGTGCAGATGGGCCGCTTCGACCACTGGTGGTGGGTACCATTTTTGCTACTCGTAGCAGGGGCAGGAGCATTGCTGGCGATTGAGCTGCCTCTGGGGTGGTTTATCGCGAGCCTTGCTGTGGTACCATATGGGCTTCACCGGTGGTATCAGGGTGAGATTGCCCATTTGCCCATCAGTGGTAGTACGGCTGACGGTTTGCTTACAGGTGATGTCCTGGGTCGGTTGCCCGCCACACCAACACCACGCGATATTGCATGGGCATTGCGCTCAGTTAATGATGGGCTGTTTATGGCATTGCGACTCGGCCTCAGCCCGGCGCTTATACAGGATCTCGTGAGTGACGACCCGAGCATTATGCCCGAGTTTTGGCAATTTGCTGACCGCATCCGCCAGTACAATCAGCTCGAGCAGATCACTGGTAGTGTACTTATGGTGGCTTTGGTGCGCAGTGTGCCTGGCTACCAAAATATCTTGGCGGAACTCCAGCTTGACGACGAAGATCTCGATGGCGCGGTGCAGTGGCAGCACCACTTGCGCCAGTTGGTAGCGCAGATTCATCAGCCGCGGCGCACTGGTGGGGTGGCACGCGATTGGTCGTTTGGTTATATCCCACTGTTACGCCGCTTTGGACAGAATATCAGTGAGCAAATTAGCCGTGGCGGCGGGATGTTCTCAGTTGATGTTGCGTCACACACCAAAGCGATTGATCAGCTCATCGATATCTTCGGCACCCGTGGGCGGCAGAATGCCGTGCTGGTAGGACAGGCTGGCACGGGCAAGACGACCATCATCCACGCCTTTGCCGAGCGGCTACTTGATGCTTCGGCGCATTTGCCTAGTGGTCTCAAGTTTCGGCAGGTGTTTATCCTCGACTCATCATCACTCATCGCTGCGGCGCCAGGCCGAGGTGAGCTCGAGAACCTTGTTATGCGTGTCCTTGGTGAGGCGTATACTGCTAAGAACATCATCATCTGCTTGGATAATGCTCAGTTGTTCTTCGAAGAAGGAATTGGCGCGGTGGATCTTACCAATGTACTACTGCCTATTCTCGAGGCAGGGCGCTTGAGGGTTATTCTGAGTATGGACGAGCAGCGGTTTTTGCAGATTGGCCGGCGCAACCCATCGCTTGCTAATGCGCTCAATCGCATCTCCATAGCACCCACAAGCGAAGCCGAGACACTGCGTGTCTTGCAAGAGCAAGCCGTCATTACCGAGGGGCAGCGCCATGTGGCTTACCGCTATCAAGCGCTGCGCGAGACGTATCGGCTAAGTGTGCGCTATATTCATGATCTCGCTATGCCGGGCCAAGCCATCAAGCTGCTCGAGTCGGCCGCGAGCTACCACGAGGATGGTATTGTGACAAAGCAATCGGTGCAGCAAGCCATTGAGCAAACGATGGATGTGAAGATAAGTGTGGCGAGTACTGCCGATGATCGCGAGCGACTGCTCAATATGGAGGCGCTCATCCACCAGCGAATGGTCAACCAAACGCGAGCGGTCAGCGTAGTAAGTGACGCCTTGCGCCGAGCACGAGCCGGTGTGCGCAACCAAAATCGGCCAATTGGCACCTTTCTCTTTCTTGGGCCAACAGGGGTGGGTAAGACAGAGTTAAGTAAGGCTCTGGCTGACGTGTACTTTGGTGGTGAGGGCAAGATTGTCCGGATTGACCTCAACGAATATGTCCGGCCTGAGGATGTGTCGCGCCTGATTGCTGATGGTGCTGATGATCCAGCCAGCTTAACCGCCCAGGTGATGAAACAGCCCTTTAGCGTGGTATTGCTGGATGAAATTGAGAAGGCCGCGCCAGAGGTATTAGCAACCTTGCTGCAGCTGCTGGATGAGGGGATCCTGCGCGATATTAAGAATCGTGAGGTGAGCTTCCGTGATGCAATTGTCATTGCTACGAGCAACGCTGGGGCCGACCGCATCCGCGAATACATCGAGCATGGCTATAAGCTTGAGCAATTCGAACAGCAGTTTACCGACGAGCTCATCAACAGTGGTCAGTTCCGTCCCGAGTTCCTCAACCGTTTTGACGAAATCGTCCTCTTCCGGCCGTTTACTAAGGAAGAGCTGGTGCAAGTGCTTGACCTTATCCTCGAGGGGGTCAATGCCACACTCGTCCAGCAAAAGGTCTCGGTCGCGGTAGAGTATGATGCGAAGCTCTTTCTCGTCGAACGTGGCTATGATCCACGGCTTGGTGCTCGCCCAATGCGCCGCGTGGTGCAAAAAGCGGTGGAGAATACCGTGGCACGCCAGATGCTCAGTGGTAGTGTGGCACCTGGCAGTACCATTACTGTTACGCTTGAGCAGGCCCGCCAAGCTTTCCAGGGAGATGGTACACCAGAGGTTGTGACAGCAGACGAAATCATCCCGCCAGAGTACAAACGGTAAAAGTGCGGCACTTTCGAGTAACTAGCTTTAGCTCTACAAAGAAATGATATCGAGAAGGTGCCCATTCTATTACGGGTCGCACATTAGATAAGAAGAACGAAGGTATGAAGGGGTTTCAAGTAGGCTTGAAAGCGCACATTTTCTACTCTTGAAAGAATGTAAGAGCGAGAAATAATACCTCTTTTTGTGACATATACTTCTAGCGGTACGAGCCAAAGCTGCGTGATTATTGGCCTTGGTTTGATTGCATAAATCCTGGGCGGAAGTTTGGCCTCATGGCTGGCTTGCTATAGGCTGGTTGTGATTGTCGCGGCGAGTGTACTGTGTTATCGCGCCGACGGGCGTAGGTGGCGGTACCTGGCCGCGATCCTGATGGGTCGCGTGGCCCACCGCAAGCACCTCGGAGGCGCTCGTTGTTCATATAAGGTGCTTCGTCATCAATACGGCTACTATCGGCTGCGACTGGCCGGCAGCCCATCATAGTGTGCGAGCTTTGGTAGCGCAAGTGGTTGGCGCGGCGCTCTTGGATGGATTGATGCTGACGCTGGTCGACGCGTAGTGACGACGTCTTGGCGCCGTTGACGATGGTGCGGGTATTGCGCGCGACGCCATTGGTGTGTATACTCGATCCGCGCAAGCGATGAAGTCCTCGGGTCATACCTTTATTATACACAAAAAAGTGGTATAATGGATAGCGCATGCGGGTGTCGTACAGCGGCTAGTATACAAGTTTTCCAAACTTGGGATCGGAGTTCGATTCTCCGCACCCGCACCACAGATGCAAGAAATAAGCATTGCTCCGCCAAGGGAGCGATGTTTTTGTTGAGAGTATAGCGAGCCAGATTGGATGAAAAGAGGTCGTAGCCTCTTCTTTGGTTTGGCGTGGCCCTAAAGGGTGTAATACTTTATAACAATTACACTAAAATCAAGTGAAAAAGGAAGGGATAGGCACGATACTGTTGACAAATACGCAACATTGTGCTACCATCGAACGGATGTCACAAAAAAATAGAACAAAACACGGCAAAGACTATAACAAAAGTGCTGAGAAGCGCTGGTTTGACCGAGTCGTAGCGGCGCCTCTGCTAATTGGCATGGGCTCAGCGGCTCTCGTTGCGGCTGCGGCAATGCATAAGGAGCTTGGCGATGGCCCAACGCTCTTCATTCAGGAGCGGTATGGGAGTGACCTTGATGACCTCGTCAAGGTGCCAAAGCTGCGGACGCTGCGTGGTGCGGTGCGCAACACCGCCTCGGCTAATGGCTACAACCACAGTGGTGCGGGGCCAATCGGTAAGCTCGTGCGCAAGACGCATGTGGATGAGGCACCTCAGTTATTGCAAGTATTGCGCGGGAACATGGCGATCGTAGGGCCAAGGCCGCTGGCCACAGGCGAAGTGTATAATGATATCCTTGCGAACCCCAACATTCCTGAAGGCCTTAAGCAGCAGTGGGTCGACGCACGTAAGACGGTTCTCCCAGGCATTATGGCACCCTATAGCAAAGAACAGCATGAGCCTGGCTACAAACTGGATATGACTCATATCATCCACATAATGGAACAGGATATTATGTATGCTAAGGAAAAAGCCTCACTCAAGTTTGATAGTATGGTTGTTGCTGCGACGCTTGGTATGGTGGCAACAGACCTTGTGCAAAAGCTTATGCCGCGGTCTGCCCGTGAATGGTTGCAGGCTAAGACAGGCTTAGCGCCGCATCCAGCAGGCCAAGAGCGTGCGGAGAGTGATGTTGTGGTGGCACTGCAACAAGCGCACACTCAGTCTGCACGGCGCGCTGCGTAACGTGAACCCAAAAGCCTTCACTTTCTCTGCCAGAATAGGCTATTTTTGCTCACAATTTTACCTGGAGAAGCAGTGATGTATTGCTGGTATTATAGTAGGTACTTTGGAGATGTTTCTGTTTATGTCACCCATAAAGTCCTCCATTTTCTCAAAGTAGTGGTTTCTTAAGATGGCGGCAGAGCGGTGACCGCAGCAGATGCGTATGCTCTATGTATTAGAGCGATGGAAGGGGAGAGAACGGCATCATACCATTAAGCCCTTATGGTACAATAGAGGGAGATTTTTGCGAGAGGGAGCTTTTCTCCTTACACAAAGACGATTATTTCAATGTAAAATACCCCAAGGGGTATAGGGAACGCAATCATATTATGCCAGCACCATTCTCATTTACCATTACTCACCGCATGCCGCAGACGTTGGCGCGGACAGGTGTGATTCACACCCCGCATGGCGATATCAAGACGCCAGCCTTCATTGTCGTGGGTACAAAGGCAAATGTGAAAGCAATGGTGCCCGAGATGGTAGCTAGCGTGGGTGCACAGGCTGTCTTGGCTAATGCCTATCACCTCTATCTGCAGCCAGGGCATGAGCTAATAGAGAAGGCCGGGTATTTGGGTAAGTTTATGCACTGGAGTGGCCCGACCTTTACCGACAGTGGTGGCTTCCAGGTGCTGAGCCTCGGCTCGGGCTTTAAGAAGGTGCTGGCGATGAGCACTGATGTTGATGAAGAGATTGCGATTGCTAAGAAGTCGAGTCGGCACGCCTGGGTGGATGATAATGGCGTGATATTTAAGTCGCACCTCGATGGGTCGCTGCATAAGTTTACACCAGAGCTGTCGATGCAAATCCAGGCAGGGATTGGGGCAGATATTACCTTTGCTTTTGATGAGCTGACGTCGCTGATTGACCCGTATGAATACCAAGTGGAGGCACTGGCGCGTACCCATGCGTGGGCGGAGCGCAGCCTAGCAGAGGTTAAGCGTCTTCGGGCTGCTCGGCCAGATAAGCCGTATCAAGCGCTCTTTGGTGTCTTGCAAGGGGCGAATTATGAGGACCTGCGTAAGCAAACCGCAGCACGCCTTGGCGCAATGGATTTTGATGGCTATGGCATTGGTGGGGCGCTGGAGAAGGAAACGATGGCTCAGACTATCCAGTGGGTGAACGAGATCTTGCCCGAGAGCCGCCCGCGGCATTTGCTTGGCATATCGGAGCCAGATGATATCTTTGCGGCGATCGAGCAGGGTATTGATACCTTCGATTGCGTAAGCCCAACCCGCGTAGCACGCAATGGTGCGGCTTACACACCGCATGGGCGGGTGAATATGCGTGGGACGAAATATCGTGAGCTGTTTGCGCCTATTATGGCGGAGTGCGATTGCTACACCTGCCAGCACTACACTGCGGCCTATATCTGTCACCTGCTTCGCGCCAAGGAGAGCCTGGCGGGGACGTTGCTATCGATTCACAACGAGCGCTTTATCATCAAGCTTGTCGACGACATCCGCCACAGCCTCGAGGATGGCACATTCTACACCTTTCGGGATCATTTCTTGGCGCAGTATTATCGCCGATAGCGACTGATGAGTTCATAGGTTATAGTATGCATTCACATAACAACTGGGGGTGAGAGTTTGCATAGTAACCCCTTCACATCATTAACCCTTTCTCTCGCACCGTTTCTTTAAAAACGCTAAAAGGGTCTTAGTATTTTTTCTAAAATACTGAGCTTTTCAATGATCATACTGCAATAATCACCACGGGCAACTTTTTGTTCTACCAGGATGAAAGTACTGCGTTCTTCATATTCTGAGAGAGATGCAAATCTATTGCAGTGAGCAGCTCGCTCGCTAGACACGCAAACGAAATGGTGTGAAGTTAGTGGTGGTGTCGTAGGTATCGACGGATTCGCGCCGCTTGAGCGCGGCAATGACGCGGTAGGTAAGTGGCAGGCAGACGACCTCAACGGCAAGCTTGAAGCCAAGCCCGACGGCGATATAGTTGAGCAGTGCCCCCCCCGTGAGCTGCCCGCCAAAAGCAACAACGCAGAATATAACGGTGTCAAATAAACTCCCCACCACTGTCGATCCAAGCAGGCGCAGCCATAACTGCCGACCCTTCATAGCAACCTTAAGCTTAGCAACGATGTACGAGTTGAGAAAGCTCCCCGTCAGGAAGGCAAGCAAGCTCGCCACGACGATCTGTGGGAAGAAGCCCAGTACTGCCTCATAGGCAGCTTGGTCGTGGTACTCTGCCGCCGCGGGTAGATAGCGCACTAGTGTAAAGCAGCCAATCGCCAGCAGCATGACCCCAAAGGCCGTCCAAATAGCACGGCGTGCCCGGCGATAGCCATAGACCTCTGTCATGACATCATCAAAGATATATACGAGCGGGAAGAGTACTGCTCCGCCATCGAGGATAAGTGGGCCCAGTGCCACCAGTTTGGTGGCGGCAATGTTGGAGATGAGTAGTGCCGCAACATATACTGCGAGAATGACGCTAAAGTATCGATAATTTTCGTTCGTGTGTTTCATGCTTCGTTTATCATACCACACCTGCCAAGAAACCTGCTATAATAAACCCATGCCCCGATAGCTCAGCTGGATAGAGCAGAGGACTTCTAAGCCTAAGGCCGTAGGTTCGAATCCTACTCGGGGCGCCATTTTCATCGTCATACCCCGTCTCGATGGGGTTGTTTTTATTACATACAACATGCATTTACACGCTGCGCGAAGCTATGCTATAGTACAGCGAGATTTATGCAAGATGTGACCAACCACGACCTCCTCAAGCGCAACATTATCAAATATTCGTGGTTTCGGATTTTTACCAAGCGTGTCTACTTGCCCCTCATCACAGTGCAGCTGGTGAATGTTGGTAAAGTGAGTTTGGATGAGCTAGCCCTGATGGTCGTTATCTCGTCTATCGTCCAGGCGGCACTGCAGATGCCAGCGGGTTATGTGGCCGATAAGTTTGGCAATCGGCGGGCGATTATCCTTGGTGCGAGCATCGCTGTGGCGTCGCCACTGTTGTATGCTGTGTGGCCGAGCTTCTGGGGTGGGCTGATTGCCTCAGTTTTGTTCTTTGGTGGCTATGCGTTTCAGTCTGGTGCGGTCGAGGCATTTATGCACGATTCCTTGACGGCGCTAGGGCGAGCACGCGACTATACCAAGGTGATGGGCCGCGCCCAGACGTATGGATTGATTGGTAATACTGTGCTCATTATTGTAGTGCCACTCACATACCGTATTCATCATACGCTCCCGTTTTTGATTGGCTTTTTGTCGCTTGCTGCGACGGTGTGGTTGGCGCTGAGCTTTGCTTATCCACCGCGCCGAGGAGCTGCCCAGGCTCAGCGGCCACGGCAGGCTGCTCGCGCAATCATTACTGCGAAAAATCTTGCTCTCTTTACCTTCGCCGGTTTCTTGGCTGGTGTGTCCAATAAGGGGCTAGAATATCGCGAGCTCCTCTTCCAGCACGTTGGTATTGCTGTAGAGTGGTTTGGGGTGATTGCGGCGGTGGGAAGTTTGGGCGGAGCGTTACTAGGTTGGTATGTCCATTGGTTTGACCGCCTGCGGCCACTGGCATTCTATTGGGTGGATGCGTGGATTATGGCGCTGTGTATTGTCTTGATGGGCGTAACGCCAAGCCCAATTATCGCCGTCATTGCTGTTGTGTTATTTACTGCATACACGCGGGTGCGACCAATTGTTTTGCAGTCGAAGATTCTCAGCGAGCTGCAGCATACATACAAAGCGACGCTCCTCTCTGCGCTCAATATGTTTACATTGCTTGGTGACGTCGTGGCGATTAGCTTGCTCACCCGGATGGTTAATCAGCATGGCTATAGTGCGGGGCATGTGTGGTTTGGTGGGGCGGTTGGGGCGATTGCACTTGGCCTATGGCTGGTGATGTGCGTTGAGGCACTGTGGCGTCGCAAGAAAGCGCGCTAAATTAGTTAACTTCAAATTTGGCCTGGCCTTGTTATTTTTCTTGATCATCCGCTCGACGAAGTGTGGTGATGGCTATTATTACAGATAGGAAGGCTCGCTATGGAAGCGGCGAGAAACCCAGAGAAAAGAAACAAATTGACCTAGTGATGTTCAGATATGAGAGCGGTGTAAGCCAGTAAAGCTGCGAGATTGAAAATGAATGGGCATAGGCAATAGACAAACCACGCTATCTCTGCTACAATACAGCATGTCAGCAGCACAGTAGATTTGCTGTGCGATTGTCTGGTGGATATAGCTCAGTTTGGTTAGAGCGCTGGTTTGTGGCACCGGAGGCCGTGAGTTCAAGTCTCATTATCCACCCCAAGATAAATTCCCGGATAATTCCGGGGTTTTATTTTGGTTTAATGTCGTTTTGCTACTTACTATTGTAACTGTAGTAATTTTATTTATGAGAAAATATGAAGCGCACAGCTGCTTTTTCTGTGCTCGATCACTATCTTTATCTTTGCCACTTCGTCTTATGGAGGGAAAGCTTGCCGCCAGACTCGATAGGCTATCAGCTTAGCGTAAGAGGTTGATGTTTGGCAATTATCACCTCATTCTGCTCAGTGGTGACTTCACTTGGTTATCATCAGAAGATTAAGGCATGTGTCTGATGTGTTTGTTCGTGCGCTCTTACTTTTTGCATTCATTTTCTCGTGCTATGCGAGGTAACAATCAATCTTCGCAGCTCATCAGACGAAGCGCTGGCGAACGGGAACTGATACTGAGAAAGTAGGCTTTCTAAGACTTAGGCTCTAGGTATGCAAAGTCTGCGCACAATGCGACATACAGCAAGAGACCTCTCGTTATGAGAGGCCCTCTATTGGCGTGGTAAGACAAGCTAAGAAACGGCTAATATTCCCACGTTGTTTCGATATCCGCCCCGAGAGTGTTGAGCCGGTTAGCAAAGTCTTCGTAGCCTCGGTTGATATTGTATACATCACGCAGGATGGAGCGCCCAGGAGCTGCGAGCATAGCTAGCATCACGACGACGCTGGGGCGCAAGGCTGGCGGTGCGACGACATCGGCAGGCTTCCAGCGGGTAGGGCCGCTGATGTAAACGCGGTGTGGATCGACCATCTCTACTTGTGCGCCAAGGCGAGTGAGGTCGGTGAAGTAAATGGCGCGGTTATCGTAGCTCCAGTCGTGCACCAGAGTCCGGCCCGTTGCTACCGTGGCGATGAGACCAAGGAAGGGGAGATTATCCATATTGATGCCTGGGAAGGGCATACTGTGGAGCTTGTCTTGTGGAGCGGTGAGAGTCGATTTGTGCAGGCTAATATCGACCAGGCGAGTCTGGCCATTGCGCGCTGGGTACTCACTGGAGAGCTCATATTGTAAGCCCATACCGCGCAGCACTGCTAGCTCGAGCTCGAGGAATTCGATTGGTGCCCGGCGGATGGTAATGGCAGAGTCTGTCACTACACCTGCTGCGATGAAGCTCATTGCCTCGATAGGGTCTTCGCTCGGACAATATTCGACTGTTTGGTTGATCTCGCTGACGCCATGGATAGTGAGGGTCGTTGTGCCGATGCCATCGATCTGTACCCCAAGCTTTTGCAAGAAGAAACAGAGGTCTTGCACCATGTAGTTGGGGCTGGCGTTGCGAATCGTCACGACGCCTGGGTGGAGCGCTGCCGCCATGATAACATTCTCAGTGACGGTGTCGCCGCGCTCGGTGAGGACGATGGCGTGCTCAACCATATGCGGGTTGGCTGTTGCTTGGTAGTAATCGGTCGTTGCCTCGACAGTCAGGCCAAAGGGTGCGAGGCCCGCCATGTGTGGTCCGACCGTCCGTGTGCCAAGGTTGCACCCACCCGCGAAGGGGATTTGGAATGACTCATATTGATGGAGTAATGGCCCCAGGAACATGATAATGCTGCGGGTGCGCTTAGCTGCGGCGATATCCATCTCGTCTAGATGGAGGGTGCGTGGTGGGGTGATCTCGAGATCATTGTGTTCAAGCCAGCGGCAGCGCACGCCAATGCTTTCGAGCACCTCGATGATGCGATTAACTTCCTCGATCCGTGCCACTCGGCGTAGTGTCGTTTTGCCTTTATTAAGGAGGCTTGCGCAGAGCAGAGCGACAGCGGCATTTTTGCTCGTCTTTACCTCAATCTCGCCATGGAGCGAGCCACCACCATTGATGACGAAGTTTGTTTTGCCAGCTTTGTTGATGCGGACAATCTCACTGCTCAGCACTTCGCCAATGCGAGCGATCATTTCTAGGCTGATGTTTTGGCCACCCTTTTCGATGCGGTTAATGGCCGACTGGCTCGTGCCAAGTGCTGCAGCGAGCTCGGCTTGCGTCATACCGCGTGCTTGGCGGGTTTCTTGGATGAGTGTTCCGATATTACGGAGATATTTTGCTGTTCCCATGTCTGTACAATATATCATCGGTGATATATTGTCAAACACAAGCATCTCGTGTTGTGAAAAGAAATACAGAGGTTAGGTTGCGAAGTTTTTCTAATAACTCCATCAGCTCCTCTCTGTTATTTCAACTAGCCATGCGCAAGGCCTATATTTCTATATTTACTACGCGAGCAAGTGCCTAGTCTTCATATCAGAGAGTAATATCAAAGAGATGCGATAGCACGTCAATACTACTGGAGAAAAAGAGAGCTATCGCGAACTCAAGACGCACGTAGTCAAGCACTGTGACCTTCTGCACGAGATGGCTGTGCTATACTACACATATGATCTGATGAAAAGTGCATAGCGAATCCTAAGATATAACCAACAAACAAGGAGTATTACCCATGCACGAAACAACTATTGCTACCCTTATCACCCGTGAGCAGCAGCGCCAACGCGAAGGCTTGGAGCTCATCCCTAGCGAGAATTATGTCTCTGGTGATGTACTACGGGCGCTTGGGAGTGTCTTTACGAATAAATATAGCGAGGGTTACCCAGGCCGGCGTTACTATGGTGGGCAGCAGTATACCGACCAAGTAGAGCAGCTGGCAATCGACCGTGCCAAGCAGCTCTTCCGGGCTGACCATGCTAATGTCCAGCCGCACAGTGGTGCTCAGGCGAATGAAGCGGTGTATTTTGCATGGTGCGAGCCAGGCGATACCATCCTCGCGATGGATCTGGGTCATGGTGGCCACCTGACGCATGGTGCGCCTGTGACACATAGTGCTCGTGAGTATAATTTTGTTCGCTACAAAATGAAGGATGTAGTGACGGGCGAGATTGACTACGATGAGCTACATCGGATGGCGCAAGAACATCGACCAAAGATCATCCTGGCGGGTTTTAGTGCCTATCCGCGCCAGCTAGATTTTGCACGCTTTGCGGCGATCGGCCACGAGGTTGGTGCTTTACTCATGGCTGATATGGCGCATGTTGCGGGGCTAATTGCTGGTGGAGTGGCGGAGAACCCCCTCGATTATGGCTTTCATGTTATGACGACAACGACGCACAAGACGCTGCGCGGGCCGCGTGGTGGGCTGATCGTTAGTAAGGGAGTGGTGAGCAACCCACTCAAGCGCCCAGCCAAGACGCTCGAGAATATTCCGACGCTGATCGATCGGGCGGTCTTTCCTGGTATTCAGGGCGGACCACATATGCATACGATTGCCGCCAAGGCAGTGGCTTTTGGCGAGGCGCTCCAACCAGCCTTTCGTGCCTATGCTGAGCAAGTGGTAGCTAATGCCGCTGTCTTAGCACGGGAGCTGCAACAGCGCGGCTTTGTGCTCGTGACGGGTGGCACAAGCAACCATCTCATCTTGGCCGATGTCCACACAAGTTTTGGGATTGATGGCAAGACGGCGGAGATTGCAATGGATAAGATCGGCTTGACACTTAACGCTAATGCCATCCCTGATGATCCACTGCCGCCATTTCGCCCTAGTGGCATTCGCCTTGGTACGCCAGCGGCAACAACGCGCGGCCTAGAGCCGCAGCATATGCCGCAGATTGCTGAGTGGATGCGGCAAGCCATCGACCACCGTGATGATGAGGTGAGACTAGCAGAGCTCCGTACCGAGGTGGCACACTTCTTGGCGGATTTCCCAGTGCCGACGGAATAGACAGAAGGTTAGGGAGTTTGTCGCTGTCATTAATAATAGCGTCTCGCTGGGCGCAGTAGTAATACATCCGCATATTTAAAACACCCGCTCTCTGGCGGGTGTTTTTGTTGATTGAGAGGATAAGCTTAGCAGCTGCCTCGGACGATATCCTCGGTTTTGTCGCCCTTCTTGTAGGTGATTTTCGCACCCTTACCACTACCACACTGGGTGTACAAGACAGGAGTGTCGTTGTTTGGTGTACCAGATGTGATGATCTTCTTCTTAAGGTCAGGATCGATCTTTGCTTCAGTTACTTTATCGTCAACAAGATTGCTACTGACTTGCGCGGCTGTTGGATATTCACCCTTCTGGCTGTTCCATGCCTCTACTTTGGTTGAAAGCTGCGATGCAGCGCCAGCGGCTGCAGAGTCGCGAGCGCGTTGCTGGATACCGTTGTAAGCGACGATGGTAATAGCCGCCAGGATGGCGATGATCACAATCACGATGAGAAGCTCGACAATTGTGAAACCGCGCAGGTTACGTTGAGTTTTTGTTGTCATACAGAGTTACCCCTCCTTGTTACTGATTATATTACGATCATACTACGAACATTCATTAAACACAAGCTTTTTGAGCACAGATATATGAGAATATTTTTCAGAGATAGTGTGCGCACTAGTACAGGCTGAATCGTGTATAATGGCGCGCCAGAACAGCTACAATACCTGAGCTACACGCTGCCTATTGTTTTCTCAATTGAGCTAATTATTAATTCGCCGGGCCTGCATCGACCCTCGGGAGTGGATGGTCTGGCCAGTACTAAGAGCAGCGATATCTACTGTGGCAGAGACGACGGTGGTGTTGTCATTTGGCGTAGTGCTGGCTGCTTGATTAAAGCCCGTTGCATAGCCAAAGCGAATGCTCGATACATTGCTCGCGACGCGCGTATCGAGTGCCTTACAGTAGCCACCAATGTAGTTGCAGGTGCTCTGCTGCCAGGGTTGGCCACACATCGTGTTGTTGCTGGGGTTGGTAGCATTGAATTCGTATTGGCTTGGCACGATAGTCCGCCGCCAGAGGGTAGTGCCTTGCACAAAGTAGACGACCTTGACGGTAAGTGGGTTGTTTGTGCGGTAGAGCTTGGCGGCTAGGTCAGCTTGAGTGCGGCAGGGGTTGGCTTGGCTATTGAGATAAATGAGCTCGCGCTGAGGATCGGAGGGGTTGCGGTCGGTGGCGTATTGGGTAAGAATCAAGACGTTATCACCTGCGAAGTGCTGTGCCCAGTTAGCTGCAATGGCTTTGCTCTCGACTTTTGTCGCTAGGCGGACATCTTGCTCGATCTGGTCAAGTGCATCTTCCATGCTATACGTCAGTGCGCCGCGCTGGTTGGAAATAACAATCGAGCTCAGTAGCCCGACTAAGGCAGCGACCAATACGCCGACTACCACGACAATAATAGGGATCACTACTAGCATTTCTACTACAGTGAAGCCACGCTCTTGTCGCCGCGCAGGGTAGATGCAGCGGATGAGCTGCTGCATTCGCTCTCGTATATTATTGGCTGCTGAGAATCGCATGGCGAACCTCCGATTGGCTAGAGCCTTGCCCGTAGCGCACCGTTACCGATACACGGCTTATCTGTGGTGCGGTGGTACTATATGGGCAATCAACGACGATGGTGGCACTAACAGGCTGAGGTAAGCCATCGGTATCGAGTGAGTGGTCAGTCGTGAGATTGCGATTGGCTGCGCGGTTTGTGCACGGCGTTGGTGTGCCATCGCCAACTTCGCGCCGGAGCAGCTCATACCCCACAATGCTCGCCTTGGCGTCGCGATTGGCCTCTGTGGCGCCCTGGATTGTCACAATGTAGAGCTGGTAGAGCGTCCCAACAAAGAGCACGCCCAGCACCATCGTCACTAACATCTCTACCAGAGTAAAACCAGCGTCTGGACTATGCTTCATTGGTGGTTGCTCGTAATGGTTAGCGTTACTGTTGGTGCGCGTTCTAGTCGGTAATAGAGGAAGAAGCGGCTGCACTCTTGGCTAGCAGTGACGCAGAGCGAACCATCGCGAGCGCGTGGCTCGTAGACGAAGCGATCGACTGTGGCGCTATCTCTGCTAATGCCATTGCTTGGCGACTGGACGAAGAGCGCTTGCTGGCCACTGCGCGATGGGTATTGATAGCTATCCTCAGATAGTCCAGGGAGGATATGGCGAATAGCCGTGCCATTAAGCGAAGTCAAAAACTGCTCGGCCGACGGATAGCGGTGTCCTTGCTCGCCCGACGTACCAGTTGCGTCCCCGTTATAGAAAGACTCAAGGCTGCGTGCTACTGTTTCAACAGTAGTCGTGCGAGCAGTATCGCGCGAGGAGCGCTGCGTATTATTGAGCGTCACCACGCCCAGTACCAGCAGCACCAGCATAATTGCCAGCACAATAATAATTTCCACGATTGTATACCCGCGTCGTACCCTCATGCAATTAGCATAAGGGTTTTGGGGTAAAAGTGCAAGAGGTGAGAAGTTGAATCGAGGTTATTATGGCTTGCTTTGCTTCGACTACGCCCCATAGGTCACCAAATAGGGGAGCAATAAGAAAAGAATTCTCTAGTAGGACGAAATGAACTTCGTGCTCGTCCGATAGGAAAGAAGATATAAAGCTGGCCGAGAATAAGCAAAAAGTAGTGAGATACAGACGCTCAAGAACATATAGTCAATTTTACTTTCTTGACTATATATATCGCAAAAATTATTGATGAACAAGGGTAAAAAGACAAAGGTATCTATAGGTACGATGCGCTATTTGACTCATCACGCCGCTGGCATCTCGAGTGGTTCTTGCACAATGGTAATGCCGAATTTTTCCTCTACCGTGCGAATAATCTCCTCACGAGCGGCGGCAAGATCGCGGTAGCTGGTGGCCGATTGATTGATGAGCACGACTGCATTCTTATCGTGTACTTTCATGCCGTGGAGAACGCTGCCTCTGAGCCCCGCTTGCTCGATGAGCCAGCCTGATGGTACCTTGACGCGCCCATCGGGCAGCGCATAGTGCGGCACTGTGGGGTAGTGCTGCTGGAGCTGAGAAAATTCTTCACTTGAAATAATCGCATTTTTGAAGAACGAGCCAGTATTGGGGAGCTTGGCTGGGTCAGGCAGCTTGCCAGCGCGGATCGTCATGACGGCTTGGCGAATGTCTTGCGGGGTAGGCTCTGCTATAGCGTGGGTGGTGAGATAATCTTGAACGGCTTGGTAGAAGGGTGGCTGCGGCAAACCCTTGCACAGGCGGAGCGTTATGCTTGTGATGATATATCGCCCCATCTCGCGGCCCCGGAAAATGCTGTGCCGGTACGAGAACGCGCAGTCGGCAGCGCTCAGCACCACAAATCGCTCTTGCTGGCGATCATATGCCTCGAGCGAGACAAGTGTGTCGGCAATCTCCTGCCCATATGCTCCAACGTTCTGCACTGGCGCAGCGCCTGCTGTACCTGGGATAGCCGATAGCGCCTCAATGCCACTCAGACCACTAGCTACTGTCTTGGCCACAACAGTATCGAGAACTTCTCCTGCGCCAATGGTAATCGTCGTCGACTCATCATCCTCAGTAATAACCGAAAAGCCTGGAATACGGTTGCGCGCCACAATGCCAGCAAAGCCGCTGTCTTGGGCTAGAGTGTTGCTCCCGCCACCAAGAACAAAGAGTTCAGCCTGCTGTTGGTGGGCCATCGTGCACACCGCCACGACATCATCGTTGGTATAGAGGTCGACCATAGTATGGGCGTTGCCGCCAAGCTGCATCGTCAAATATGGTTTGAGTGAAACGTCAGTACGAATATCCATAGGTATAATATATCACTCATGATATATATCTGCAAGGTGTGTCGACCTGAGCCTAGATAGCAATAAAAATACACTACACGAGGGTATATCGCAGCGCATACACCATGTGGTACACATTACAAGTATTTAGTCACATTAATAAATGCAAGCTCGCAAGCACTGCTGACTCTTATGGAATCTAGTGCTACTCTTCTCTCGACTCAATCGTTGCCTGCGCCGCTTGGATAACGTGGTCGATCATCACAGCAATAGTGAGAGGGCCAACACCGCCTTTTTCTGGGGTGAGGGTGACATCACTGCGCTCGCGCACGCTTGGGTCGACATCGCCAACGATAACACCGCCTTCGCTTGCTGTGCCAGCATCAACCACCACTGCACCTGTTTTAACCATATCCGCTGTAATGAGATGGGGCTGGCCAGTAGCGGTGACGATGACGTCACTTGCAGCGATGATCTCTGTAGTATTAGGCGTTTGGCGGTCGCACACTGTTACCGTCAAGCCGCGGTCGCGCCACAGCCGCTCCAGTGGTGCGCCCACTAACCGGCCTCGCCCGATGATGGCGAGCTGCTTATCATCGAGGCTAATGTTGTAACCTGCCAGTAGCCAATCGATTGCTTGCGCTGTTGCTGGCGTATAGGCAGCTTGCGAGCCACTCAGGCCATCGACGTCCTTGGCGGGGGAGATACGCTGCACGATGGCATCTGTTTGTGATGGGTCGTTGAGTGGCAATTGGACGATAATACCGTGGATGTGTGGGTCGTTGTTTGCTTGGTCGATCGCGCCTGGCATATCCACCTCAGCAGTTGGTGCTACCTCTGTCTCAACGAGGATATCAGCAGCATAGGCTTGCTTGTAGCGCACGTAGGCATTGATTGGTCCCGATGCATTAAGCGGAGTGATAATGAGCAGCTTGGGGGTGATACCATGCGCTTGGCGTAAGTGGCGTACTTGGCGGGCTTGGCGCTGCTTGATGAAACTTGCGAGCTCGCGGCCGTTGAGTGATGAAGTAGGCATAAGGCGTAATCCTTTCGTAAATATATGGTTAACACTAGTGATAGGTATCTCTATAGCAAACAGTCCTCTGGCAATACCGAGGACTACATACTATGGAGGGCCAGGAGGGGCTCGAACCCTCGACACCCTGCTTAAGAGGCAGGTGCTCTAACCAGCTGAGCTACTGGCCCATGTCGTGCCTGCACTACCCGTGCAAAGCCCTTTTACTATAGCGGATAGCCTGGGGTTCTGTCAAGAGGTCGTGGAGTGAATTAAAAGGCTCTCTTACTGCACTGCTCGCGCTTGCTTGTCTTTTTGCCAAAAACGCATTACCATGGGGCAAGAGAGTTTAATCGGGAGAATAGCAATGGCAAATGAACAACCTACAGCACAACCAACACCACCAACTGAGGCAGCATCGCAAGCAGCTCCAGTTGCCAGCCAACCAGTAGTGCCAGCCGCTGCGCCTGCGCCGGTTGATACCTCACCGCGTAACTACTTGGCGGTCGTCGCCCTCGCTGCGTTTATGGGGCAGTATGGCTTGGCTCGCTGGTACCGTGGTGACGAGCTGGGCAAGATCCGCTTTTGGATTGCAGTGGGCTGTACAGTAACATCGGCTGTGCCGTATATTAATATCATTTCACTGTTAGGGTTGTTTGTCCTATCTGTCTGGGGTATTGTTGACTTCTTCTTGCTGACGAGTACCACAGCAGATGCAAACGGCACGCCATACGTTGCAACAGAGCGCGACAAGACGTGGGCGCAGGGGCTTAAGATCGCCTATATTGTTGGCCTTATCTTGGCGGCAGTGGCGATTGTTGTCTTCTTGATCTTGCTGGCAGCTGGGGTGGTTGTGCTGTGGGATACAACAAACGCAACTAGACCTATGCGGTCATCGACATACTATTATCCTCGCTAATAGCGGTTGTGGCAGTAGTATAGCAAAAGGGGTTGGCAGTGTGCTAACCCTTTTTTGTATGGTGCGGCCGCAAAATGAATAGTAAATAGTGCCGTATAAAGAAACCCAGACTAAGCTGGGTGATATAGAACAGAACTGGTACACCCGGCAGGATTCGAACCTGCGGCCACTTGGTTCGAAGCCAAGTACTCTAATCCGCTGAGCTACGGGTGCTCACTAGTCCTTATTGTACCACCACTGACGTGAGAATCCAAACTGCCTGCCTGAGAATACACTCTAGGGAGTGGCGAGACTGAGGAACTGGATGGTATTATATAAAAACAAGAGCGAGGAGCTTGGGATGTATAAAGAATACGAAATAGATTGGACACAACTACGTACTGCCGACAACGAGAATCCGCAGATTCTTCCTGGCAAAATATGGACTATGCTCCATGCTCAATCAGAAGATACCAGCACAGATGAAGTGTACTGGACAATTGAGAACAATGCATTATTCAATCGCGAACTATATGAAGCAACCGAACCAGTCACGACTGTCATTACCCATGAAATACACGTCGGCAATTACACGACCATCGGTCTTCGTTATGGCCTCGATCTCCTCGTTGAAATCGCCTGCGGCTGGTCAGCACCATCAGAAAAAGAACGCGGCAATGCTGACCTAGCCGACCGCTGCCGTGAGAAGATCCGCGCTATTATGCCAGACCTCTACCGACTTGCCGAAACGCAAACTGACCAGCGCGTCCTGCAGGGGATAGTCGATCTGACGGACGAGCTCGAACCCAGCAAACAGCAGCGAGCAAGAATACTGTCGATTGTGGAGCCAAAGGCATACGATGAGCGGCTTATTAGGATGGCTTTGCGAGATTTAAGAAAGTCGTTGAACGACTATGACTCTTGAGATTGTGTAAGCAATAATTTGATGTATACGATAATAATAGAGGCAAAAGGGGCAATGTAATTGTATGTAGGGCAGAGCTGCCACTCTCGTGTTGCCGATGGTTGATAAATAACCTACCTGTGTGTATTAGCCGGCGGCTACCCCACGCTCCGCCAAAGCTTCCTCTACTCGCTTGACGACTTGGCTGGGGGTGAGCTCGGCTTTGACAATGTAGCTGTGGACACTGAGGTGCTGGAGTTTTTTAGGGGCTTCTTCGTGACCAAGGTTAGTGAGGACGATAACTGGGATATCCTTACCCCATGAGTAGGCGCGGATGTGCTCGAGCGTGTCGGCACCATTGAGGTGGGGCATCTGGAGGTCGAGCAGGATGATATCGGGGTGAGTCCGTTGCACGAGCATGATGCCAGCTTTGCCGTCGCCTGCGACTTCCACCGCAAAGCCAGCCGCTTCGAACTTCATGCGGTACATTTGGCTGATGGTTTGGTCGTCTTCGATGATGGCAATTTTAACCATTTGCTTTATAATAGCAGGTGTAGCATGAAAATGGAACAAAATCACCCAAAATCAAGCACCACACCTATACTAGTCAAGCCGCTGGTAGCACTGGGTAGTGCGCTGGCTCGTGCGGCCGACTTTGTAGAAGTGGTAGCAGCAGTGCGCACAGCGCTAAGGGCAGTTGCCTGGCCGACTTGGTGTGGAGTGATGGTAATGGTGGATGGAGTGCAGCCGCTAATTGACTTGCCAGATGAATGCGCTACCTCTGTTGGCACACTCTTGCCGCTGTGTGAAGAAGCAACGGCGCGCACAATGACCGCCATACTACCCAAGCGTCACGCACTTCGTCGTTACAACATTGCTGTAGTGTTGCGGTTGGTGTGGCAGGGCAATCACTGTGGATATATCGTGCTGGGCCCGCCAGCTGAGCGAGCCACGTATACTACTGCACAGCGAGCCACTCTTGCAATGATAGCTCAGCAATGCGCAGTGACGCTGATGGCGCAGCAGTGCCACAATACCACGCAGCAGTTCCAGCAGCAGCTCACCCAAGCAGTAGACCACGCAACGCGCCAACTGCGCGCTTCGAACCGCCGTCTGCGCGAGCTCGATGCTGCGAAGGATGAGTTTGTCAGTATGGCGAGCCATCAGCTGCGTACACCACTCACTAGTGTGAAGGGTTATATATCGATGGTGCTAGAGGGTGACGCTGGTGAGATTAATACCACGCAGCGCACCTTCCTTACTGAGGCCTTTACGAGTAGCGAGCGAATGGTGCAGCTAATTGGCAACTTCCTTAATGTGTCGCGCATCCGTACTGGCAACTTCACAATCGACTTCCGCCTAGGCGATGTTGCCGCGCTGGTGGCACAGAGTATTGAGTCTATCCAGCTCATTGCTGAGCGCCACCATTTGCGGGTGGATTATCAACAGCATGGGGTTATACCACCTATGTTAATCGACGAAAATAAACTCCGGCAAGTCATCGTTAATTATATTGATAATGCCATTTACTATTCGCCTGGTGCTGATGTTATTACGGTACGACTCTACCGCAAGGACGGCTGGGTGGTGTGCACGGTGCAAGACCATGGCATTGGAGTGCCGCAGGGTGAGCAGTGCAAGATCTTTACGAAGTTCTTCCGGGCGCACAATGCCCAGCTGCAGCGGCCCGATGGCACAGGGATTGGGCTATTTTTAGCAAAGAAGATCGTGCTGGGGCACCATGGCGAACTGATCTTTCATTCGCGGGAGGGGCAGGGTAGCACCTTTGGCTTCCGTCTGCCGATCGATCGCCTCACACCACATCAGAATATTTCGCCAAACGAAAATCACTCCCCGCGTGGGAAGTGAAAATCGCACATCTCCTGGGCTGGGTAAGATACCCGAGGAGTCCTCCTTTGCTTGGCACCTCTCGCACGGGTGCCAAGTGTGAATTTGCACAGTTATAGCGCGAGCAAACCAGAAAACGCAGTATGGGTTCTCCTGCATCTCGTGGCTTGCGATGGCTGTATCGAGTGCTGTTTGTGTTAGTTGTCTCCACCATGCAAGTGCATGACACGATCAGTTTAGCATCATGATTATGGCATGTCAAGCCTTTTTTACAACATTATTGCTAGACAAGTGTCGATTTTTTTGCTATAGTGACTAGGCGGCCTCATCGTCTAGCGGTTAGGACACTGGGTTCTCATCCCAGCAACCCGGGTTCGATTCCCGGTGAGGTCACCATCAAAGGATTTATCATCCATCTGGACACGAAACAGCTCGTTTACCTCTGGTAGCGGGCTGTTTTTGTGAGTTCCAAACTTTATTTCATCGTAAGTTGGAATTTTATTGAAGATGGCAGCGAAAAAGACAGCTTTTCGCAGTGTATTACAGAGGTCAAGTGGTAGTTCGGACAGGTGTTCCAAAATGTATTTGGCATATTGCAAGACTTGGTCGAATTCGGTTTGTAAATTGGGCTGATTGGCGATTTCTTTGTCTAGTTTTGCTAGCTCATTTTCGGCGCTAATAATATCCTCTTCCAAGTACGTAAGCGCCGTTTCGCTCGTGACAACGCGCATTCTGTCCACGGTCGCCCGAATCTGATTTTGCAGGCTCTGGCGGTACTCTAGGCGCTGTTGGTTGGCTTCTAGTTGCTTTGCTTGGAGCTCGCGCCACAATTCGGCAATAGCAGCGATAATGTCGTCAACGTACTCCGGCTTTACGGTAATTTGCGGCGGGCCGCTCATGCCGTGCGCAATCGGTTTGATTTGGATGATGAAGTTGAGGTATATACGGCGACGACTGAGAATTTGATGGGTGAAGATTCTGTGATATGGTCGAATATTGACGAACTTAGCGAGCTTCTTTCCTTAGATGAGTTGTGAATAAATTTGAGGCTGCATGTGTGTCAATCGGCCGTACGATGATTGCAGGCGCGCCCTGGGCGAGCTTGCAATGGTCGCACGAAAGCCGCCGCATAGCTTTCAGGGTGAGGCTTATTTCGCAAATGACAGACAGATGGCGTGTTTTGTGTGCCAGCGCAGTACGCGCTAGCTGGCCTGTCTTTTTGTGAAATAAGATAACGATCATCAACTAGTGTTACCAGCTTCCGCCCTAGACTCGTTCATTCTTACATCCGCTCATCTTGACTGCGCCAGCATGGTGCATGTCGAGTGATCGAGGTAAGTATGGACGTTGTTGGTGATGTAAATTGAGTGTGAAATTAATAACTAAACTGTCTTTTTTCCTGGGCAGTTTCTCGTCGTGTCCAGGGACGGTGAAGCTAGCGATTATTCTCTATAATCTCTTACCAACTGACGCGACCGAGAGAGGTTGCAAGTAAGTCACCTAGTAAACTCGACTATTCTAGACTGCCTTTAAGCTCATCTCGAATCAACGGCTCAAGTCTCTCGGCTTGTTCATATTCACCGCACATCTGGACAATGCGGCGCACCTCGTCGCAGTACGTCTCGTCGTTCGCAAGCCACAGATTCATCACCCACGTCTCGCGACTACTCCACCCACTATAAGTGGCTACAGCTGCTGCTTGCTCTGCTACGATTTTGGCACACTTCCTCCTTTACTTTACGTAACGGAGTCTACGTACAGGCTCGCACGGCAAACCTGTCACAGGTGGAGATTCCCCTGAAATGCTATCCCAAAAGATAAAATAGTTTTCATGGGCGAATACGACCTTGATAGGTTTGTATGAGCTGTATAACTGGGAGGTACGTGAAGTGAGTATACTATTAAACTAGATAAAACTAGATCTGTCGTCGGAATACTAAACGCTGCTCTTTTTCCGTTAGCCCTCTAGGGACCTTTAGTGAGTCTTCTATAAGAACTTCGTATTTTACGGGCAGCGTATTATTAAGTAGGGAATAGAAGTTTGATACATCGACATTATTATTGATATGAATATAGATTGAATCTGTAGGATCACTTATCACTTCAAAGTAGTAGTTGCCAGCAAAACCGCTATTGTCCAACAGGTAGAATAACTTATCAAAGTCTACCAGCTGACCCCTAACCTTACGGGTTAGATTGTTGCGGCCTAAAACTTCAACGCAAGTCGTCTTTATGTTACATCTGCAGCTATATAGCCTCGCCCTATCTTGTGTATTAAGTCGTTTCATCGAAACTCCCTCCCATGCACTATTACTGCTTAGCAAAAGTATTCCTTCGCCCCAGTCCTTAACATCGCCACTATTCGTTAAAATTTCAGGAGTATACTCTTTCGATATGTGCTTATGTCCGTATATGCAGTCTCCCGCTACCATAGGGGCTTGTAGCATACCGTAATGGTCATAAACTCTTACCCCATATATATCCTCAAGTCGCCTACGGATATCAGACGTAAGAACTTCTCCTCCCGTCACAATAAACTTTAAAGATTTGCGAACATTCTGCAGCATTCTTTTATCATCCAGGCAATTGGCTATTTTTATCAAATAGCTAGGCATGCCTACGAGAATATTGGGCGATATTCTGTGAATTTTATCTACCTTAGGATCTGTAGGAAAATTCCTACCCGACCCAAAAGGGTACACTTGACAGCCCAACCCGCTCATAGATAACGAGTAGAAGTGCGCGGGTGGAAATAGACCATACCCCCCAGAGCACTACAGCCTTCATAGATTTAAGTCGATGCGGGACAAGTGATAATAGCTCTGTGGTTCTCCGTGCGGCTCCATTGATGACATAATCGGTATATATAATATCCCTAGCTTCTCCTGTGGAACCTGAAGAGCTGTAAACCACACCCCCCAGACGAAGCAAAGTTTTTATTAATGACACCCAGCCACTCCTCTAAACTTTGTGGTTTATTCATAATTAGTCTAGAGCTCCAACATCTTCCTGTAGAAATTTCGATAGAACTACCATATCAACGGATCTTTTATAAGGTTCTCTCAATATACCCTCAGATACATAACCATGCGCTAGTATTACGTCGATCATTGCAATACAGGATACTGGCAAAATAATAGTTATCTTCCTTCTACTCATCCTCCTAGCTTGTAGCATAATCATATCAAGTAAATCACCCAACACCTTTTTGCAAACAACTTTATGATCTATGATAAGAGGGGATATCTTTAGAGATCCCCCGCGCTTTGGGGTGAGGGCCGCAACACCTGCTAGCTTGGTTGTATCATGGACGATAGTTAATAAAATCTTGGCCTTTTTCTCATATACTTTCGGACTCTCCTCGGTACCGTGCACCAGCGCCCTCACAAAATCATCGTCTATATCGTCATAATAATGAGACATGTTAGTCCTAATGAAATTGGATAGCAGACTAAGGGGTAATTCTGTTTGTAGGTTATTTATTTCTATGGATGCATTTGCAGATGTATTATTTGCTAGCGACAATTCAAGCCTTGGGGGGTGTAGAACTTTCTACATCTCGGCTGTCTTCTAAGAACTTTCCACACACTCTTTCCGAAGATTTTGTGTGGTAATGCCTAGACAATAGCGCTTCCATTCTTAGACGTAGCTTTTGAAAATCGAGAACAGCAGTCGGTGCGTTATTCAGGGGGACTGTTACGTACATCTTTCTAGCGCCCACAGCGCGATAGCTTCTGCACAGGGCATTTATCATCTGCTCGGCGTATCCTCTCCCTCGCATATTAGGGCCAATATACGTAGGACCAATTTTTATACATCCGCCACGCTTCCTCGTCACAACCTCAAAGCCGACAAAATCACTGCCTGATTTGGTAAACGCAAGCCACACCTCTTTTCCGATAGTGAAATACCCCACGGGATCGTAACCGAGGCGATCAACCTTCACTAGGTTTCGTGCAAAATCTTTCGTTATCTCATCATAAGTGTCCTTTATTGAGATTGTCGTGTTTTCAATAAATATATTTTCATACTTCGGATCGCATTTAAGGCGGACTAGGCGAAGATCGTTGAATTCTATCTCACATTCTTTCGGGGGCGTCAGTAGCATTATCCTCTGCTTTCCTTTCGCTAATCAGATTATCTAAGTCGGATCCTGGAGTAATATACAGGAAGCTTTGAGGGGGGCGGAAATCGTGCAAGCGACCCCTTATGTCAAGTAGGCTTATAGGTGAGCTATACTTGATAGGCGATGTGACTTCAAGAGCACTACATAAGCTTCGCGTTGCATAGTCCATGAAGACATTCAGGAGGGTATCATACTATCTCACGCCACTGGGGTCGGCGCCCCTATACCGAAAGGACATATTAAGGCTATGATGTTAATCATAGCCAATTCTCTCGCTAAGGGATTTTCTGGGGTGTCTGTATCCGTAGTTGAAAGATTAGTTGATTTTTTATTACGACACTATACCGGAAGTGCCCAGTAAGGGGTCTGTAGGGTCAAGCGGAGATTTAACCCTATCGTCACACATAGCATTGGCAATTATTGGTAGGAGTCATGTTTATCTAAATGGCAAAAGAACGGAAGCCCTAGAAGTCTTAAGTGAGAAAAATCTGCATCCCTTAAGGCTTAACTATCGCAACGGTCTAGCTTTAATAAATAATACATCTTATACCACAGCTCTCGCATCAATTGCAGTGTACGAATCGAGAAAGCTGTCCATGATTGCCGATCTCGCAGGTGCTTTATCGACTGAGGCTATCGGGGCAAGTACAGTTGCTTACGATCCGGCTATACACAGCCTGAAGCCTTTTAAGAGGCAGCGAATCATCTCTGATAACGTTAGGCATTTATTGCGCGGAAGATCACTAGTCAATACGAGCGGTATCCAGGATATTTACTCTGTGCGATGTGTACCGCAGGTGCACGGAGGTATACGTGAGGCTCTTGAGTATGCATCGCATATAGCGAAGATTGAACTCAATAGCGTGACTGACAATCCGGTATTCATAAAAAACGAAGAAACAAACCTAGTAGAGGTTATGGCTGGCGGAAATTTTCACGGTGAGTCTGTTGGCATCGCTATGGATGCTCTAGCTATCGCAATAAGCGAACTTGCAAATATCTCAGACAGAAGAATTGCTGCTACTTGATGATAGATTTAACAATGGTCTGCCTGCGTTCCTTAGGGCGACAGAAAAAATGAGAACAGGGCTAATGATTCTGCAGCATACTACAGCCTCACTAGTCTCAGAAAATAAAGTATTAGCCCATCCAGCGTCGGTTGACTCTGTGCCAACATCTGCCAACACCGAAGACTTTGTAGCTATGAGCGCGGTCTCCGCCCGTAAGGTGGTCGACACATATTAGATAACATCAAGCACGTATTAGCCATAGAATTAATGGTGGCGGCACAGGCTATAGATTTACGTGATAATTCAAAAAATGGAACAAATTTAGGCACAGGAACTAAGGTTGTCTATGATTTTGTGCGCCAAAAAGTACCTATGCTCAAAATAGACACATACTACAAACCGTACGTGGATGGTCTAGTTGACGATCTATATTACCTCATAACTAGGGACGGCCTAGAGTTTATAAAGTAACAAATCCACCCTGCCCCATTCCTCAACCACTGTGGTCAAAGTATACATAGCGATGGTTTTCGCATTGTCGTACATTTGTTTTGATGTAAGCTTCTTTAGATCTCTCAAGTTAAAGAGGCCAATGTTGTCGGATTCGCCGCTAGCTATATCATGTATCGGATTTTCCGAAGTAATAAACGCATAACTTATGTCCGTGTGATAATGCCCGCCACCAGCAGGATATGTGTGAATCGCGATCGGTTGAGGATGCAGTTTCACTCCAGGTAATGAAGCAAGCCTATTATAACGCGGCTGCAACAACCTTAGCTGGTTTTTGTCGTAACCAGATTCTTCGGCTATTTCCCGTAAGACCGCTTGCCACGGTGTCTCGTCCAGCTCGACATGCCCACCAAACTGCAATAACCTGTTTAGCTTGCGGTGCTTATGTAAAATAATCCGAGGTTCAGCACCCTCTGTTATTTTCACAATATATCCGCTAACGCAGGTATCGTGCTGACCAGGCTGGTCGTGTATATGAGGCATATTATAAATTTTACTTTAATTGTGGCGTGCGGTCAAAAGGATACACTTTAGGACAGGTAGGTTATAAATTGCGCTATTTGACACAATGTAGCTACCCATTTATATTTATTAGCAGAAGAGAGCTTTGCGCTATGTCTCCGGAGGGTATCTCCGGAGATATTTGCTTGAGGAGCTCTTGACCGCTAAATATAAAGTAAACCCCAAAACGGGAGGTAACCATGACAAAAACTACTGTATCCAAAAAAACAGTATGCCGATTCACGCGATTTCATGACAAGCCTGCTGTTTCGCAAATGGACTATCGCAATTATTCTTTCGCTTGGCGCTGAGACTAAGCGTTATTCTGCGCTGCACCGCTCTCTTCCGGGGGTGACTCAAAAAGTGCTTACCGAGCACCTCAAGCAGCTAGAACGCGCCGGCATCGTCCGGCGCTTTGCTCAATCCAGCTCCTCCCAACCAGCCCTTGCCAGTGTACACACCTTCCACACGACTGGCTTGCCTGCAGCCTCACCTTGCTCGATTCCTGTGTACCGATAGCCAAGCCTTTCGAGCGCATTCCAGCTGTGGACGTTTTGCATGT
>CAUUJX010000007.1:0-70251 GCA_963545865.1 uncultured Candidatus Saccharibacteria bacterium
AGATAAGGACGTAGATAGAGAAATATAGAAAAAAAGATATAAAGAAATATAGATATAAAGATATAGAAATATAGATAGATAGAAATAGAGATAAATATAGATCAAGAGAGATGAATATATAAAGGTAGTGAGCGAGATAGAAAGGTTGTGAGGAGGCAAGGAGACATGAATATAGTATGAACAAGAGAGAAAACAAACAAAATCGTGTTCAGCTTGGCACAGATAAGCGCTCAGTGTTAGGGGAACGACAGCATTCTATTCTTATTGCACTATACCGATACCGTTTTGGAACACGGCAGTTACTTGCCAAGAGCCTCGGAGTTGCTGCCGGATCAAGCTTACATACCCGTCTTACTGCTCTATGCAACCATGGTCTTGTAGCACGCCGCTATACTAGCCACATGAAGCTCCAAGGCAAACCAGCAGCCTACTATTTGACAGCACGAGGGTTGCGGGTACTGCAGCAGATCGATAACGGACCTCGGGTAACGGCGCAACTCATCAAAGCAAGCTATCGAGATGCCCAGGTCAGCCAATCGTTTGTCGACCATGTACTTGCCGTGTACCAGTGGACTCATCAGTTGCAGCAGTGCCATCCAGCACTGCGGGTGTTTTTGCCGCGGGAGATGGCACACTACCACTACTTTCCTCAAAAGCTGCCCGATGCCTTTGGGTCACTCAAAACAGCCTCAGAGACGCGTCGCTTTTTTCTCGATATCTTTGCTGCTAATACACCGCGAGCAGCAATCACCAAAACAATTGCCCAGTACCTCTCATACTTCCGTCATGGCGGCTGGACAGTCACAGGACAGCCATTACCTGCCCTGCTCTTCGTTGTCGCATCAAATCGAGAGCAACGACACTTACAGCGAGCCATTCGAGCAGTACGGCAGCGCATCGATTGTGACACTGCCGTGCAGATAGCTATCACACATCAAGCACTAGCCCAAGAAAACCGAGCACCATTATGGACACCGCTTGACGAACCAGAGCGCTCCTACTCGCTTGAAGAACTATGGCGCTAGTGCCCTTGTACCATACCCACGACATTAGTGCCTCGAGCGGATGCCTCAAGCAATCTCCTGCACGGTAAACCCTTCCACGCAAATACCGCTCAGTACACGAGCAACTCTTTTGTTTAGGTATCATCTGAGTGGTCCGGCAAATTAAAAACGTACGCCGCTCAGCGTACTCATACTCACGCTCATCACGCTGCACGACGAACAGACTATTGCTTGCACCACGACATCCCTCATCGTTTGTCATATACCCCACATGTAGCAAGACAACCCATATTCTCGCGACCACGCCATCCTTTATAGGTCATACGGCGTGCTCCTTTCTTACATGACCACTCTCCTTCCCATGACAGGGCACGTATAAAACGAGCACGCAAAACAACCAAACCACCAGTAGATATTCCCCTTACCCGTACCACTCTGACGTGATTATATTTTCATGAACAACTAACCTAAGCTCGTCTATCCAAGCCGTATACTGCATCAGGAGATAAATATAAATATAAAGATAAAGAAAACGAAAACATAACTCAGCACCCTGCTACTCGCTATAACCGACACACGTTATCGCCTTTCTCGCGTGCCTGACCTATTTCTCTTCTAACCCCGCTCACGAATCGTCGTCTTCTCATAGCATATCAGATGGTTCACATCACGATTCTGCATCAATCGCTGCAACCAGTGCAGCAAAAGACGTATACTGCTGCAATGGCTGCGTGCCATCCATCATAGCACGCGCCTGAGCAATAGCGCGTTCAGTCTCCTGGTTATACCGTGGCTGCGTACTCTGAGACGAAATCTCACCTTCTTCTCTCTGCTTGGTAGCTGGATCAATCTCAAAATCGCTATGTGTCGCCTCTACCATGGTATATTCACCTCCTATCATCTAAAATGGCACCCATAGGCACTCGTGATATGCACAAGTAACCTTTTTGCAGCAACCATAAGCATCCACGAATAGTCCTTAGCTGTTCAAACCCAGCATATCATACGCTGTGGCTGCCATATACGCCTGGAGCCGCCGCACTGCCTGAGCCGCCTCAGGAGCGGGCTGAGCACTACACACGGCATAATACCCTACTAGGCCAGCAAGTAGCGGCCGGTTCAGCTCGGCCTGCCAGGCCTGCACATCATAGCCGCGGCGCGCCATATCAAGCAAAAACTCGGTTGCACTCCACTGCTTTGGCACATAGGCTGCCCACTGCCAATCAATTAGCTTCACGTTATCTTGAGCGGCATGGTAGGCAATTGTCTCACTCCGCACATCGCCGTGGCTCAAACAATCGCACGGCTGGTCGGCTACCTGCTGAGCCAGTGCCGCGAGATCAGCCAAGCGCTCGGTATTATCAAGCACAGCGCAAACCTGCTCGTAGCGCCGACGAATCACTGGCTTACTGGCTTGCTCAGCCCAGGAGCGGTACGTCTGCTGGAGCTCCTCACGCCGCGTCGCATCATCGCAGAGCAGCCGAAGCCCCTGACACTGCACCACCCGGTCAAACGCCGTAGCATGCAGCGCAAGCGTCTTAGCCGCCGCCGCAGGCAGCGTGGTCTGCTCAAGCTGAGCAATCGCCCGCAGCACCGCCGCTATATAACGCTGACGAGCCAGCTTATCCGCCGCGTCAGGCGGCTGCCACTGCCAGCCATCCTTAGCAATATACGCCTGGCTCAGCATAATCACCCGCTCATCATCATACTGAACAAACTCCGTCACTAGAGGCGAACCGGCCTGCTGGAGCGCTCGGATCACCGCATCATCTTTGCTCAGAGCCGCTGCTAGTGCAGCGTGGTTCGAAGCTTCTGGATCGGCTTCTTTGACAAACACCCACTGCGCTCCAGCCAGTGCAACAGCTCGCCGGCACCCAGTTGACGCGCCGTCAATCGGCACCACCCGCACCTGATCGCGCGCCACTTTGCAGTGCTGCGCTACCATCGCAAGCGCCGATGGACTCAAAATCTGGGAAGACGACGGCTGACTCATACCTCTAGTATAGCAAAGGTGCCATAAATCGCCATACCGACCAAGACGCAGCCCATCGCATACTTCTCTGCTTCCCCTCTACCCAAAAAACAAAAACATATAAAAACCCGCTCATCCAAGCGGGTTTTAGTGTCTATCCTCACCGCAGCTACGACCGATCGGTCACCACATCAGGGCGATGGTCCACCTCCATCATCTGTGGCGATGGCCCATAGACCCGGACGCTCACATAGTCCTTGGGCGAGTAGGTACACGTCGAGAAAAGGTCACGGTGATCGTGACAAGCATCGTGCTGTACCATCACAATCGCCCGGCTGCCTTCCTTGGTAATTTTTGTCGTTGGCTCTTTGACGCCCTTCATCTGCAAGTAATCTATCTCGATGCGTGGCTTCTCGGCATAGCCACCATAGCTCGCTCGAGTCGTCCCATCAACCCGCACTGTGGTGGCATCGGCTACGTCAACTACCTTGGTGCGCTGCACGTCGCGCATTTGGCGCTCAAAGCTCATCCCCGCGTTCATGCCACCAACCGCCAGGCCAGAGATAGCAACTGCGCCGACGAGGAGCATCGCCAGCATCGCGATGCCAACCGGCCGCTTCAGCCGCCAGGCAAAGATACTCCATGCGCCAAGTGAGAGCAAAGCAGTCAGCGCCACGCCGCCGAGCACTGCACAGCCATACGCCAGCCACAGCCAGCTCTGCGCAGCAAAGTCGCCCATGTTTGAGACCATAGTCGCGCTCATGACACCACCGACCATCAGGGCGACGAGTGCACCCAGCGCCATCATCAAGACCCCACAGCCAATCATAATGCGCAGCACCTTCGCAGCAGTCTGGGCCGCTTGGCTACCGCTGGCAGGCTCGGCAGCGGCTTTTTTTAAGCTATCAAACGTCACTGGCTTACCGGCCATACGCAGCTTATCCGACGCCGTGACGGCTGGTGGAATAGAAAGCCACATCACGATATAGATCAGCAGCGCCGTCCCAAACGTCATAAAGGGTGAGACGATCGCCAGCAGACGGATCCACAGTGGGCTAATTCCAAAGTACGCCGCTACCCCAGCACACACCCCACCGATCAACGCATGATCTGTATCGCGCATCAGCTGCTTGGGTGCCCCATCTGCGAGAGCCGCCTCAGCTGCATCTCGCAGCGCAGCATCGTCGTCTCCTGCCTCGGCTTCACTGGCAAACTCCCGAGGTTCACCCATCTGACCGCGCAGTGCCGTGACATCCTCAGTAGTCACCACACCATCGCGCGTCACACCGCGCTCGGCGAGCAGCTCAACCATCCGCGCTTCGATCTCGCGCATTGCTTCTGGCTCGGCATGCATCCGCTGCTGAATCGACGCCAGATACTCACCCAGCGCGTGTTTTGCCTCAACCTCAACACGAAATGGCGTCTTGGCGAGGTGGATATTGGTAATTTCCTTCATGAGATATCCTCCTTACAACTTCTCTATTGTACTACTTAGTGCCGCAATATTGTGTTTGAGCTGCTTGGTTACCTCTGCGCCAAATGATGTGGCCGTGTAATATTTGCGCGGTGGCCCTTGCTCACTTTCTTTCCATTCGTGTTGCAAGAGCCCATCCTTTTGCAAGCGACTCAGCAACGGGTAGATCGTCCCCTCCACCACCATCAGGTCAGCCTGACGGAGCTGCTGGATGATCTCGCTGGTGTAGCGTGGCTCCTTGGCACACACCACCAGCACGCAGTACGATAAGAAGCCTTTGCGCAGCTGCGTCGTCAGCGCCTCGGCATAGTCAGTTGCATTCATCAGTGCCCTCCTGGGATGTTATGGCGTGTGACACGCCCGTCTTTGATCACCACTTGGTAATCACATTGCTTAGCCAGATCCGCATCGTGCGTCACAATAATCAGCGTTGTGCCGTGCTCGCGCTGCTGGCGAAAGAGCAGCTCCTCGATCTGGGCACCCGTCTCGCTATCCAGGTTGCCAGTTGGCTCATCAGCAAACAGGATCTTCGGCTCGCCCACGATTGCTCGGGCAATCGCCAGGCGCTGCTTCTGCCCACCAGACAAATCCTTGGCCTTATTGTGCTTTTTGCTGGCCAGACCGACCGCCTCGAGCGCCTGGTTCACCTTGGCGCTGCGCTGCGCCCGCGGCACACCAGCGATCTCCAGCGGTAGCATCACATTGCTCACCACACTATCATTACCCTCGACAAAGAAACTCTGGAAGATAAAGCTAATTGTCCGTGCCCGAAAGGCATCAACCTGCCGTGGCTTCATCTGCAGGATATCTCGCCCGCCGATCACCACTTGCCCCGTTTGCGGCCGATCCAGGCCAGAGATAGCGTGCATCAGGGTGGATTTACCCGAGCCGGATTTACCCAGGATGGCGACGCTAGCGCCCCCCGGGATGGTCAGGTTAATGTCATTGAGCGCCGTAAATTGGTTGTGCTTTTTGCCATAGGTTTTGGTAATATGCCGTAGTTCAATCATGTCCTTCTCCTTATTCTATTCTGTCCTTAGTGCCTCGATTGGGTCAAGCTTGGTTGCTTTGCGGCTTGGCAAGTAGCTCGCAATGATGCCGAGGATGGCCAGTAGTGCCACGAGGGCGACCATCTGCCAGGCTTCGGGTAGAAGCAGTTGCATACCCTCCTCAAACTTGAGCTTCTCAACGATCCAGGGGTTGAGCAGGCTCAGTAGGCTAGCCCCGCCCGCACCAATCGCACCACCAATGATGCCGATCAGGGCAGCCTCGTAGCGGAATAGCTTACCAACATCGCGGCTGCGCATCCCCAGCGCCTTCATCAGGCCAATCTGCTGCGTCCGCTCCAGCACCGAAATGTACATGGTGTTAATAATCCCAAACATACTGGCCAGCAAGGCGAGAGCACCAAAGGCAAGCAAAGCATACTGCGCCCCGTTAATGATGCTAAGCATACCCTCCTTGGCCTCGCTAAAGGTCTGGGCCTGGTAGTCACCACCACCCAGCTTAACTACGGCATCTTTAACGGCAGCGGCGTTTTCATCGCTGTCCGCCCGTATTACTGCGCTTGGGTACTGATTGGGTGTGCCTGGGGCTTTAGTCTTTTGGTTGATGAGCAACGCATCGTCGGTGGCAATTGTCACACCAGGCTGGTAGCCAATTGATGTCATACCGGCTGTTTCGACCGCCACAATAGTCAGCTGCACATCATGCGTCCCGCCCGGCCCCTTAGCATGGAGCGTCACCGTCTTGCCGATTGCATCCTGAGCCGAGGCAAAGCCAAAGTCGGCTAGATATTCCTTGGCAAGGATAGCTTGGCCAGATACCAGGTCGGTACCGTCATCAGTTTTCGTCAACTCACCAGCTACAATCTTGGATGATTTACCCTCGTTCTTGACGTTAATCGAGGCAATCAGCCGCTTGTGGTTAGCTGGGCTCTCTACGTAGCGCACCACTTGGGTCACATTCGCGTACGGCCGCACCGTCTTGACGTGATCCAGCTTACTGAGCTTGGCGACATCATCATCGCTCAGCACGAGGGTGCCGCTCTCATTCACCGCCTTATTTTTGCCGTATTCAGGCAACTTCTTCTCGTTACGGGCGTGCGTCACATACACCGTTGAGGCACTACCGGCACTATCAATTATCGAGGTCAAGAAAGCCCGGCCGCCATTGCCCAGCATCAACGCCAGACCAATTGTAAATGCTCCCACCGACATCGCCAGTGCTGTTAGTGCTGTGCGAGCCTTGGCTTGGCGCAGGTTACGCCCTGCTCGCTTGATTATATCGATTCTCCTCATTCGATACTCCTTACTATATTATTGTTATTGCCTGGTACTATGCTATACAAGGTATACTGAAATGTCAAGTAGTTTGAGAAATAAAGTACCAAGCCGTCACTTTGAAAACCTCA
Organism: uncultured Candidatus Saccharibacteria bacterium; assembly: GCA_963545865.1. GTDB lineage: Bacteria > Patescibacteriota > Saccharimonadia > Saccharimonadales > Saccharimonadaceae > Saccharimonas. The sequence goes on from CAUUJX010000007.1 coordinate 6,864, forward strand.
TGAAAAGTTGGTACAAAGCCATCTACGCCTGGTATTATGCACACGCTCAGAGCCATCGTATTCCGCCATAAGACTCTCTTGGATATACTCTACATAGATAACAGACCGCCATTTTTACCTATATAGCGTGTTTCTGCCCCTATACGATTAATCTTTACTAGGAAACCTCGCTAAAGAATGCCAAAACAAAAAATCTCCCGCTGTGTGACCTGAAAACCACCCGCCGGAGATTAGAGTGACACGGCATTAGCCTGTGTCTGCCTAAAACTATATGCCTCCTGGTATCATTGTCAATAGCAACTCTGGAATTTACGTCCGCATAAGAGCACTGATCCTGTTACGACTCATCAAGGATCTTTTAATTAAAACCATCTTTTCCGTCCGACTTTACTTCGAAATTCCCGCAACATTTATCTTTTTTGTTTATCTTGCATAGTTTCTACCACTTTTATCATGAAGATTGATAGACAGGAAAAACAATATTGAAAAGTTTGAAGGCGAAGATTGTATGTTTCAACTGGCCGCGAATGAGCTTGAAAACTTGAGGTGCAAAAATTTCACCTCATACATGGTCTTTCTGGTCTTCTTTGTTGTTTTTGTTGCTATTGTTTGTTTATTTTTATTTTTTCTTGCATATAGTTTTTCTTCTATTTGTTGCACATAAAAAGACGTTAGATTTTACTTCTCCCGCCCTACGTAAAGCTTATATAACTGCCTCATCTGTTATTGACATAGTTAAATTTTCAAATTCTTATTGCGTAACACTCCACCAAACATCGTATGATACATATCCTTTGATGACTCTTCTATCTTGGTAATACTTGATATTTTATTTCCGGCATCTTTCGATGATGCTCCACAAAGATAAAAGGCTTCGTGTTCTGTCCCATAGTCTATCGCAATATACCGATCGTGATACTTTTTACCTGCAATCTTCATTTTTACGTTGATGGTAGGGTAATCTTTTATAAAATCATGGAGAATATTTTTTGTAAGCATATCTTTATGTCTTACATTATCGCTAAATATAATGACTTCAACACTATCTTTTACAGCTCTTAGCAGTTCTAATGTTTTTAAGCCTATATAGTTGTCTATGACATAAATGCTTTTCTTGGCAGACTTATATAGCTTAGTATAGGCAACATCAGCTTCTATCTTATCTCCATTCATCAAGAGGAAGTGTTTATAGGTATCCGGATCTATAAAATTATCCATCACTTTTTTCAAATCCTCTTTTGTTGCTAAGGTGTTTATCGTATCATTTATCTTTGCTATATCATGTGTGTTCTTATTAGTCTGTATAGCTATTTGGACTAATTCTTTTGAGCCGATAAAATCTTGATTTTCAATAATAAAGTCTTTCATCTGCTTAAACAGTCGTATTAAAGCCTTGCTCTGTTTAACCGCCAGGTCTCCCCTTAATACAGTCATAAGCATATAAATACCCTGCTCCGTAAAAGCGTAGGGATTGTACTTTATATTACTTCCTCTGCCTGTTCCCTTGTTCAAGGTCACATTTTGTGATCTTGAAAGTTCAGATATTTCCTCATCAGTTAATTGGAACATAAAATCTTCATCAAATTTTTCATTATTTCTTTTTACCTGTTGATTAAACGCTCTTGTTTCATATCCATAAATTTCAGCAAGTTCAAAATCAAGCATAACCTTTTGATTTCTTATATAGTGAATCTTGCTTTTAATTGTCGTTTCATCTATTACCACAATCTCTTTATTTTCTTCTATCATGAAATGCACCTCCACAATTATCTCAATATCTTTTCCAATCTGATACGCACTACATAGCTTTTTGAAATTAATATCATGTCCTTTTGTATTTTTCTATTCCACCTTCAGCTTTTCCGATGTGTTCCACATTCTTTACAAGCCCATTATTGACATTTTCATAAAACCATCTGCCTATCAAAGCCGGCGGTGTTGCGATTAATTCCCTTAAAACAAACTCTTTTCCCTTCGGCAAGGAGCTTATTGTATTGAGTAAGGTAGTATACAGTGTGACATAGCTTGTATTTTCTTGTAGACTGCTGCACTTACAATACTCACTCACACTTGGGTAACTTATAAGCCTTACATGGTGTTTCTACACTTCGCCATACTCTGACACTACTTTTCCCATTACTGCTCTAAAAACACCTTCCTCTTACTTTTAGGATAGCTATACATGTTTTCTCTTATCATAATCTTCACGCGTTGGAATCTTGCCGGTCTTTTTCTGAGATAGCCTATCCTTATCTTGTTCATACCAGGTACAGATCGTTACATCCGTCGTCTCGATATGTCTTTTCAGACGACCCGACTAACGCAGCGCCGGATAGCCGAGCTGTTCGACGTCGATGTGCGCACCATCAGCGAGCACCTCGGGAATGTCTTCTCTTCTGGTGAACTGGAGCGCGAGGCAACTATCCGGAAATTCCGGATAGTTCGATCCGAGGGTTCACGCCAGGTGACACGCAGCATCAACCACTACAACCTCGACGCCATCATCTCGGTCGGTTACCGCGTCAACTCGGTGCGTGCTACCCAGTTCCGTCAGTGGGGTACGAGTGTGCTGCGCGACTTTGCTATTCGGGGCTATGTTATAGACCGCCAACGTTTAGAGCAGCCCTCTCAAGCCGCCTGGCACAAGCGCCGCGCACAAGTAAGTGAGTCAACGAAATGAGACACTGGCTTCTCTATACCAGTGTCTCATTATCTTTTCCCTTGCGACGCTTATGATACAATAATCGTCCCCTGCTCACCCGCCACAGCGGCAGCAGCATGCTCTAGGTTGGCAATGATGGCGCGCCGACCAGGCTTTGCCACGAAATTAAGCGCGGCCTGCACCTTCGGTAGCATACTACCCGACGCAAACTGCCCCTGCTCAGCATAAGCCTGCATCTCCTGGCTGGTCGTCCGGCCAATCGCACGGGCCTGCGGCGTGCCATAGTCGACCATCGCGTTATCGACAGCCGTGAGAATTACCAAAGCTTCAGCATCAATCGCATCAGCCACCACCGCAGCGGTAAAGTCCTTATCAATCACCGCCTCGACCCCGGCCATACCGTGCGCCTCATCCTCAACCACCGGAATGCCGCCGCCGCCCGCTGTCACGACAGTCAAGCCAGCGTCAAGCAAGGCACGCACCGCGCCTTCTTCCACCACGCGCTGCGGCCGAGGTGATGGCACAACGCGGCGCCAGCCTCGCCCCGCATCCTCTTTGAAGACGAAATCACGCCCCGCCGCCGACTGCTGCGCCTCAGCCTCGGAGGCATAAAAGACCCCGATTGGCTTGGTAGGATTTGCAAACGCCGGGTCATTCGCATCCACCACCGTCTGTGTCACCATCGTCACGGCGTGGTTTGGCATACCACGGCGGGCAAACTCATTCGTCAGCGCCTGCTGCAGCCAGTAGCCGATCTCCCCTTGGCTCATCGCGCCACATGTATCAAGCGGCATCGTTGGCACCTCAGGGGTATTAATCGCCTCCTCATGGAGCACAATATTCCCCACCTGCGGCCCATTGCCGTGAACGATCACCAGCCGATGCCCAGCCGCAATCAGCGGCACCAGCTGAGCCGCCGTCTCGCTCGCCACTCGCTGCTGGGCAGCCGCACTTGCTTCACCTTGTCTTTGGAGGGCGTTACCGCCCAATGCAATCACAATTGTACTCATCCTAAAACCTCAACGACATGCAGGTCAAACTGCCGGTTATTTTTTCAAATTCACTCGTATCAATTAGTTTTACGTGGTAGCCACAGTCGCGGATCTGCTGCTCGATCTTGGGAAAGCCCTGCGGCACGATCACCGTACCATTAATCCACAAGCTATTCACCGCATAGTACTCATCGTCATCTACCACCAGCTTGTTAAATGCTGCAAAGGCTGGGTGGTGCTCATAGGCCTTGGCAACGATCAGGTTATTATTGTCTAAGTAAACCACATCATCCTTGAGATGGAGGATGCCCGTCACTTCGACCGTCTCGGCCGTCATGCCATAGCGCTCAAGGATAGCAGTGATCTGCTCGGCCGCCGCCTGGTTGGTGCGGTGACTCAGGCCAATATAGTAGTGGTCACCCACCATCATAATATCGCCGGGGTCGACCGTACCCGGTGCCTCGACCTGCTCAATCGTGTCATAATGCTGACTGAGCGCCTGGCGCAAATCAGGCAAGCTCGCCTCGCCACGCCGACTTGCTGCCCCAGGCCGCGACAAAATCGCCACCCCATGCGGCGTACACAGAGCATTATCCTCAATAAAGACGCTATCCGGATACTCCTCATTGGGCTCCAAGACCGTCACCTCAAGGCCGCACTGACGGAGCAGCGCAACGTACTGATCGTACTGTTGCATTGCTCGCTCGTAGTCTGGCTTGCCCTTCTCCGGCGTCTGGCTGATGCCGTTAATCAAGCTACGGCTTGGCCGACGGGTAATCGCATAGTGAAACATCGCACTCCTTTCTCTTATTGCCAAGCGGTGCGCCCTATTCTTGGCGCACCGCATAGCTCCTCATTAGTTAAACAGCTTGGGCATCGTAATACCCAGTGTCTTATCCAGCCCACCAGTTAGCAGCTGGAGCAGCGCATAAGCTAGCGCCACCAGCAGTGCTGCGACGAGCAGCCACTCAAGCGCCGTAAATGGCTTCTTGCCTTGCTGCTTACGCATCAGGCCATAGACCACAATACCCGGCACATACAAGAATACCGTCACCAGCAGGTTCTCCACCCCGGCGGCATAGACTAGCCAGACGCTATAGACACTAGCCATCACACCAATCAAGATATTGGCCGCCCGGCCCTTCGTTTCTGGCTTCTCGAGAGCCGAGTACTTCAGCTGGTAAAAGGCCGTCAAAGCATAGGGCACGAGAATTGCCGATGTCGCAATCGCAATACCAATGTTATACACCGAGCCACTCGTCAGCGGTATCGTCAGGATAAAGAACTGCACCAAAGCGTTGGTCACCAGCAGCGAGTTCTTTGGCACGCCAACCTTGTTCTCTTTGGCAAAAAACGTCGGAAAAGTGCCAACCTTTGCCGCCTGGTAGGGCAGCTCAGCCGCAAACATCGTCCAAGCCAGCCAGCCACCGAGCACCGCAATGATCAAGCCACTATTGACCAGCCAGGCACCCCACGGCCCAACCACCTTCTCAAGCAAGAGTGCCATCGCTGGGTCTTTAAGACCAGCCAGCTCCGGCTGCGTTGCCACGCCAAAGGCGAGGACGGTCATCAAGACATAGAGCGCAAGCACGGCCGCAAAGCCAATGAAGGTCGCCTTAACGACATCACTGCGCTGCTTAGCCCGGCCCGAGAACACAACCGCACCCTCGATGCCAATAAACACCCAGACGGTAACGATCATCATCTCCTTAACCTGATGGAGAATCGCTCCAAGACTCAGATTACTGCCAGCCAGGCCCCAGAGGTCCTTTGAGAAGATATCGAGCTTAAAGGCAGCAATAATCGCCACAAGAAAGACCATCAGCGGGACAATCTTGGCAATCGTGATAAGCAAGTTCACGGCACTCGCCGTGCGCACACCTCTGAGAATTAGGCAGTGCACGCCCCAGAGCAAAATCGACATACCAATCGCTGAGGCCCAGTTCTGGCCATCAGCAAACAGCTGCGGGAAGAAATAACCAAGTGCTGAAAAGGCAGTCACCGCATAGGCCAGGTTACCAATCCAGGCCGAGATCCAGTACCCCCAAGCCGAGTTGAACCCAACATATTTGCCAAACCCTGCCTCGGCATAGCTATAGATACCGGCATCAAGGTCGGGGCGCTTCTCGGCAAGGTTGCGAAAACTCAGGACAAGGAAAACCATCCCTACCCCAGTGACGAGCCAAGCAATGATGGTCGCCAATGGTCCAGCCGACTCTGCGGTATTACGGACAAGATTGAAGATACCAGCCCCAATCATACTGCCGATAACAAGCCCGGTGAGTGATCGCCACCCCAGCTTGCTCTCTTGTTGTGTTTGTTGTGTTGTCATACGTGAGGCCCCCTATGCCTCAGTTACTTGTTATAACGTCAGTGCCATCACTGCCTTGATCGTGTGCATGCGGTTCTCCGCTTCGTCGAAGACCACACTGTGCTCACTCCGGAACACTTCGTCCGTCACTTCCATACTCTCAAGGCCATAGTCTTGGTAGATCTTCAGCCCCGTCTCGGTGTTCAGATCGTGGAAGGCCGGCAAGCAGTGCAAGAACTTAACGTGTGGATTGTGCGTCTCGTCAAGCATCGCGCGATTTACCTGGTAGGGTTTGAGTAAAGCAATCCGCTCAGCGAACTGCGCCTCCTCACCCATCGACACCCACACGTCGGTGTAGATTGCGTCTGCCCCCTCCAGAGCCGTGGCGCGATCATCCGTCACGGTAATCTGCGCACCAGTCTCGGCAGCAATCGCCCGAGCGAGATCAACCAGCTCACTGCTTGGGTGCAGCTCAGCTGGCGCTAAGATGCGGAAGTCAATGCCCATCTTGGCCGAGCCAATCATCAAGCTATTGGCCATATTGTTGCGCCCATCACCGACAAAAACCAGCTTGGTGCCAGCCAGCGGCCCAACGTGCTCCTCGAGCGTCATAAAGTCGGCCAAGATCTGCGTCGGGTGGAACTGGTCGGTCAAACCATTCCACACCGGTACGCCAGCGTGCTTGGCCAAGTCTTCCACCGTCGAGTGCTTAAAGCCGCGGAACTCAATCCCATCAAACATCCGGCCCAGCACCTTTGCAGTATCCTCAACCGACTCCTTTTTACCGAGCTGAATGTCATCCTTACCGAGAAACTCCGGCGCAACGCCAAGATCATTGGCCGCTACCGTAAAGGCGCAGCGCGTACGCGTCGAGTTCTTCTCAAACAAGAGCGCGACCTGCTTACCCTCGTGCAAGCGGTGCGGCACACCCTCGCGCTTAAGCTTCTTGAGCTCGTGCGCCGTGTCGAGCATCTGCCGGATTTCCTCTGACGAAAAGTCCTTGAGGGCTAAGAATGAGCGGTTTTTTAGATTGGTTGGTAGGTTCATTTACACATCCTCTCGTATTAATGGCATACTCATGCAGCGTGGCCCGCCACGGCCCCGGCCAAGCTCTGAGCCAGTAATCTCCAGCACTTCGACGCCTGCCTCACGCAGTTTTTGGTTGGTGACGTAGTTGCGGTCGTAGGTGACCACCACCCCAGGAGCAATCGCCAAGGTATTACTACCGTCATTCCACTGCTCGCGCGCTGCAGCGATATCATCACCGCCACCGCATTCGATCAAGGTAATCGACGGCACGCCAAGGGCTTGGCTCAGCACCTGCTCAAGATTATGTTCTTTGGTAATAGTTGGGTAGGCCTGCCCGTCTGCTTTATGCAAGACGAAGATATTCATCCGCCCCTCAAAGCCTCGAATCTCAGGATGGATAGTAAATTTGTCGTGGTCAATCATCGTAAAGACAGTATCCAGGTGCATAAAGGCGTGACTCTTGGGAATCTCAAGCGCAATCACCGTATCAAAATTCGACTCAGCAAAGAGCTTCGTCGCCATCAGCTCAATCGCCTCTGGTGAGGTGCGCTCACTAATACCGATGGCCATCGTGTGGTTATTAAGCACCAGCTCATCACCGCCCTCAATCGAGAATGGTTGGCTGCGATCATACCAAACCGGTACGTTTTTGCCAGCAAAGCGCGGATGGAAATCGATAATATAGCGCATAAAGAGCGACTCGCGCCGCCGAGCTGGCCAGTGCATCTTGTTGATCGTCAGACCTTGGCCAATCGCCGCTGCCGGGTCGCGCGTGAAGTAGAGGTTTGGCATTGGGTCGAGATAGAATGGGTATTGCTCATGCGCCACCATCGTATGAAGTTGCTGCTGCTCAGGTGGCAGGCTAATCTCATCTTTGCGCACCCCCGCCATCAGCTTGCGCACCATCTGGCGCGGCTCCATGCTCAGCAAATACTCAGCGAGTGTTCGCGATGCCCGTTGGTTGTCCTGCTTTGACGCCACCAGCATCTCAACAACAAATTGCCGCCGCACTGCTTCGTCAGCGAGTGCCTCGGCGGCAAGTTCATCTAAGTACAACACTTCGACCCCACGCGAGCGGAGCAACTCTGCAAAGCGATCATGCTCCTGCTGCGCAACCTTGAGATACGGAATATCGTCAAACAATAGGCGCTGCAAATGTTCTGGCGTGAGATGCTCGAGCTCCTCACCCGGCCGATGCAAGAGCACTGTCTTCAACCGGCCAATCTCTGATGTAATATGAATTGGATCGTCCACCTTTTCCCCCTGTGTGGCTTATAGTTGATGCTTTCATTGTAGCATGTTCTGAGGTAAGTGCAATGGATAACAGGTGTCACGAATGTGAAACACACGGCGGAATTTGCAATGTCCAATCAGCCAAAGTTTCCGCGCTATCGAGCGCACATTTAGGTTGTGATTCACCAATCTGAATACATTATTTGTGACCCGAAGCCAAAGAAGACTATTGACATCAGTGCATCATTCCACTACCATTTAGATACGGGGTGGCGTCACCGTGGTTCTGCGGAGACGACACCCCTATCTTGATACCATCGTCACTCTACCAACTGCGTACCAGCCGTTGGTTATTTTTTTGCGGTCATAACCGCCAAGCTCGCCTCCACCCGACAGCGAAATCCAGGGTGCGCCTGGAGCCACACATCGGCCGCCCGAGCCGCACCAGGCAGCGCCTCATTGGCATAATCATCCACCACCAGCACTGCATCAGGAGTCAGCTTCGGCGTCACGAGCCAGAGCGAATCCATAATCGACTGGTAGTAGTCGCCATCGAGAAAGGCAAACATAATATCCTCGGGCACATCGCGTGGCGTAAGCTCGGCAAACCAGCCCTTATGCACCACTGGTGGGCGCAGCCCGGCTTTCTTGAACTGCTGGAAAAACCCCTTGCGCGTCGCAGCAAGCTCCCCTGCGACAAACTGCTCACCAGCTGCGCTCGCATCCTGCGCCGACTTTTCTGGCAAACCAGCAAACGAATCATAAACGTGAAAGGCTCCCGCGTGCTGATACGCATCAAGCAAGCGCCGAATAAACAAACTCGTCGTCCCCACATAGCAGCCAAATTCAACAACCGACCCCTGGCAGCCAGCTTCTAGAAGCCGCTCGAGCTCACGCAGCAAAACCCGCAGCTCACGCTCCTCTACTTGGTCGGAGATGATTGGGTAAGTGTGGAGAAGTTGGTCGGTAATCACGCAGCGTCATCTCCAATCATCCACACCCCACGCATCCGAAAGGCTGGAATGGTCTGGCGCGCTGCTTTATTCGCGGCCGCATTACCAGCGATACCGTGTCGCTTTGCCCACTGGGCTACCGTGATAACACGCCGCGACGACAGCAACGCAATCCGCTTATGAAGTGACTCCTGCAAAAGAAGTGCGAAAAGATCGGCAAATCCGTCACAACGATTCGTTCGCTCATACACATCAAAAAGTGGATAATAATCGCGATGTTTGTGCTTACTTTGGATAATAATTGGCGGGTAGCCTTTTTGCATAAGCTGTTGGTTAATAATAACGCGGCCAATCCGCCCATTGCCGTCAAGAAATGGATGAATCAGCTCAAACTCAGCATGGAATCGAGCAATCGCATCAAGAAAATACTCATCATCACACTGGTCATACTCACGAAGCAACTCGGCAATAAGCCCCGGTACAAACGCCGGATTTGCCCCAACGTGGCTCCCGACCCGCACCCATTGTTTACCACTTCGAAATCGCCCCGCAATGTCATGACGAATACCAGCCATAAGCAGTGCGTGAAGCGAAAGAAGCAGCTCGGTTGTTAGTTTCTCGGGTGGTTTATTGAGCAATTGTGTCATAACATATGCCAAATTTTTCGCCTCAAACACCTCTCGGATTTCATGATCCTTTGTGATCATATCGCGCATAATAATTGCTTCTGTCTCGTGGAGTGTCAGCGTCGAGTTCTCGATTGCATTTGAATGATAAACCATCTCAGGCAATTCACTCATGGCAATTTCATAAAGAGCAGCATCATTATCCTGCGCACACGCTCGATAGCGCTGGAACAGCTGGGCGAGTACTTCCTTTTTTGCCTGACGAACCATACTATAAGTATAGCATAAAGTGTGAAAATATCCATATAAAAACCTATTTTCACGCTTTTATCGCCTATCACACAAACCTGTATGCCATTTGATCGAAATTATTCTGGCGAGCATGACCAGTATACGGTATACTATAACCATGAAAGTCACCAGCCCCGCCTTCAAAAACAACGCCAAAATACCAAAGATCTACTCGCGCTTCGGCGGCAACCAGCGACCACCTCTCGCCATCAGCGACGTCCCTGATGACACCCAGAGCCTCGCCGTCGTGTGCTATAGCCCCGACGCACCCTTCATTGGTGGCTTCTACCACTGGATTGTTTGGAATCTTCCACCTACCACCACAGAAATTGGCAGCGACTACCTCCCTCACGGCGCGATCGAAGGCACCACTACCTGGGGCAAACCAGGCTGGGGTGGCCCACACCCTGCCTTTGGGACACATCGCTATCAGTTCTTCGTCTATGCACTCAATACCGTGCTCGACCTCCCCGCCAAAACACGCCCTAAGAAATTCTCCAAAGCAATCGCCCCGCACATCATCGAGCGCACCATGCTCACAGGGAAGTTTGGTGCGCTGGATATATTTGATTTGCGGTAACCACTATGCTTCTGTCTGATGGTATTGCACTATTCTCTATGATTGTATCAATCGCCTCTGTCGTGGTTGCGGTTGTATCCTGGCGCAAAAGTCGCGTCATTTACGAGATCGAGGAATTAGTTATCCGTAAAATTAACGGCACACGCGATGACATGGATGGTCGAGGCTTGCCAGAGCTTAATCAGAAATTAAACACCGGTCACTATACAATCCTTGAAGTCCTCGAAAGAACGGATGGCGATTGGGCCGTCCTGCTTGCTCGCATCAAGCGGCCCACACGGGATAAGCGAACACATCGGAGAAAACGAAAAAATTAGGTATATCTATGAACACATGACGCAGTTAGCTCTAGACAGCTTTACTTTGTCGGCTTATCGACGTCTTCCGCAAACTGGCTCTGGTACAATTCCGCATAAAAGCCATTCTGGGCGAGTAGCTCGTCGTGCGTACCCTGCTCGATAACATTACCATCCTTCATCACAAGGATGAGATCGGCGTCACGAATCGTGCTCAGGCGATGAGCAATAACAAAGCTCGTCTTGTGCTGCATCAGTGTATCCATCGCCTGCTGGATCAGCACCTCAGTGCGAGTATCGACCGAGCTGGTCGCTTCGTCTAAGATAAGCATCGGCGTCTTGGCAAGCATAGCGCGGGCAATTGTCAGTAGCTGCTTCTCTCCTTGCGACATATTAGTCGCCGCTTCGTCAAGCACCATATCATAGCCACCTGGCAGCGACCGGACAAAATGGTCGACATGCGCATCACGCGCCACCGCTAACAGCTCGGCTTTGCTCGCCTCGGGGTTGCCATAGCGCAGGTTGTCGCGGATCGTCCCATGGAAGAGCCACGTATCTTGCAGCACCATACCAAAGAGCTGCCGCACACTGCTGCGCGTCATCTGGGCAATATCCACCCCATCGATCAGGATCTGACCACTGTCAATATCATAAAATCGCATCAAGAGATTGACCAGCGTCGTCTTGCCCGCGCCGGTTGGCCCAACAATCGCCACCCGCTGGCCAGGGCGAATATGAGCCGAGAGGTGCTTAATAACCGGCGTCTTCGCATCATAGCCAAAGACAACATCGCGAAACTCCACCTCACCGCGCACCACTGGCAGCGTCGTGGCAGGCACCGGGTCGGGTGCTTCGGCCGGCTCCTTGAGAAATTCAAAGACCCGCTCGGCCGCGGCTGCCGTCGACTGCAGCACATTGGCAATATTCGCCGTCTGGGCAATCGGCTGGTTAAACTGCTGCATATACTGGATGAAGGCTTGAATATCGCCAATCTTAATCCGCCCCTCGATTGCCAGCCAGCCACCGAGCACCGCCACGCCAACATAGCCAATATTTCCCACCACATTCATCACCGGATACATCAAGCCAGAGAGAAATTGCGACTGCCAGGCGCTCGAGAAAAGCCGCTGGTTAATCTGCCGAAAGGTCGCTAGCGCCCGCTCCTGCCCACGAAAGGCGCGCATCACTTGGTGGCCAGCATACATCTCCTCAATGTGGCCATTGAGCTCACCCAGCTCATCTTGCTGGCGGATGAACTGCGTTTGCGAGCGCCGCGTAATCATGACGATCAGCCCCATCGACAGTGGCACAACCAAGAGCGCCACCACAGTCAGCAGCCAACTAATCGACAGCATCATCGCGAGGATCCCCACTAGCATCACCACCGCGCTCATCATTTGCGACAGGCTTTGGGTGAGCGTTTGGCCTACTGTATCGACATCGTTGGTAATGCGACTGAGGACTTCGCCGTGGGTTTGTTTATCAAAATAGCGCAGCGGCAAGCGGTTGATCTTCTCTGAGATATCGCGGCGCAGCTGGTACGTCAGCTTCTGAGTAATATTGGTCATGAGCCAGGCCTGCCCATAGCGAAACAGCGCACTGATCACATAGAGCCCAATCAGCCAAAGGACGATCTGCAAAATTGCATCGTAATGGAAGGTAGGGCGCGTGCCCAGATCGAGCGTCTTGACTGTGTCGCGGGCCGAAACAGGCAGCGCCTCGGCCAGCTGCTTGCCCTGGGGCGACGCCATAAATTGCTCACCCGTCATACCCGCAGGGATTGTCACGCCAGCAGGAAGCTTCTCGTGGATAGTATCATAGGTACGCAGGCGCGTGTAGTCATCGACAATCTGGTTAGTTGCGTTGCCAAGCAGCTTGGGGCTGACAATTGCAAACAGCGTACTCATTATCGTGAAGCCAACGACTAAGACCAATTGCCAACGAAAGGCGCGCAGATACTGCAGCAGCGTGCGCACTGTTCCACGGAAATCCTTGGCTCGCTCCGTCCCGCCGCCAGCGACTGGCCCACCCATTGGGCCGCGGCGCACTCCTGCCGAGCGCGGCCGTGCAGACGAGGACTGACTCATAACGCCCCTCCTTGCGCGGCGGTGCCAAGCGAAGTAGGCCGCTCAAGCACAGCCAGCTCGCTCTCACTGAGCTGCGACGCGGCAATCTCTTGGTACACCGCACAGGTTTTCATCAGCTCCTGGTGTCGCCCCTGGCCAACGATCCGGCCTTCATCAAGGACAATAATGTTATCCGCTTTGGCAATTGTATTAATCCGCTGCCCGACGATCAGCACCGTCTTGCCCGCCAGCTCCTGCGCGAGCCGGCGGCGCAGCGCGGCATCTGTCCGTGCATCAAGCGCCGAAAACGAATCATCAAAGATATACACCTGGGGCTGCGCCGCCAATGCCCGGGCAATCGACAGCCGCTGGCGCTGCCCACCCGAGACATTGGTACCGCCTTGCGCGACTTCGCTCGCCATGCCATCATCGAGCTGGGCGATAAAGTCGCTCGCCTGGGCCACCTCTGCTGCATGAGCAATCACCGCCTCATCGGCCTCGGGTGCGCCATAGGCAATATTGCTGGCAATACTCCCTCGAAATAGCACACCCTTTTGCGGCACATAGCCAATCTGGCTGGCTAGGTCAGTAAGCCTAAGCTTGCGAATATCCACCCCATCAAGCAAAATCTGCCCGGCCGACACATCATAAAACCGCGGAATCAGATTGACCAATGTTGACTTGCCCGAGCCTGTGCTGCCAATAAACGCCGTCGTCTGGCCAGGCTCCGCCACAAAGCTAATATTACTGAGCACTGGCTCATCTGCCCCTGGATAGGCAAAAGTAACGTTACGAAACTCAATCCGCCCCGTGCCACCCGGCGCCAGTGGCTGAGGTTCAGCCGGGTCAGTAATCGATGGCTCGGTGTCGAGCACCTCTGCCACCCGCCGCACCGACACAGCCGCGCGCGGTGCCATAATAAACACCATCGAGATCATCAAGAACGACATAATCACCTGCAGCGCATATTGCAAAAAGGCCATCATATTGCCAATCGCCAGGCGCCCATCACCAATTGCCAGCGCGCCATACCACACCACCGCCACACTTGCGAGGTTCATCACCAGCATCATCACTGGCTCCATCACCATCATCAGACGATTGACTACTAAGTTGAGCCTGGTGAGCTCGTGGTTGACGGCATCAAACTTTGCCTCCGCCACTGCTTCGGTGTGGAAGGCCCGCACGACGCGTAGGCCCGTCAAGTTCTCACGCGCGACTAAGTTCAGCTTATCCACCATGCTCTGTAACCGCTGAAAGCGGGGCATCGCCGCAATAAACAAGCCAATAATGACCACCAAAAGCACCGCAACCGCCAGAGCGATAATCCAGCTCAGGCTTGGTGCATTGGCCAGCGCCTTTTGCAGGCCAGCCACGGCCATAATCGGTGCCATCAAAGCAATGCGTAGCAGCATAATCGCCGTCGATTGGATCTGCTGGATGTCGTTCGTCGAGCGGGTAATTAGCGACGCTGTTGAGAAGCGGTTAAAGTCCGCCACAGCGTAGTCCTCCACCCGAGCAAACACCTGGTCGCGCAGCTGCTGACTGAGGCCAGTCGCAATCCACGTCGCAAAGAAAACTGAGACAATCGTCCCCACTGCACCAGCCAGCGTCACCACAATCATCTGCCAGCCATTATGCCACAGAACAGCCATATCAGCGCCGACGATGCCATTGTTAATAATTGCCGCCATAAAGTCTGGCAAACTGAGTGTTGCCATCACCGAGCCATACGTTGCGCCAACCAGCAGCCCCAGCTGCCACCAATAGCCCCAGAGTAGTCGCCACATATACTTCATGCTCGCTCCACCTTATGCGGCTGGGCAATTTTATTAATGAGCTGGTCGAGCTGCGCCAGCTCGGCATCACTCAGTACCGCAAAGAGATCAGCAACAGTCTCCGTCATATACTGCTGGAAGTGATCGGTTATCTGCTGGCTTTGCGCAGTCAATTGCAGGCGCACCACCCGTCGATCGTGCTGATCTGGCGTGCGCTGGACGAGCTGTTTTGCCACCAGGACGTCAAGAATCTGCGTCGCTGCGCCCTTGGATACACATAGCTTTGCCGCCACATCACCCATCGTCTCGATAGCTCCACTATGCAATAAACCCAGCACATGCCAGTGAACAGGCGCCAAACCAAACTGCTGATCCGTCTGGCGTTGAGCGTGCGCCAGGCGCTGCTTGAACTGAAACACGCAGCTCGTAATATGCTCAATCCATTCTTGACGCTGCGCCTGCGCGCCTGGGGTTGCTTCTATTGTCATAGACTAATAGTTTACTAGCTAAACTATTTATTGTCAACGCCGTGCGGCATGCCGGCGACGCCTGGCAAACACTGCCGCGCCAACTCCACCCAGCACAACCAGCGCCGCGCCGCCATAGTAGAGCAGCGGAACATTATCACCAGCCGCTGCCAATGCCCCGTCACGCTGCGGCTGGCCCAGCTGCGATTGCTCGGCCTGTGAGACATGCATTACCTTCGGTGGCAGTGTGGTATTCTGTGACTGATTTGACTGCGACTGAGTCGACGATGGCGTAGCGCTACCATGCAGCGTGTGGTCAAGCTGGCGCAGCAACGCATCATTACTCTGCGGGTCAGAAAGATAGCGCCAGACAATAATTCCTTGCAGGTTGTGCTGCTGGACATACTCTGCCTTGTACTTCATCGACTCCGCATCGTCGTAGCTAATAAACTCACGCCGCGCAGCATTATAGAGATACGGCGCTTTGCTTGCATCGTCCCAGTAGCGAGTATAGCCATTCTTGTTAATATACTCTCGTTCGAGCCGGTCATACGTGGTGTGGTACTCGCCAGCCTTCTGGGTATCCCCCACAGGCTGGTGCAACCCATGATTCACCTCAGGAACAGAGGTAAACCGCCGGCTGTACCACCCCGCCCCAATCATTAATTTGTTTGTTGGCGCACCATGGGCTTGGTAGTGCTGCACTGCCGAGTTGGCACTTTGGTCGAGCGGGTCATCAGGTGCGGTATAGAGCCCAGCATGGTGACCAGCGTGCGTCTTGAACGAGCCAAACCCCCGCATGTCATATGTCATGATCGCAATCTGGTCAAGATACTGCTGGTACTCAGCAAACTTATTTTGCTCAGCATACCACTTGGCTGGTGCACCCGTCATCGAGACACTTGGCTGGCGTCCGCTGGTGGTCGTTGCCGCGCGCAATTCACGCAAGAGAGCAATTAGGTCGGCCTGCTGGCTCCCCTTTGGAAACTCCCAGTCGATATCCACCCCATCTAACTGATGAGCCTGCAGCGCCTCCTTAACAGAGGTCACAAAGGCCTGCCGGGTGCTGGCTTGGCGCACCATCGCATCGAACTCGCTCCGCGCAGCATCATTACCACCACCAATTGAGAGAATAAGGGAGATACGCGGATTAACCGCGCGAATCCGCTGCAGCGTGGCTGCTTGTTTGAGGTGCGGTAGTGCATCAAGCGTCACGCGCCCATCAGCTGCAATACGCCCAAAATGGACAATGAGCCGATCGATCATCTTCAGATGGTCGTCAGCAACCTTTGGCAAATTTTCATCACTGACATAGACCGAGATCGTCTTTCGCTCAGCTGCCTGGGCTGGCATCGCAATCACTAGCTGGCACACAGCTACTAGCATCATCACACTGAGCACACTCTTCACCATTGCCGTCCGCATATCGCCTCCTTGCTTTTGCTACCTGTCTCTTTCTAGTCTATACCGTTTGCCAGAATACGTAAAGTGTGAGGTGGTATAGATTACTCGTCATCAGTGGCTGGCGCGCGATGAGCCGGCCAGTACCGATCAAGCACTACATAGGGCAGCTGCTTATACCGACGCCATAGCACGATCGTCACAAGCAGCGTAATCAGCGGCACAAACGGGAGATGTACCATTGACAGCGCCGCAATATAGAGCAGCCGCACCGCATAGTACACCAGGCGGTGAAACCACCCTCGCGGCCGATCATCGAGCGAAATACCGGTTAGCCAGCCACCGAGCGTCCGCCCCTGCGCCACCAGCGGAATGATGGCGTGCACGAGAATAATAAAGCCATACGGAATGATTTGCGTCAGCATCTGCATCTGTTCAGCCCACTGTCGTGAATGCAATACATTGAGGAGTGTGAACGCCACCATCACAATTGTTGAGCCAATCGCCACTCCAGTCATATCAACAACAAAGGCGACGATGCGCCGCACCAAGCCTGGCCGAAGAATCGTCGTTGCCCCACGCTCAGTATCACGAAGATTTGGCAACAGCCAACCCGACCAAAAGCCCAGCAGTGCCCCGCTCGTATTAAGCAGCAAGTCATCAACATCAAACAGCCGATAGCTACACGGATACACACCAAACACCCCAGTGAGCTGCGTCAGCTCAATCACCGCCGACGTCATAAGGCCAATCGCTACCACCGTCCACCAACGCACCCGATACATCGCCCGCAAAAACGCCCCCAGTGGCACAAAGAAAATAACATTAAGCACCACCTGTAGCAACGCCCGCACACCCTCGTGAGGAATCTCGAGGATTGACGCCAGTGGTGTAAGCTGCGGTTGGATATGGTGACTCCCGCAAAAGCGTGCCGCATTATCTGGCATCGGATAAAGCGTAAAGGCAGCCAACGCCAAGCCATAGAGCACCACCAAATACGTCATAACTACCCGGCCAAACGCCACCCGGCGAAAGCGAATATAATGTACCAATAACAGTGGCAATGTCAACACAAGTGCAGCAAACGGCCACATCACAAGCGCCACCCGAAACGACGCGGTGAAATTCCCTAAGAATGAGAGCATACTGCGCGCTAGTATGACATAGATAGCCAATATCTGTCAATAACGAGGCTCGCGGCTTACACCACCACACGGCGCAGGAGCTGTGCGTTTGCTGCGACAATGATCGTCGAAAGCGACATCACCACCGCACCGATCGCAGGCGAAATAACCACCCCGACTGGTGCAAGTACTCCAGCCGCGAGGGGAAGCATCAGCACGTTGTAGCCCGCTCCCCAGCAGAGGTTCTGTACCATTTTTCGGTACGTCGCCTGGGCCAGCGCGATCAGCCGGACAACCGCCTGTGGATCATCGCCAACCAGCATAATCCCAGCAGACGCTGCGGCAACATCAGTCCCCGTCCCAATCGCGACACCACTCTCGGCCTGGGCAAGCGCTGGTGCATCATTCACGCCATCGCCGACAAAGCACACCCGCTTCCCCTGCCGCTGGTACGCCATGACAATCGCCGCCTTCTTAGCTGGTGTTACCTCAGCGTGAACCTCAGTGATACCAACGAGACGAGCAATTGCATCGGCTGGCCTCACACCATCTCCTGTTACCATAGCAACCGTCATACCGCGACGTTGGAGCGCTGCGACTGCCGCTGCCGCACTAGGGCGCGGTGCATCACCAAGCTCAATCACACCACAGACGCGCCCAACCTGGGCAACGTAAACCACTGTATGATCCGTCGTTATCTCGTCTCGATCAATCTGATGTTGCTGCATAAAGGCTGCATTGCCAACTAACGTCGGTACGCCATCAACCATAGCCTGCACGCCATAACCTGGCACCGTTTGGAGGTCACGCACAGCAGGTATCGCAACATGGCGATCGGCTGCCGCGCGGCGAATTGCTGCTGCAATCGGGTGTTCTGCTTCATGCTCAGCCGCCGCCGCTAATGCCAGAATAGCCGCCTCGTCCCCACCATGGACTGCAACCACTGCCAGGTGGCCAGTCGTCAGCGTACCCGTTTTGTCAAATAACACCACATCAACCTGCCGCGCGGCCTCAAAGGCACGGCGATCGCGCACGACAATACCGCGCTGTGCCGCAAGCCCAGTCGAGATCGATACAACCAGCGGCACCGCCAAGCCCAAAGCATGTGGGCACGCCACCACCAGCACCGTTACCACTCGCTGCAGCACTTCACCCAGCGATGCACCAGCCAGCGCCCAGCCAGCGCCCGTCACCAGCGCAGTAGCAAGCGCTGCATAGAAAAGATAGCCCGCTGCCCGATCCGCCAGCACCTGCGTTCGCGACCGACGCTGCTCAGCCTGGCGTACCAGCTCCATAATATGCGATAGTGTCGTATCGTCACCAGTGTGTACCACCCTAATATAAAGCGCTCCATTGCCGTTAATTGTCCCTGCTGTCACAAGACTCTCTGGCTGCTTGGGAACGGGGTGCGACTCACCCGTGAGCATCGACTCATCAACCTGTGACGTGCCAGATATCACCTGGCCATCCACCGGCACACGCCCACCCGGGCGCACCAGCACGGTCATCCCCACAGCCAGATGATCAAGCGGCACTGTATTAATCGATTGCTCCGTCACAACCTCTGCCGTCTCGGGTAAGAGCTGAGCTAAGGTATGAGCGGCATCCGTTGCCCGCTTAATCGCTGCCATTTCAAGCCAGTGCCCGAGAAGCATAATGGTAATGAGCGACGCGAGCTCCCACCAAAAATCCATCCCTGCTACCACGCCACTGGTCACCAGCAGGCTGTAGCCATACGCCACACTGATCGCCAGAGCAATCAGCAGCATCATACCGGGCTGGCGCTGGCGTAGCTCCTGCCACCCCGCCCGGATAAAGACTCGGCCACCATACCACAGCAAGATCGTCCCGCTTATGGCCGGCACATACCGGCTCACCACCTCAGGCAGTGTATAGCCGAGCCACTGCTGGAGTAGTGGTGAACACACCAGTACACCGATCGTTATCAGCAGCGACAGCCAAAACCGCTGCCGAAACTGCGCCGCATCATGCCCACAATGGCCACCCTGTCCATGCCCCTCATGGTGAGTATGCTCACCATGAGTCATATGATGGTGCTGTGACTGTTTTGTATCCATAGCAAACTCCTCGGTGCTGCGCACCGCATTATCCTTCCATTCTTATACCCGCTTGCTGCTAGCGGATGTTCGTCAGGTCATAGAGCTGGTCGAGCTCTTTGAGCGCCTTATCGCGCTGCTTCGTATCGCTTGACGCCAGCATCTCAGCCACATGTGTCTCGAGGTGTTGCTTGACCATTAGCTTGTTTAGCGACGCCAGCGACTTCTGGATCGACAGGCTCTGGATGATGATGTCCATACAGTAGGCATCGTCTGCCACACGCTTTTCTAACCCCTCAAGCTGGCCCTTCATAATTTTGATACGGTGTAGTGCTCGTCTGGTAATATCTTTGCTCATACTTATATGGTATACCCCCTGGGGGTATCTGTCAACTGATTCTCTCCCTAACGAAAAACCCACCACAGACGCGGTGGGTTTTGGAGAACGAGGCAGAACGAGGCTTAGTACATGCCCATACCGCCGCCCATGCCAGGCATACCAGCTGGACTGGCCGCTTCCTTTTCAGGCAAGTCGACGACGAGCGCACCCATCGTCATTGCGGTGCCAGCGATGGACGCAGCATTTTGCAGTGCTTCCTTAGTAACACGGACGGGGTCAACCACACCAGCTGCTTTGAGATCGATCAGCTCGCCCGGTGTGTTGACATTGATACCAAAGCCAGGCTGCGCTGCCTTCACCTGTGGTAGCCACTCATCAGCATTGAGACCAGAGTTGGTCAGCAGAATGCGGAATGGTTGCTCCAGCGCGTGAATGAGCAAATCCTCACCAGCGGTCACCGACGCATCGGCATCACCAGCGTGGGTGTAGCTCGTCGCAAGATTGACGAGTGTCACCCCGCCACCAGGCACGATGCCCTCAGCCAGAGCAGCCTTGACAGCAGCCACCGCATCATCAACGCGGTATTTCTTCTCTTCGATCTCGGTCTCAGTTGCCCCGCCCACCTTGATGACAGCCACTTGGCCAGTCAGGGCAGCTTGGCGCTTGACGAGATTGTTCTTGGTGTAGTCGCTCGAGGCGTTGGCGATCTCTACGGCAATCTGGTCAATCCGGGCATCAACTGCCGTCTTCGCACCAGCCCCTTCGACGATCGTTGTCAAATCCTTAGTAGCAATCACCTTGCGGGCCGAACCGACCACATCAGGGCCAACCGTGTCGAAGCTCATGCCAGTGTCTTCGGTAATGACTTTTGCACCCACCAGAGCAGCAATGTCGTAGAGGACATCCTTGTCGCTCGGTGCTTTAATAGCCAGGGTATTAAAGGCACCCTTGAGCCGGTTAAGCACGAGCAGGCCAAGCGCTTCGCCATCCACATCGTCAGCAATCAGGACGAGATCTTTCTTGCCACTCTGAGCAATCATCTCAAGCAGTGGGACAAACTCCTGCGCCGAAGAAATCTTCTTGTCGGTGATAACGATGGCTGGCTTGTCGTACACCGCTTCCATTCGCTTGGTATCCGTTGCCATGTACGGGCTGACGAAGCCGCGCTGAACGGTAAAGCCCTCGACCACTTCGCTCTCTAGCTCAAGGCCGCGGCCTTCCTCAACCGTCACCACACCATTAGGCCCAATCTTCTCCATTACATCAGCAATCAGCCGACCAATCGCGTCATCGCCCGCCGAGATAGTTGCCACCTCTGCGACACGTGTTTCGTCATTGCGAATATCCTCTGCCTGCTCGCTCAACGCCGCTGTCACCTCTGCCGCAGCGCGCTCCAGACCCTTGCGGAGCAGCATTGGATTGTGACCAGCAGCAATCAGCTTGTTTGCCTCACTGAGAATGTGGTAGGTCAAAACCGTCACAGTAGTTGTGCCATCACCTGCTACATCGTTCATTTTGTTGGCGGCTTGCTTGATGAGCTCTGCCCCTACTTTAAAGCCTAGTGTTTCGTCGTCAACATCCTCGATGTCGATACCTTTGGCTACTGTCACACCATCATGCGTGACACTCGGGCCACCGTAGCTTTTGCCAATGACGACATTGCGGCCCTTTGGCCCCATCGTTGTCTTCACTGCGTTGTAGAGAATCTCTGCCCCACCCAAAATCCGGCGACGCGCATCTTCATCGTAAAATACTTTTTTTGCCATAGACTAGTTCTCCTATTCTACTGTCGCGAGGATATCCTCGTCCTTGATAATCAAATATTCTTCTTTGTCGAGCTTAATGGTGGTAGCTGCGTAGTTCTTGTAGACCACCCGTGTGTCAACCACTACATCTTCTACTGCCGATCCAACAGCAATCACCTTAGCCGCTTCCGACTTCTCCTGAGCCGACTCGGGCAAAAAGATCCCGCTGGCAGTCTTCTCTGGCTTTTTCTCCTTAACCGCCACGACGAAATGCGCCATTGGCTTGATTGGTGAACTCATTGGTTACCCCTTTCTTAATACTTATCTACTTATCACCGCGCCCCGTATCAATCAAGGCGCTTCTAGCACTCTAGTATAGCGAGTGCTAATGGGAAAATCAAGAGAGGTGAGCTACGTAGGCTACCTTACGGTACGACGCGTTGCCGCCATAACAGCCGACACAGCAATAACGAGCTGATCATGCCCCCGCATCGCAAGTTTCTCGTAGTATGCATCCAGCGCAGGATCAAGCCATGTACTGCGCTCGGCTGCGCGTGTCAACTGCACCTGCTGCGCGACATCAGTAACCATGCCACAGAGGTCACGCGACATCATATCGGCTATATGGCGCTGTGCTGCTCCATCTCCTCCATCAGCTTGATCAACGACTTCTGAGAAGCTAACCGCATGTTCAAAATCAATCATACGGGCTGACTGACCCGAGACACGCACAACATTACGCAAATAACCATCACCACGCGCAACTGCCACTCTATGTAATGCAGCTAATGCGGTCGCTGCCTCGGTGGCATACAGCGCTACATCATCCATACTCATCTCATGCCACGCAAGACTATCCAAGCCCACTACTTCCGGCTGATACCGCGACAATAGCAGAGCAACACGGCTACGATCCTGTGCAGCCGCGCCTTCCGATGCGCCCTCAACCACGAGCCCATCTACTGAGAACGGCGCAAGGCCCTCACGCTCTAGGTACTGCGTCATAGCTAACTCGCCAAGAGCTGTTGGCACTGTCGAGGGCTTGACAACAAGCGTTTCAGGCATATCGTGTTTCTGCTCAGCATAGCGCACATGGGCAACAAATGCTCCATGGCGCGATGAGCCACCACGCGCCAGATCTTTTTCGGGTACTGCATGTGTTATTGACGACAAATCACCAGCAACCCGCAGCAGCGGATCAGACGAAAAACGAGAATCAGGCCGATTATATTTGCCATCATGTCGCACCGCTGTCGCTAGATTAGGCAGTGGGCGATAATCCTGGGGTGCTGTCAGTATCTCACAATGATTGTAGTGTGGTTGGACCATACGAATATTATATAACATGCTGCGATTTTGTGCTATCGCTTGTGCTGTTAATACCACACGCTCCTTACGATATCTATCTCACTGCTGCTATACTAGACATAATTATCTAACTGGCTGTCTATCATTCATTATCAATCAACGGTTCTATAACGGAGGCACCATGCACAGACACATCAACGTACGCGGAATTATCATCAACGACAGGGGCGAGCTCTTTTGCCAGCGCTTGACAGCGCGCACTGGCGATGGCCGAGATTTTTGGTGCACACCGGGCGGTGGGCTGGAGCTGGGCGAGAGCGTACTGGACGGCCTACGGCGAGAGATGGTCGAAGAAACAGGCGTCGAGCCAGTGATTGGCCGGCTGCTCTTCGTCCAGCAGTTTGCTATCGCAGCGCCAGCAGCTGGCGAGCCACGCGAACAGCTTGAGTTCCTGTTTCACATCACCAACTGGCAAGACTACCAGTCGACTGACCTTGCCGCCACAACGCACGGCCTAGCGGAGGTCGCCGAGTGCGGCTTTATTAGCCCACAGCAGCACCCAATTTTACCTCACTTCCTTGCCAAGGTTGATCTCGTGCAGCTCATCGCGCACAATCAGCCAGTGCAGTGCCTGAGCTCCTTGGCATAGAATTGACAAACAGTTCTCTTTGGCGTATCATAAACTATTTGGTTGACGGTTCTCTACTTGCGCATTCTCATACCCGTAAGGAATCGAGCCACGCGAGGAGGAGTACACACGCTGCGAGAGTTATGTGCACTTGTTACTCACCATCGGCTAAGCCTTGGTCATTATTACCCTACTTTGCACCAGAAATATCAAATTACTAATACTAACAAAGGAATTTTTATGCTCCATCATCTGCCAAAACGTCACAAACTCATCGTCATGCTTGCCGTGATGAGCGCCCTCTTCCTCGTGGCGCTCGACCAAACCATCGTGGCGACGGCACTGGGCGCAATCGTTAAGGAGTTCAACAGCTTCTCCTCTCTTGGCTTTATCGTTACTGCCTATATGCTCACCACCACTGTAACGGTACCGCTAGCCGGCAAGCTCAGTGATATGTATGGCCGCAAGCCGCTTTTGCTCAGTGGTGTGGCAATCTTTACCATTGGCTCGCTGCTCAGCGGTATCGCGCCAACCGTAGAATGGCTCATTGCATGGCGGGCGCTGCAAGGAATTGGTGGCGGCATTATCACCGCCAATGCCTTTACTATTGTTGGCGATCTCTTCACTCCCAAGGAGCGAGGTCGCTGGCAGGGGCTCATCGGTGCGACCTTTGGTATGAGCTCGGTAGCAGGGCCATTGCTTGGTGGCTGGCTAACCGATGGTGCGACTATTTTTGGCGTCACAACCGACTGGCGCTGGACGTTCTTTATCAATGTACCAATCGGCGTCATCGCCACCGCGCTCATCATCCGCTATTGCCCACAAATCAAGCACGACAGCCGGCACAAGCCAGACTACCTCGGCGCTCTTTTTATCACCATTGCTCTGGCGGCACTTGTCTTGGCAGTAGACAATACGGAGATGGTCTTTAAGAGCGTCATCGACCGTGGCATGAGTCTTACTCTCATCAAGGGCGTACTGCTGACTATTGCCGCCCTTGCAGGTGGTATCTTCCTCTGGCTTGAGCGCAAAGCTGCCCAGCCTATCCTCCCTCTCCGCTTCTTCCGCAACCCCACCTACCGCCTGATTATGCTTATTAGCCTGCTCTTTGGTGCCGCCTTTCTGGGAGCGATCCTCTACCTCACGCAGTTTAATCAGCAGGTCTTTGGTGCAACCGCCTCGCAGGCTGGCCTGATGCTCTTGCCAATGGTAGGCGGGATGATGATCAGCTCTATCGGCGTGGGGCAGATCATCAGCCGGACAGGTGTATACAAGCGCTATATCGTCATTGGCTGCGCCATCACCGCAGCAAGTATTCTCTCACTTATCACGCTTCAGCCCACCTCACCCTACTGGCACGAGGCAATCATCATGGCACTCGCTGGCTTTGGCATGGGGATATGCATGCCCATCCTTACTCTCGCCGTGCAAAATGAATTCCGCCAGCAAGATCTCGGCGCTGCCACCTCAAGCGTACAACTCTTCCGCGGGCTTGGCTCGACGGTGGGGACGGCTATCTTTGCGGGCGTGCTCACTAGTGGTATCTTGCACAGCCTTGGCGATGTCAATCAGATTCCCTATATCCAAACGCTGCGCCACACACCACAGGCCGCTCGGCAGCTTGATGGCGAGCTCAACGCTGATACCTTGCTGCGCATCAACAGTCAGCGCGATGCTATTAGCCAGGGTGCAGCCAAAGGTATGACCCGCCTACCTGCTCCAGCTCGCGCACATGCCCAGCAGCAGCTAAGCCAGCAACAAGATGACTACACCACTCGTATTCTCAATGCCTTTAGCAGCTCCCTGCACCAGATTTTCATCATCAGTGCCGCGCTTATGGCCACGGGCTTCCTTGTGGCGCTCTTCTTGCCCCAGCGCACCCTCACCACCAAGCATGCGGATGATTAAGATAATTGCATAGAGAAACAACATAACCAATACCTGCGCCTAGTCTCCCACGCGCAGGTATGAACCTCTTTATTATTACGATAATTTGCATTCCAGCAGTTGGTGTATCGCGTAGCCAAGTATGCCACCGATACAGAAACTATCCCACCTGCCGACGCGCCACAATCCGCTTCGTCACCGCGTCAACAAAAAGCCGATAGGCCAGGCGGTTTTCCTTGGCATACGTGATGAGAATACCAAGGACGCGCTGGCAGTGTGGGCAGCACAGCTCATCACCAGTTGGAGTCATATCGATAAAACGATCAACATACATTCGCCGCAGTGAGCCTGGGCCATCCTTTTGGTAGAACGTCACGTGCTTGGCGCAGCCTTCACAGCACACATCAAGCACCCGAGACGATCCACCACGCCGCGCTTGGTAGGCATCTTGAATAAATTGATACGTCATGTTGTCTCCTCTTGTTATCTACTTCGCTACTCCCACCGGAACAACTTTATCGCCGCGATGTACACCACCAGCATCCATAGGCTAATGGCGCCGGCGTACGGCAGTACCTCTACCAGGCTGGCGTGCTCGGCCATGATCAGGCGCAGGCCATCGGTTACAGGTGTCATGGGGATGAATTGGCTGAGCGTGCGCAGCCACTCCGGGAACATATAGGACGGGAAGAAGGTGCCAGAAAGGAACATCATCGGGAAGGCTACCATGTTGCCCAGCGGTGCCGACTGGTTCTCGTTCTTGGCCCAGCCGCCAATCAGCAGGCCAAAGCCCACCATCAGCAGCGCTGCCAGGGTAATAAACGGCACAGCCAGCAGCCAGTCACCACGCATGTTGAAGTGGAAGACACTCATCCCCACCACTAGCATCGTAGCAGCACTCAGCAGCGACACAATCGTGTAGTGGATGCCCATTGCCAAAATCAGCTGCCCAGCCGTAAAGGGCGATGCCCGCAGGCGCCGGTAGGAACCCTTTTGCTTCTCCGTTGGCATTTGGTTGGCCAGGCCAAAGATCCCCATGCTCAGCAAACTAAAGGCCAGTAGGCCGGTAAAGGTATAGTCAAAGGTCTTGAGCTGCTCATCGCCCACCGCTTGGCCCGCGACCTTCAGTGGTGGCTCGGGCTGGCCCATACCCTTGTTAATGCCATCAACAATCTGCCCCATAATAGCCGTTAGCGTATTGCCAGACTGCTCCGAGCCCTTGGCGTAGAGCACACGCAAGGTGCCGCTTGGGCGCGCGTGGGCTTGGCCAGCGGCGCTTGGCTGCCTGGGCTGTTGGGCATTCGGTTGCTGGGCTTCACTATGCACCGCCTGGCTGCTGCCCTGGCCAGGAGTGCCCGCTTGGGCTGGCTTCACTTCGCCAAAGTCAGCTGGCAGCTCGATGATGCCATTGAGCTCCGAGCGCTTTAGCTTCTCGCGCGCTTCCTGCATATTCTTGACGTCCTTCACCTTCAGCACCGTGTCGTTATTCGCCTTGGCCCGCTCCACAAATTGCTTGGCAAATTCGCTCTGTGAGTGGTTAATAATCGCCACATCAAAGCTGGTGGTTTGGTTATTAAAAACCGCGCCAAACACCAGCAAAAAGATGAGCGGGAACAAAAAGGTAAAAAACAGTGACGTGCCATCGCGCATAAAGCGCTTTTGTAGGGCGCGCACCTGCCCATATACTCCAATCCAATATGACTTGACTCGCATCATCTACTCCCGAATGGCCTTGCCGGTTAAATCAATAAATACATCCTCGAGGTTGGCGGGCTCGACCGTTTGCTGCTTGGTAAAGCCGCGCGCCAGCAGCTGCTCGATAAGATGCTGCGGCGTATCAATGGTGATAATTTTGCCCGCATCCATAATCGCCAGGCGATCACACAGCAGCTCGGCCTCATCCATGTAGTGAGTGGTCAGCACAATGGTAATGCCTTCATCGCGAATCGTCTTGATCAGCTCCCACAGGTTGCGCCGCGCTTGCGGGTCCAGGCCGGTCGTCGGCTCATCCAAAAACAGCACCTTGGGCTGGTTCACCAGCGTGGCGGCAATCGCAAAGCGCTGCTTTTGCCCACCACTTAGCTGCTCGACATAGCTGCCGGCCTTGGCGCCAAGCTGCACCTTGGCCAGCAGCGCATCGGCATCAACGCGCCGGCCGTAGAGGCTGGCAAACATGCGCAGCTGCTCGCGCAGGGTGAGCTTATCGTAAAAGGTGGTCGACTGCAGCTGGATGCCAATAATCTGCTTAATCTGCTTAGGCTGCTTGGCGACATCAATGCCGTCAATGGTGGCCCGGCCAGCATCAATCGGCCGCAGCGCCTCCAGCATCTCGAGCGTCGTGGTCTTACCAGCGCCGTTGGGCCCCAGCAAGCCAAAAATCTCGCCCGCCTTAACCGTGAAGGATATCCCATCCACCACCGGCGTGCCAGCATAGGCTTTGGTCAGGCCATCCACCGTTATGATTGGTTTGGTTTGAGTCATAAAACTCCTTTCTTATGCTACGAGCCCCACACTCAAACGGGCCTCTGCTTAAATCACTCCCTGTTATACCCCAACAACCATCCGTTGGGCTCAACTATAGCATAGAGGAGAGGAAAGCGAAAGACGAATAATATATAACCTTGACAGTAACGCAACCACCTTCTACGATAGATAGTAACGTTATCTCACATCATCACCAAAGGAAACCATCATGGCACTTGTACCACACAACTACACCCATTTCGACAGCGATCTCGAAGATTACACGACAGACACTAACTACTATTGGGCGGGTTGCACTCAGGAAGATGTTGCTAAATTTGGTCCAGATGCTGTCGCAAGCTATATTGTTAATGGGAAGGTTTTGCCAGAGGCTACGAAATTATTCAAGCATGACGCCATTGGCGAAATAACACTCGGATCAATAGCACTCAGTATGTGTGTTACAGGTGGCCTTGCCTACAGTAGTGTAAGCAGTATAGAGACAGGAGCCCCTACTATTCTTGCGGCTAGTCTACTCGGTACAGTCCCGGGAGGCTTTGGTGGCTTTTTTGCAGGAATCGCACGAGATACAGCTAAGGGATATGACCCTATTATTCGTATGCAAGCTCGCCATCAAACCCACCAGCTCAAGAAATTGATTGGAACAAATCATGAGGCCGTCACCAGCGCATATTACGAAATATATAGACATATTGATAAACAGAACCAAGCAACAACCCCTCCATATCGACTCTCTAGCGATGAAAGGGAGCGAGCTATTGCTACAATTCTTGACTACCTTATGGATAATGACCGTGATATTACTCTCGCCTACCAAAAAATCAAACATCCCCAGAGAATAGAAGGCTATCGTATCCTCTTGCGAAATCACTTGAAGCAAGACTGGGAAAGGCGATTGACCTTCCTCTTGCCGCAATCTACGCTGAACAACGATTTCGTACTGAAAAACAAATAGAAGACGAAGCAACAGCAGAAGCAGCAGCAAGGGCACAAGAAACAGCACAACAAGAAGCTGATAAGGCCTATGCGGAACTCAAGGATGAGGAAGTCTCTCGACTGCTCGGGTATCGTAATACGCAAGAACTTACTGATTTATCCGAGTTATAAGTAGTGTGCAAATAAACACATATCATCGATAGCCCGAAACACCTCTACCGCCATCCAGACAGCAACTACCCAACAAGCATCCCATCACCATGCGGTGTATACTATACATATGAAGCGATTATTCCCTCTCAGCCACCGAGCAAAAATCATCACCATTTGCCTTGCCATCCTTCTCGTGGTTGGCGGCATTGTTGGCACAGCGATTGGCTGGCGCAAGATCCTCTACAAGCTCCAGGGCACGTCGCATGTGGCCACGCTCGATCGTTCGCCAGGGCTCGCCCAGTTTCCTGAGGTCGACACGCATACCCTCAGCCCTACTCGCCGCAAGGTCATCCAGCTTACCCAAGCGGAGTTTGCCGCTCAGCCCGCTGGTACGAAATATAGCCAAGGAGCGCACGAGGCATGGTGTGCCGACTTCGTCAGCTGGACGATGCAGCAGGCTGGTGCGCCGCTCAAGAACCCACACACTGGTAGCTGGCGCATTCCGGGCACCTTTACGCTGCGTGAGTATTACGAGTCAGCAGGTCGCTTCAAGCCAGCCGATAGTGGCTACCAGCCCCGCCCTGGCGACGTAGCAATCTACCGCGCTTCGCCCGTCTTTGGCGACCACACGCACATCATCCTACGCAATGACGATGGCATGCTCACCACTGTTGGTGGCAACGAGAATAACAAGATACGTGTCTTTGCGAACCAACAGCGCAACTATACTGGCCTACTTGGCTATGGCGTCACAGAGTAGCCGTCGATAGGATAACCACAGAGGGCTATAGCACTCAGTGGTATAATAAGGACACTGATGAAACATCGCCTTTCTTCGCTTCGCCACACAATCCCTACCGCACTTAGTGGTATTGGCCAGGTGTTGTATCGGCCATGGTATGCGGTTGGTGCGCTCGCTAGTGCACTTGGCTTTGCCTGGCTGATTTTTCTCTTAACTAATGGTGGGTTCTATGGTGCACTGCTTATGTCTCGCCTACCATTTGTCGATAAACTTGGCGTGATTGGGACGATGTTTGCCGAGATTGCTCGGCAGGCGGCGACATCGCTGACAGGTGCATTGCTTGTACTTGTCTCGATCTTGCAAGGTGTATCGCTCGCGCTTATTATCTTCACTGCTCGGCACAATAAGCGCAACCAGCAAACCACGCAGCAGCTCGGCCTCAGCGGTATTGCCTCTGTCGCGGCGGCAATTGGCCTGGGCTGCGTGCCCTGTGGTACATCGCTCATTCTCCCCATCGTGGCAGTATTTTTCTCGGGAGCGGCGGCCGCTTCGGCCGCGACGGTTGCCAGCACTCTTGTGCTTATCATTGCCCTTGGGCTCAGCCTCTTTTCACTCTATCGATCGGGCCAGATTGCCGCTATCTACATAACATTAGCTCAGCAGGAGGAGCATCATGCAGTCACAACAAACAGGGGTTAGCTTGATTCATATCATGCTTGGGATTGTCGTCGTCACAATCATCAGCCTCTTCGCCTACAATCTCATCAATCGCCCACCCAACAAGCACATTGGCAAAGGTGAACCCTGGCACAGCACCATGTCGCAGGGTAGCCACACTGCGCCCAATGTCTTCGTCGACTACACCGACTATTTCTGCTCATTCTGCGCGCAGGTCGAGGCCGCCACAAACACTGCAGACTTCCAGCAGCAGTACATTAAGTCTGGCAAACTGCGCTACGAGCACCGGATTGTTGCCGTTCTCAAAGATATCGTGCCTAACACTGAACGTGGTGCCGAAGCAGCCTTTTGCGCGGCCGACCAGCATAAATATTGGGAATACACACACCACATTGTGCCCCGCATCAAGGCCGATTACTTCGACAAAGGCATTGGCGTCAAAGGCGTTGCCGTACCCAAAGAAATTCCGCTTCTCCCCGTCAGCTATTTCGAAACATCTGCCGAAGCTATTGGGCTCAACGTTGAGACCTTCCGCGACTGCGTGACGAATGAGAAGCACAAAGCCGACATTGCTACAAACACCAGCCACGCCCTCAAGCTCGGCGTCAC
Organism: uncultured Candidatus Saccharibacteria bacterium; assembly: GCA_963545865.1. Classification (GTDB taxonomy): domain Bacteria; phylum Patescibacteriota; class Saccharimonadia; order Saccharimonadales; family Saccharimonadaceae; genus Saccharimonas. Next base: position 38,240 of record CAUUJX010000007.1, read on the forward strand.
TGGCCTGCCCTACATGATCGTCAACGACTACACCACCAGTGGCTTTGGTGGCGGCGAGCACGGACTGAAGACATTGCTCAAGGCGGGTGGGGTGCAATAGCCCCTACCGCCGGCGTAAGAAATAATACCCTGTTGCCATCGCGGCAACCACACTCACAGCGGTAATCTTCCAAAACATCGTCGGGTCATCCGCCCCGGGCACCGGCACATTCATGCCGTAGAGCCCAGCGATCATCGTCGGGATAGTCAGCGCCACCGTGATCACCGTTAGTAAGCGGATTGTCTCGTTCAGGCGCGTGTCCATCACGGCGCGATAGCTATCACGCACATTGGTGATGGTGCGCAGAAGCGACTTACAACGTGCAATCACCTGCTCCAAATCAATCGAGATATCCTCCACATCATCCTTATCATCCTCTTTGAGGCGGAGGCTCCGGTTTGCCATCAAGCGCTCAATCGCCCAGTTCATTGGCACCAGCGCGTTGAGGTAATCGTTGAGCTTGCGCTCATACTCGGTGAGCGTCACGATATCGCGTGCCCGCAGCGTATGGAGGTCGTCCGTGGCTGCTCGCATCTGCCGGTTAATCGTTGCCACTCGCCGCTGGTACTGCAGCGACACTGCCTCGATCATCGCCACCACCAGTTCAATCCGCCGCGCCGTATTCATCCGCGTCTTGTCGACAAAGGGCTGCCACAGCCGGCCCAGGCTATCGCGCGAGAGTGTCACCACGTAGTTTTTGTGGATGCCAAACAATATTGGCGTCGTAAAGTCGTTAAAGTCATCGTCCGTATCAGGCAAACGGGCAATCAAATACGTCCACTCATCCTCAAAATCAACCCGCGGCACCTCGTGTGGGTCCAGCGCATCTTTGATGATATTTTCGTCCATACCAAGCGCTAGAAGCTTGTCGATCTCCTCGCTGCTGGGCTTCTCGCAGCGCAGCCACGACCCAACCCGCAGCGTATCACGCGGCGTAATCGTCTGATCTGCCTCACTCGAACGAAGATATTGCAACATACTAGTGATAAGTATACGATGAAGCGGTGATAATTGCAAATAATACGACAGGTTTGCTTCTGCGTTCTGCACAGTTCATTATCTTACAGTGGCGTATTACAACAGCTACTCGCCGACAAACAGTTGCTCGAGCACCGCATCAACCATAAACTTCATCGTCTTTGGGGCGATACCCTCCAGTGCATCAATCGCTGCCACCGCCGTAAAGAGCTCACCGATTATCTGGTCGGTCGCGCCTGGCCGCAATAAACCGTCGCGGCGCCACTGCTGCACCTGCTCGGCAAAGAACTCACCACGCAGTGCCAGGCTATGACCCGCTCCTGCTTGCTTGACCTCGTCTTGGTAGGCTTGGCGCACCTGCTCGCCAGGCACATCACTCTGCCACTCGGCGAGGATTTTATTACGCCGCATGGCTTGCGTCGTGGCACGTAGATAAGCCGCGAAGGCTGCCCGCGGCTGCGACCAATCGATCCGCCCGACAATCCGGTTCTTCGTCTTCTCATCCTCCGCACGATAGACCGCAAGGAAGAGCTCCAGCTTAGACGGATAGAGCAAATACACGCCGCCCACCGCAATACCTGCCACCTGAGCAATCTCCACGATCGATGCCGCCTTGTAGCCATCCTGGGCAAAGACCCGCCGCGCTGCCTGAATTAGTTTCGCCTGACTGATTGCCATATCGCTCCGACCTCCGCTCGCGCTATCCTGGACGATAACGCCTCTTTACTTTCTACTCATATTCTATTATAGCAGGTTTGCGAGGAGCTGCGCAGATAGACTAGCGGTATAACAGTATTACGGCCCATTCTCTCACTCGTGCCACTATACCAAAACAGAGGTACAGACATGATATGTCCATACGAGCAAGATTTCTTGCAGCAACCTTTCTCTCACTGCTCTGCCATACATCGAGGAAAAATCTACTGTCTACTTCATCAGGCTTTTGACATCAATGGAAGAGGCCAATCTATAGAAAATACCAAATTGATCCTTCTGTCACCCCAAAGGAAGAATAAGCAGGCCAACAGAGCTACCGCTTACATCTGATGATTTAATAAATTTAGCTATTACACTATACGCACAACAATCAGTAACCTACTCTCTTGTATAACGCTCATGCTTTTGGTACACTTATAGTTAATATAACCATAAGGGGGATTTTTATGATTGCAACTCAAACCGGCCAGGGCAAGAAGCGGATTGGCCTTATCTCAACAGGGATCGTCGGTGCACTGCTCGTCGCCTTCACCTTCACGCCAACCTTCGCGGGCTTTGCGGCAAGCATCCAAAACACCGTCAACAGCGCCTCAACCGGTACACTCACCATGAAGGAGACGTCGGGCACCTACACCTGCAATAGCACAGATGGTGCCGGCGCGGCGACCAACTCTGCCACCTGCTCTACCATTAACAAATATGGTGGCGCCGATACCGCACTCGTTGCTGGTGGCCCAGCCAAAACAACCAACATTACTCTGCAAAACACTGGTAGCGTGGCCGCAACATCCTTTAGCCTCAACCCTGGTGCATGTAGCCAGTCCAAAGTCCCTGGTGCTTCTCTCGCAGGTAATGCAACCGACCTCTGCAGCAAGGTTAAGGTAGCCATCAAGTCAGGCAGCAGCACGCTCTTTACGGGTACTGCCGCACAACTGCAAACAGGCGGTGCAATTGACCTCCTCGCCAAACTCAGCAAAGCAACCATTGACGCTGGCGAGAGTGTGCCGATCACCTTTGAGGTGTCGCTCGACGCCAGCGCTGGCCCAACCTACCAAGGTTTGCAGGTCTCGCAACCACTGACGTGGACATTTGGCGCGTAATTCCTCTGGAGTAGGACGATGCGCATGCCGCGGCAACGAATGATTATCATCACTATCCTAAGCCTCTGTCTTGGAGGCTTCGTTGCCGTGATGATGGCCCTTGGCATGCGTATCTTTTTTGTCACAACGCCGAGCATGGCCACTGCCGCACCAGTTGGCTCGCTCGTCGCTACCCAGCCAGCTAGCAATTACCACCCTGGCGATATCATCACCTTCCGGCGCCACGGCCGGACGTATACTCATCGGATTCAGTCTATCACCAACCAGCGCATCCTCACCAAGGGCGACCTCAACCACGCGGCCGATCCACTCCCCATCGAGCGCAGCGCCATCATTGGCAAAGCAATTTTCATCAACCCTTGGCTTGGCTGGGTATGGCTGATGGTGCCGTGGGTGGCAATAGGCTGGCTCATCATTCATCTAGCCACCCGCCGAGCTCGCCCAACATGGCGCTGGTATTATCGGATTATTGGTATGACGCTGGTGCTCTGCGCTGTGTCGCTGTGGTTTCATCCGTGGATCAACTTTAGTGTGCTCAGCGTTCTCCCCTCAGACAAAGGCGCCCTTATGCACATCGTCAACACTGGCGTCTTCCCAATCGACGCAGTTGGTACAGTGCTCTACCCCGGCCAAGATGCCACCATCACCGTATCGGTACAAAATAGCCACGGGCAGTATTTTTTCATGCCAACGATTCATTACACGGTATGGGTTATCCTGTGTATTATGCTCATTTGTCTTGTCCCCTTTGGGCTAATGCTCTATGGCCTTCGCCAGCTATCTCGGCCTGTTGCAGCCGATAGCGCACCGCAACCACTGCCCATCACTTCTGTCATCGTCGCAGCAATTATTACACTGCTAGGGATATGCTTCATTATCTTTCATAATTTTTATCTAACGAGCGGGGCTTTTTCGGGTACGATCCACAACAATGCCAATATCGCGCGCCCAGTGCTCTACAACTGCACTGATGCCACTAAGCTTACCGCCCCCTCGCAGGCGCTCTTCATCTACGGCATGACATTCTTCGATACTGGCACTACCGAGCGCGACCTATCTGGTAATGACAACAAGGGCGCTTGGCTCACTCGCACGGCCGCCGCTCATGGTTCGCAGTCATTTGCCTGCCGCCGCGACCGTGTGCGCAGTACCCTCTTCAAAGACACCTGTCTCGCCTACCCCACAGCCATCGACAACCCCACTACCTTCACCCTCTCTGTCTGGTTTAATACCAGCAAATATGGGGCAGATAATGGGCGCATTGCTGGCTTTACTAGCACACCGGACAATGGCGCTGACCCAAGCTTAGACCGTGTCCTCTTTCTCGACAAGCAAGGGCGCATTGCCTTTGCGGTGTGGCCCAATGCCACACGTTCAGTCTTCTCACCAGCCGGCAAAAACTACGCCGATGGCAAGTGGCACCACGTCGCCGCCTCACTCTCACCACAAGGTATGCGGCTCTATGCCGATGGCGCACTGGTTGCTCACGACCCGAGTGTCACACAGGCCCAAAACTTCCGCGGCTACTGGAAGTTTGGCTGTGGACGCTTTAGCGAGTGGCGTAATGGCGATGACACACCTATCAACAGCACCAACACATTCTTTACTGGCATGATGCAGTTTGGGGCTGTCCACACCACCGCTCTAAATGACGCTCAGGTGCAAGAAATCTACCTTGCTGGCACAAAATAACACATGCAGCGCGACAATATATCCTTAACTACTCCATCGTTTTGCCCTCATTGCAAGCATCCAGCGCCTGATATATACTAATATGTATGAAATACATGCGCAATACACTCGCCGCCTTTCTCACTCTTCTCCACCATATGTGGCTGCCGCTTGTGGTAATTATGCTACTCATTGTGGTAAGCGTTGGCATAAGCGCTACCCTGCACGCAGTGCAACCCGAACCACTCTGGACGAATGCGACGAAGGAGCTCACGCAGCGAGTGAAAAGCGAGGCCACGCAGTCGCTCGACATTGCCCTGAGCCGCGGTGAATTTATTAATATTGATGGGCCAGGCGGTATCGTCATTGGCACGATTACAGATGCAGCCGTGCGTCAGCGTCTGCTCGCTAGCCAGCCATTTCGCAATTGCGCGTTTGGCTGCACGGGGTGGATGGCATATTCGCAGCTTGGGCGCACATTACCGCTTAAGCCTTCAGAGCACGTGTCTGGCCACGCGCATGCTCTGCTGAGCTCGGCCGCTACACCAGATAGCTCGTGTATTATTCGCTTCCATTATCTTGGTCAAACACTCCCAGACAAGCACAGCTCACCAGATCTAGACATCATCTGTCTCTCACAAAGGACAGGTGCGTTTGTGTATGAGTTTCGGGCAGCGTAGCTATGTATCACCATACAGTGATACAATTCAGAGTTATAGAAATTTTGTTATTTAATAACCTTAAAGCACTTCATCATCTTGGTCTTGTTGTTTCCAAGAACGCCGCTCTTTTTCGTCTTCTTGTGTAAGGAATTCGAGAAGGTCGTCGTGCTGTTCTCGCCCCTCTGGAGTCATCAATTGTTGGCGCATTCTCTCCTCGTAGGCTACTTGTGTCCGAGTAGCAGGGAGTACTAGTGGAATATTAATCATTGTTCCTGGGCGAGCACCACGAAGACCGAAAGAAACATAGTCTGCTATCGGACCATAAAGGGTTCTCCTCGCTTCTTTGTAGGCAACCGCCCGCTTCTTCCACTTTTCTTCCTGCCTTTTCTCCCGCCAGTCTTGAAAACGAGAAATAACCGGCACCATTTCGGTTCCTTTTGCTGCCACCACCCCTATAGCGTGTCTTCGTCGTTGATCGCCATGCTCAACCGCAGCTTCACCAGTATCTATCTGCTCAGCATTGCTTAGTAAAGCTCTCTCTCTCTCTCTGAATTTGACATTTATCCTCCTTATTGTCTAGGATTTCTATTGTACGAGATACGTGGCGACCTTGTCAATTATCTATTTGAATCTCAAAATTCCTCTGTATTCTCACACTCCACGCCACATTCCATCAGGTAGATCACTGTTAGAACTAACATTTCCCAAATATCAACCTCTTGCACTGGATTACGACCAACTTATTACACCTTCGTGTTTCATCGATATAGAGTAGTAAGCAGTAAAGAGCAAACAACAAGATAATAGATTTTGTATTCAGGTTATAACTCATTGACTAATAACTCTATTCATGGTAAATATAACGATATGAGTGAAAAAATTGCACCAAACTTAATCATTGATGGCGACCCAATTCAGCCGGTTGGTGCCGTTGACTATCTTAAGAATAAATACATTCCCAATAGCGAAACCGCTGCTGAACACGACTTCCGTAACGAGCGGCTCGTACGCAAACTTGGCAGCCTTGCCACTGGCGATTTGGTGCTTTTGCCGCCAGAAATTTCTGGCATACACGCTACCATTGATGACCAATATATTCGCAGCCACAGCCTTAACCATGTACCCGGCCTGGAGCGCGGCCGCCAGCATAGCCGTACCGAGGTTGCCTTTGGGCAGCTGCATTTGGCACAGCCAGAAGCCGGCACCATCACCGAGCTGGTAGCCGTTAAATACGTGCACCCTATTACGGCCAGCCGCGAGTTCCTGGCAGCCAAGGCTGTGAACGAGCGCTTTGGCGAGCACAAAACCTACACACCACTTGGCTTTATTCGGGCAGAAGACACCCCGCGTGGGGCGCAGCGCGTTGGCGTACTAACCCGCTACGAGCATAACGTTAACACGCTCGATAACTACCTGTGGAACCCCAACACCCCAGCAGAAACTCGCCGGGCTATGTACCAGGTAGCGGGCCGTGCTATGGCAGAGCTCCACAACCATGGCTTTATTCATGGCGACGCCCAGGCTAAGAATTTTGCGCTTGATTCACGTGGTACCATCCGCCACCTAGATACCGAAACCTACACCGATATCCGCTACAGCCGTGATGCTACCGTCGACCGTCTTAGTGATGTGAGCAATATGTTCGATCGCGAAACATTAATACTTGCTCCATCACTAGCAGATATTGATGCGTTCGTTGATGGCTACATACAAACACAAGCAGCCGACCCAAGCACACACGACAACCTAGACAAACTGGATATAGAAGACACGATTGCAATGACACGCGGCGATGATGTTGCTGATTTTATATAACAACCACCTTAGTAACTACAAAATCTCCCCATGCATGGGGAGATTTTCATTATAGATAGCAAACACGACTTGCTATTCCTAGATGGCAAACAAATCATTCAACGCCTCACTCACCGTTGGGTGAGTGAATATCTGATCGCGCAGCGTGTTGTAGGGTAAGCCAGCATCCATCACGGTTTTGACGGTGTTGATCACCTCGGGCGCCTGCTGGCAAAAGAGCGTCGCGCCAAGAATATGGCCTGTCGATGGCTGGACCACTGCTTTGAGTAACCCCGTTGTTTTATTATCAACATGCATGCGCGGCACCGCCATAGCTGGCAGCTCTTTAACCTTCACATCATCGCCATACTGCGCGCGAGCTGCTGCTTCGGTCAGGCCAACGCGCGCCAATGGCGTTTGCATAAATATCACATGAGGCAGTACTGCACGCTGCGCCCGCCTGTAGCTACCATCACCAAGGAGCTGGCTCTTCACAATACGAAAGTCGTCGAGCGACACATAGGTATACTGCGGCCCGCCATTGACATCGCCCAGTGCCCAAATGTGCGGCTGAGTGGTCTGCAATTGGTCATTAACGATAATCGCACCACGCTCATCAGTCTCCACACCAGCGGCAGTTAGATTCAACCGACTGGTGTTAGGCTGGCGGCCAGCCGCCACAAGCACAGCATCATACACTTGCTCATCTATGCCATTCATTACCGCAACGCCGTGGTCTGTGTCGCGCACCTGTTGTATGTCTGATCCAAGCACCAATGTTATGCCCTGCTCCTCCAGAGCTTGGGCAACTGCCTGCGCGACAGACGGCTCTTCGTGTGGAAGCAGCTGCGCCCGGCGATGGTAGAGCGTGACCTCTGTGCCAAGTGCTGCATAGGTAGAGGCAAACTCCAGGCCAATTGGCCCAGCACCAATCACCGCCAGCCGCTGTGGCTTGAGCTGCTGGTTGAGCACTTCTGTACTAGTATAGATATGGGCTGATTGCTCAAGGCCAGCAATCACTGGCATCACCGGCACTGCACCAGTATTAATAAACAACCGATCTGCCTGCAGCTCAATATGCTCCTCACCCGCCTGGACGCTCACCGTGTGCGCATCAACAAACGACGCACTGCCATCAATAACCATCACACCCGGGTTATCCGCGAGCATGTGGTAGTTCTTATTATTAAGCTTCGTTACGACCGCTGTCTTGCGCGCAAACGCTTCATCGATCGACTGGCCGGCCGCTGCCGCACTCACCAGCGTTTTAGTCGGAATACACGCAATATTAATACACGTCCCACCATACATCTGCGGCGACTGCTCCACCAGCGCTACCCGCTGACCTGCCCCGGCGAGCGCTACCGCTAGCGTCTTGCCTGCCTTACCAAAACCAATAATCAGTGCATCAAATTGTGTGTGCATTATACTTCTCCTTCGTCAACATTATCGCATAGATTACACCTAATGTAAATGAATTACAATAATGATTTATTCGGTATACTACTCAAGAACAAGACGCGCGCATCTGTCACCTATCTTATCTCCTTTCACCCAAGTGTATAAAACTCACCGTCGCCGCGCGAGCACTGGCTGTACACGGTCAATCCGGTTCGTCCAGACATACCCGCCAAACTGTGGCGGTATCTGCGCCACACTTTCTGCTGTATCAAATCCAGCTGACCACTGTCCATCGCCTTCGACCAACATTACTCGCGTGTTTACCGCCGCCATCCGGTCGACAAATTTTCCTGGCCAGCCCCATAGCAGCGATGCATAGCGCCGCGGAATATGCAGCTCCATATTGTGCAGCTCGTGCGGCACATAACCCGTCCAGCCAACCGCCAAGTAACGCAGCAACCCGGCTTTCATCATCGTCTTGGAACAGAGACGCAGCGTCGCGCTTTGTTGACGCAGCCAGGCAATGCCATCATCGTTGCCGTAGACCGTCATCTGCTTGAAGCGTTCCGGGTTCATTGCCCGGAGCTTGCCCCACAGCACTTCGTATGTCTGGTGGTTGCCGTCCTTAACATGTAAGAGAAGATCTTTGCGCGGGAAGGCTGCCAGCACCTCATCTAACGTGGGCATCAAGCCCACCCCTTTGCCACGGAATGGAAAGGTTTTGCCACCATCCGCCGTGTAGCCATAACCAATGTCGAGCTGCTTGAGCTCAGCCATCGTGTACTTGCCAATCTCACCCTTGGCCTCTGTGCGGTATTCCAGTGTTGCATCATGGAAGACCGCGAGTTGCTTATCTTTCGTCAGCTTGAGGTCAAGCTCCACCACATCCGCACCATGATCAAAGGCGGCGCGCATAGATGGGATCGTATTCTCAAGATAGGGGTGCTCGAGCTTATCCATAATGGCCGCTGTGTTGGTGTCATTACCAACTTTGCTGTAGTCAAAGGTCTGCGCCAGGCCTCGGTGAGCGAGTATCCGTGGGTGCTGCGCTGGCACAAAGAGACTCGTATTATTGAGCCACAGCCCCATAATAATCACTACAATTACTGTCAACCCCCGCCAGTGCTGCCGACTCCACTGAGTTACCGCGTGTGCTATTTTCCGAAATTTATAAGGCATTACTCCTCCTTACCTCTGGTATTTTCTCATTATATCTTCACTCCACACGCTGAGCAAATAGCTCCTCTATGCCACGCAAGAAAATCTCTGCCGTCTTTGGCCCGACGCCGTAGAATTTTTGCAGGCGTTTGGCGCACTCGGCTTCGCACGGGCTGCTTTCTATCAGCAGCATCAGCGAGCCATCATACCAATCAATCAGCTGCTGCGCACAGAGCCGCAGCGCCGCCGCTGTTTTCTCATCATAGCGCGTGTATTTGCCTTCATCCAGCAGCCGCACGAGGCGTCTGCGCTCCACCGCAAGCAGCGCCCACGGTGTATCGAGCTGGTTCTCCACCAAGAGACGCCAGGTCTGCACCGCCACCGGTGATTGAATCGGCTTGCCCAGCAGATACACCAATAGAAACCAGCGAAAGAGATCGAGCTCGTCATGTGCAATATTGAGCGCGAAGTCATCGGGATGGTGTGAGCGAGCAGAGCGAGCCATATTCCATATTATTCTCTAGGTTGGCGCTTATTGTCAAATAAGACGAGCTACGCCGCAGGCCTGCATCATGTACTAGTCAGCACGACCAATAAACAATTGCATTTCGTGCAACACATTGCTAGAATATACATAGAACATTTAGCTAACATTGATGGTCTATGGGGGTACATCATGTTTCGGAAACTCGTATCAAACTTATCGCTCAGCCCGGCGATCGTCGGCCAACTGGGTTTCTACGCGAAGCGCTTACGCAAAGAGGAAGCGACGCGCCGCCTGGGACTGATCTTTACTGCGCTCGCACTCGTCGTGCAGTCATTCACGCTGCTTGCACCACCAGAATCGGCTAACGCTGCCGACCCAAGCGATATGATCTATGGCGGTATTAGCAACGGCTCGCAGCTCATGGCACACTACGACGCCAACACCAACAACATCCGCGACCTCTACAGCACCATCGGCATTACCCGTGCCGAGCTGCAGCAAGCGACAACTCGCCTGGAGACCCGGCGCAGCACCGAGAGTACCTACTCGTGGGGGATGACACCGCACTTTAGCGCCGCTCAGGGCGAAGGCGTGTATTCTGTGAAGGCAGCGCAAGGTGGAATGCGTAACTTCTACTACCGGCCACACCACCTGTGGGGGAACTTCACCTACCGGGCATTCGTTGGCCACTCAGCGAAGTTTGGCTGGTTCGCTATTATGCTCAACTGTGGTAACCTCATTACCCAGACAGTGCCACCAGCACCTGTCTGCCCACCCGGCCAGGTCGGTACCTATCCAAACTGTAGCACGCCGCCATCCGTCATCAAGCCAACGCCAGTGGCAAGCTGTAGCGGCCTTGCTATCAACAAAAACGACACCACCTACCAATTCACCGCTGCGGCGTCTGTCCAGCATGGCGCCACCATCACTGGCTATGTCTTCCACGTCTACCGCGATGGCAAGCTCGCCAAAACACTCGAGAGTAGCACACCCACCGTTAGCTACAGCGAGAAAACGCCTGGCTCGTACCGCGTCGTCCTCACCGTTAAGACCTCTCTGGGTGACCGCACCAACGAAGCCTGCGCCAAGACCTTTGTCATCGCTGCACCTGCCCGCTGCCCCGTCAATCCTACCCTGCTCAAAGATGATGCCCGCTGCCAACCTTGCCCAGGCAACAGCACCCTCTGGCTCGAAGACAAAACCTGCGCAGCCAAATTTGTCCAGACCAAGAGTGGCCACAACCTCACCCAAAACAGTGCTGAGACAACCACCGTCACCGCCAAAGCCCACGACCGCATTACCTACAAGCTCAGCGTCACCAACAAAGGTCTCAATGCCGAGAAATTCACCTTTAGCGACAACCTCAGCGACGTCCTCCAATACGCTACAGTCGTCGACGCTGGCGGTGGTACTCTTGGCAAAGACACCAACCAAAGCGCCAGCACCGATGCAACCATCCTCAGTTGGCCAGCTGTAGAGATCAAACCAGGTGAGAGCCAAGAGCGGCAGTTTACCGTCCAACTCAAAGACCAGATTCCTTCGATGGGCACTGGTACCAGCAACGCAACCTCCTACGATTGTCGCATCGACAACACCTTTGGCAACACACTCAGCACTAAGGTAGATTGCCCCGCCGAGAAGCGCGTCGTTGAGCAAGTCGTAACCGAGCTACCCCACACTGGTAGTAGCGAGAATATCATCTTTGCCGGCATCGTCCTTGCAGTGGTGGTCTTCTTCTACGCTCGCTCGCGCCAGCTCAGCACCGAGATCCGCCTCGTGCGCCGCAACTTTAACGCCGGAACAATCTAACCAAGGAGAAACCAATGGCAGAACGATTTACCACCAAACGCCAACCCGAGCACCGCACCGAGCAAGCCATCGAGCAATCACGTGCTGAGCAGCTAACCGCCCTACGCCAATCTGGCGAACACCGCCAGCTTGAGCACCCCAGCCTCCAGGGCGAAACGCGCCAGCAATACGAAGCCCTCCAAACTGCTCGTCACGAAGCCGAGCAAGTCTACGAGCAAGCTGCTGAGCAAGAACGAACCGCTGCCGAAGCCGAGCGCCGCCAGCGCGAAACCCGCGAGCAGCAGCGTGCCGAGCGTCAGCGCCAAACCAGCCCGGCCGCGCAGCAAGAACGCTTCGACAAAACTATGACAGCTGTCCAGTCTCAGCTCTCGCCCTCGAGCCGCGCCTTTAGCAAAGTCATCCACAACCCAGCCATCGAGAAAGCAAGCGAAGTCACTGGCAACACCGTTGCTCGGCCCAACGCGCTGCTCTCTGGTGCCATTGCCGCCTTCGTGCTCACTCTAGCTATCTATCTCATCGCCCGCTTCAACGGCTATCCACTCTCCGGTGCCGAATCCATTGCTGCCTTCGCCCTCGGCTGGCTCTGCGGCCTCGCCTTCGACTTTGTGCGCATGATGATGCTTGGTCAGCGCAATGTGTAGCTTACCTATGCAAATCACTACTCTATCAACAACATGATTCAATCACTGATAGCTTACACTTCTCATGTGAAATAGTGCTCTATTGATCAAACTTCACTGTTCCGGAGGAAGACTCTCAAGCTAGAGAGAAGCACTTGAACAACGGTGGCTACGTATGTCATGAGTGAACGATACCACTATTGACTTAGTAACGGAGACCTTGAGAACCTACTCGGCACCTTGGAAGAAGAGAACTGAATCGGCTAGCCGACAGGCATGCAAACCATCACCATGCGCAAATGCAGTGTGCCGTCGAACTCAAAGTTAATCCAAGTGCCATTTGGATTATTGTAGCGAATCCAAGACTGTTTCCATTTCCCTTCTCTCGCAGGCTTGCCAAGATGCTGAATAATCTCATCTCGCGTGGCAGTGTTGGAAAAATTGTCAAATAGAGGCTGGGAATATGGACTATATTTGCCGAACAGCTGTTCTTGAGTGAATAGTGTAGCAGCACTCAGTAGATCATTCTTCCAGTGAAATTCTAGTCCTGCAGCATGTAGCGACCAATATGACTCAGTTGAACCGTAGCTGAGGAAATCTTCGTCGACTTCTCGTATGCTGAGAGTGCAGCTTGACGTGTCAATAATGTGTTGCACTTCCGCCTTGACTATCTCTCCGCTCTGTCCGACAAGTTTGATGTACTGATTGATATTTCCCGCTACTTGTGTTGACATATTTGCTCCATAACGTGTGTAAAATATTTGATTAACGTATTACATAACATATTGATACCTTAAGTTGGATAGACCCTCGTATAAGGTGATCAATATTTCTTCTGGTTTACTACTAAAGTATGTTCGAAGCTCTAAGACTTTAGCCTCTCGCCAAGCCGCGCCAACATCATATCCATCTCGGCTTGATAAAACGGTGCATTGGCAGTTAGTGGATCCCAGTAAGAGACCACAACACTTCCTGCCTCCTTAGGGATCTGTGTTGGTGATGTATCAGGACTTGGGTCTTTATCTGACAGAATATGTTCCGATACAAGTTTCTCGGAGAACCACCAAGTGGTAGGTTTGTAGTTTTCCCAAGAGGAGTGGTCACCGATAATCTCTTTGGGTGTCGGAAATACGATCTCTTCTCCCATCGCTGCATAGCATGCATTGAGCTTGACAGATAAGTTAGTCATAATCGTGGTTGCTGTACTCCAAAATAGAAGCGCATCATCATTATCCTGCTCGTCACGTAGCGCAACTGGAATGCCTAGCACATCAGAGTCAAATGACAGTCTTATCGCATATCCCTTGTTGTCGTTCGCATGTTGATCCAATCCAACAACAACATTTTCGAAATAAGGGTGCCAGCAGGCGAGCCCGTATAGGATCTTGTGCGATTCATCGATATAGTGACTAACTTGTTCTACTGGCTTATCAAAATTCATTAACTGTGGCATCTCACTGGCCGTCGTGGCTGTGAAGATCTTGTTGGCAAAGTGAAGATCAACGATACCCAACGCACTAATAATTTTAGACATCGTAACAGCGTTGTCTTTGTCTGCATAGATGCCGATCGTGAATGATGATCCGTCAAAGTTGTTCATGAGCGTGCTCCTTCTGTCTTATCAGTATATATCTATCATACTAACAGATGAAAATGTCAATTACAAATACTCTGTTAACTAGCAAATTGCTTTTGTGCGTCAATCCTCTGCCTGTTTCTACAAGAATATCTTCGTGCTTAATAAGAGTGCTGCAAGATACTCATCCTCAGAGTAGGCGGATAGCATAGTGAGCACCTCTTTGATTTACAAATAGTTCGTGTTTGACGAACAAGTCATTAACGCAATCGAAAATAAGGCGACTAGTGGTAATCATCCCAGTCGGCATCATAAAGCCAGTGCTTCGTGACATTACGAAATTCGACATCGTCTCCATACGGATCGTCAGGTGTGGATGTGAACGTATACTCCTTTAATTTTGTTTCAACAAACTCAGTGATGGCCTCGTAGTCAAGCGTATTCATAATCAGAGGTTTTACTTCGTCATCACCTTCCTCATCGTCATCTTCAAAGTACCACTTGCCACGTGGATCATCAACGAACGAGGGTGAACAAACAGTAAGTACGTAACGGCCACCTTCTATAGGGTAAGGGGTGGGTATGCCCACATCACGTGGAAGTGTCCGTTCTACTCCGAGCTCAATACACCAGGGGCATGTGTCGTCGGCACCGAACGTTGTCGTCTCAGACGTGAGTTTGTTTCGGCAGGTTATGTTATCAGAATCCAGTTCCCAATCGTCGCCGACATACCGCCAACCTTGGCTTAGTTCCAGTAAGATGTAGTGGGTTTTCATAGACTTAGTATAATACACATAGTAACGAACGTCGAAAAATATCGTGCTTGCCGCTTGTGTTCTGTATCACCTGTATTAAGCGTTTATCAATGCAATTTAATCGACACTTCCTGTGGCTCGCCACTCAGGTCGCCATGCGTGTTGAGAGTACCTTGGCGGCGCAAGGCTTCGCGCTCTAGCTCTTCTGGCGATGGCATAGCTGGCTCGGGAGCGAGCGATGGTGCGACCGGTGGAGTAGACTGAGCACGCGCCTCGGTCTGCTGGCCACCAAGGATATTGGGCCGCGCAGCATGGCGCGCTCTATCAAGCGCATCTTGCACCGCTGGTGACGGTGGTGGAGTAGGCTGAGCCGACGATGGAGATGACGCGCTTGGATTTGGCATAGTGCGGGGAGCGCTAGCTGGCTGTGGTCGTGAGGCTTGAGAGGATGAAGAAGCTGGCGGCATGGCTGGCTGGGCACGCAATGGCTGAGCTGAGGAAGCTGGTGTGGTTTGTGGCCGTGGTGGTTGAGCAGCTGGGCTACCAGGCCGTGAGGCCTGCGCGCCTGATGGTGCTGTCGCCGATTGCGGTTTCTTTGCATTCATCTGCTTACGCTTTGCGAGCCATTCATCGAGGAAGGACGACCCACCGCCAGCTCCAGCAGCGCCCCCTGGGCGCCCTGCTCCAGCTGCTGGCTGACTGGGCTGCTGCACACTAATGCGAGCAGCTATATCGCGCTCAACTTGGTCGCGCGGCCGGCCGTACTTCGCGGCCGAGAGTTTCTTGAGAGCACCGCTCAATTGCTGGTTTGGCTCACCCATTGGCGGAATCCACGCCATACTAAATGGCGCTGACGGCGTGCCATTAATCTGCGCCACACAGACGGACTCGAAGTTTGGCAGTTTGGTCAAGTCCTCAGCAGTAAAGACAGGCGTGTAGCGCTTGACCATGATCTCTGCATCAGTCGTACCAATTCGGCCGGTAATGGTTGTACCAACGTTACCAAGGATCGCCTCGCGCAGTTCTTCCTTGAGCTGCGTCATAAACTGGTTGGCCAAAACCAAACTCAAGCGATACTTACGTGCCTCACTAAGGATCGTCTCAAAGCTATCAGTGGCAAAGTTCTGGAACTCGTCAACGTAGAGTGTAAAGTCCTTGCGCTCGTGCTCGGGGATATTAGCCCGAGCCATCGCCGCCGCCTGGAACTTCATGACAAAGATAATACCAAGCAACTTCGAGTTGAGATCACCCATCTTACCTTTAGAGAGGTTAACAAGCAGGATCTTGTTGTTGTTCATAATCTCAGGGAAATTAAAGCCACTCTTAGTCTGACCAATGATGTTACGCATTGCATCGTTGCTAATAAATGGACCAAACTTGGAGATCACCCAGCTAATCAAATCACCAGCTTCGTTGGAGCGCTGCGAGGCTGGGAACTCTTTGGTCCAAAAGTCGAGCACCTGCCGGTCCGTCACGTATTTGAGCTTGGCATTGCGGAATTGCTCATCCACCAGCAGCTTTGGCACATCAACAAACGTCCCGCCCGCAGGATCAGCCATTAGCAGCAACGCACAGTTACGGAAGATGTGCTCGAGGCGTGGCCCAACGATACCAGTGTGACCTGGGTCGTACAAGCCATACAGCATGTTAATTGCCTCCTGCACCAAGAAGTCCTTTTGGTCGGGGTGATCAAACTCAAACATATTAAGACCAATCGGGTTGCTCATATCACCTGGGTCGAAGTAGACAATATCCTCTACCCGATCACGCGGTACCTTGGCAAGCAGCGCCTCAGCCAGGTCACCGTGTGGATCAACCAAGGCAAAACCCCGCCCCGCCAGCATATCCTGGTAGGCCAAGTTCTCTTGCAAGACCGACTTACCTACACCCGTCTGACCAATGATATGGATGTGACGCCGACGGTCTTTATCTGCCAGGCGAATCGGCTTGCGCACGCCGCGGAACTCATTGTAGCCGAGCAACAGCCCCGTCTCCATCACCTCTGTTGGGCCATCGACTTGCTTGCTCATCTGGCGCTTGACTTGCGAGGTAGGAATGCTATTTTGATCTGGCAAATGGAAGAGAGTTGCAAGCTCGACTGAGTTGAGAATATCGCGGCTATTTGCCTGCGGGAAGAATCGGAAGATAAAGGCTGTCGCGAGCTCATCGACATTCTTAGTAAGGTTAAACTTAAAGCCATTAAAGCTCGGCGAATCAAACAGTGCAAACGCCGCCACAATATTCTTGAGCAGCACCTGTGAGCGCGCCGCCGTGTTGGACGACACCACCACGCGGATCATTACCTCATAGCCAGGGTAGCGAATCTTTTCTTGGATAGCATCAACCTTAGCCTGCTCCACCGCACTGAGCGGCTTTTCGGCTTGGAATTCCTTCTTGTCACTTGCCTCGGGCGGCTTCCATAGTGCCTGCATAACATCACGCGCCGAGAGGCTACTGCCGCCACTACTCTTTTTCTCACCCTTGTTCTTGACGATCTGCTCGGCAGCTGAGATAGAGCGCTTTGTCCATTTCTCATACGCTGGGCGGATCAAAAATTGGATTCCCACCCCATCCTCGCGCCCAGCCGAAGACACTGCATTGAGCAGCGCCCGCGACGCATCGCGCTTAGATTCCATATAGGTAGAAATCGGGTAAATAAATTCTTTGCGCAGAGTAAACTCACCACCAATCGTTCCACTCGCCTTACCCACCTTACTAAACACCGAGTGTTCCGACACCTCCTCTAACCGTGCCGACGGGTAAGCTGCAGCAATTGCCTGGCGCACTGTGTCTGTCAGCACTGTTGGCACCACTGCATAGTAATACACCAGACCCTCGCGCGCCACAATTTCAAATGACACATGGCGCTGCCCATAGATCCGGCTCATAAAACCCTTAGTGCTGGTACTCGCAATGATGTTGTACATCACTTGGGCTTGCGATAGCACCTCTTCTGTGAGGTCACGCTTGTCGCGCCCACCACCGTCGATATCGTCACTAGCAGGCGGCAAGTGGATGAGGATCGGCACCATCTTAAGACCTCGCTCGTAATTCTTAGCCTCGCGCATACTGTTGCGATAAACGATAAAGGCAACAAACAAGATAATAAGAATAAGGCCAGCCGAGCCAAAAACAATAATGAATGTGGTGACAGTATTCATCTAGTTCTCCGTTGCGCCAATTTTGCGCCCATAGCGTTTGTAGATATAGTCGCGCTGCAGAGCACTGACCTGCTGCTCGCGCTGGTAGGGGTCATCTTGGGTGTCCTTAATGATCTGCTTGAGCTTAATAACCCAATCTTTCTCGATCAGATCTTCGTCTGCAGCAGTTGCAGGAGCAGCCGTGACGGTTGTATCCGGGTCGGGCTGTGGCGCAGCAATAACCGTGGTAGGAAGAGCTGGCAGCGTGAGGCTCTGCGAGACCATCGGCATCATTTCATGCGTGTCAGCGGGCTGTTGCTCGCTCCGACGCTCGGGCATCAGCGCAGGAAGCCGCTCATGCGCCTGAGGCGCTGGCGAACGGTAGATATTCTGGTTGTTTGCCCGAGGCTGCTCAGGAAAACTATTGAATCGCGGCTGTTGTGGTCCCATATTCTGCCTAAATTATACCATAGGCTGCGCTGGTGCAATAGGTGTGAGCATAATCATCATATCTATGGCGCTTATGCTCATTATTTTGCTATACTAGCGGTATGGAGCGTCAATCTCCCTCACCAGCATCACGCTTGCAGCGGCACCACAAGCGCTGCACCCAAGCGCAACATCGCATGGTTATCTTGCTTGCGCTACTTGCCTGTGCATTATGTGGCCTCGTTATTACCCTTATTATCGTCCATGTGGTGCGCCCTGCTGCACCGCAGTCTCCCCCACCGACTACGCGCACAACCGATAAAACAGATGAGAAATACTCCTTCGTTGATTCGCACTACCAAGGCATCCGCTCGAAGCTGGTCAGCCGCACCTCTGCTAAAGAAAAAGCTTCCCTCGAATATCCACTGACGGGCAATCGCATGATCGATACCACTGTCGCTAGCGCCATCGATCAGCTCGACCACGAGTTTCGCCAAAGCGTCGCAGCCGGCCGCACCTTCCACCGGCCAATGACTGAGGCAATCAGCTACCAAATTACCCACAATACCAATACTGCCCTATCCGTTATTGTCCAGGCTAACCAAGACACCCACGGTGCTCACCCCGCCAGCTTCACTCGATTTTGGACATTCAACAAGCAGACGGGCGCGGCTATCACTCTGCGCGACCTCGTTGGTGGCAATACCGCATACCTCCGCACCGTCATTGATGCGGCGCAGCGCTCCGTTGCTGCCACGATTGCCGAGCGGCAGCAGCCAGCCGTCGATCTTGGCGAAATAGTCACAGAGGACGCACTCACCAACTTCACTATTACCAATGACAATGCGCTTGCCTGGCCGTTTAGCCAAGCTGCGCTCGTGCCGTCATCCTATGGCACGATGACGATCTCGCTCTCCTTCACGAGTATCCTCGCTACATTGCAAACTACCCAGGCGCGGCAGATTGCGACCATCCCTGCCCTGCCAAAACCACAGCCAAAACCAATTATTACCCCTGTGCCAGCCGCACCAGCACCTTCTGGATCGTGCGCTCAAGCCTGCATCGCCCTCACCTTCGACGATGGGCCCGGGCCATATACCAACGAGCTACTTGATACCCTAGACCAGCATGGTGCAAAAGGCACATTCTTCATGATCGGCAGCAAAGTCGCAGCCCGTGCTGACGTCGTGCGCCGTATCCACACCAGTGGACACCAGCTCGGTAATCACTCGTGGAGCCATCCGGTGCTGCCGCAGTATAGCGCCGAAGCAATCGGCAGCGAACTCGACCGCACCAACAGTGCTATTACTCAAGCAACAGGCACCGCGCCCACCATCATGCGCCCACCATATGGCGCGGTAAACAGTGTCGTCCTCGAGCAACTGCGCCAGCGCGGTATGGCCTCCATCTTGTGGTCAGTCGATACGCGCGACTGGGCCGATCGCAATAGCACCATCGTCTGCAACCGTGCCGTCGCTGGTGCGCGGCCAGGCGCTATCATCCTCATGCACGACATCCACCCCACCTCTGTCAATGCTGTGCCCTGCATCCTCAGCACACTTAAGCAGCAAGGCTATCGCTTCGTCACCGTGCAGACGCTACTAGGCAAGACTGCACCAGGTGCCAACTATCCGTAGAAATATACACCTGAATATTACGATTTTTTTGAGTGTCTTGCCCTTCTTTCCTACGCTTATACAAATAAGCACTATAGGAGAGGCCTGTCGCACTGTTATAAAACATTTTGGGATTAGTAATGATGACGATAGTATGTTCAACTAAACATGGCAATCAAGGCAAGAGCTGGTACGAGGAGAACAATGGACATTTGCGATTTAAATGTCAGTGTTTCATCACACCTCACTTTTCTCGCAGAAGCTAAAATCATCGGCAATGTATTGTTTGTAAAATCAGCATTAATTATCATTTTTTGTTGGGTACTTTGTATCCAACCACACCCATGTGTTTTATAAAACTGCGCTGTCAATATCAAACACCTTATACTTCGACGTTACCCCGCGCAACAGTCGAACCTGGCTTTTGCTCACACCAAAATGCTTAGTCAATAGCTTAATGGCCACCGCGTTCGCCCGACCCTCAATCGCTGGCGCCTTGGTGTAGATGATATACGTGCCATCATTACCCACCACAACTTCTTCGCGGTGACGGGAGTTTGGCTTAAGAACGGCGGAGATTTTCATGGTTAAGAAGTTTCACCTTTTCTTTTAAAGAATCTTCGTATATTATCAACTATCTTCTCACTACTTCCTATTGACAACAAAAGATCCTTTACTTTATCAACTTCCTCTTGAAGTTTTATAGGACTTTCACGGTTTTCACCTCTATCACCAACGCTATTTGATAAATAGATGAGACTCTTGGCAGCTTCTATAACATCTTTTTTCGACGGTAGCCCAAATAACCAATGAACAACTTTTAGCCTTGCCACTATAAAAATAGCAAAGTATTTCTCTTCTAAATCACAGCTCAACTGCCGAAATTCTGACCGCACTTCCTGTATAAACTTTTCATTTAGGTTAGTACTATAAATAACATTTGCATAATATCGCAAACGATTCCGAATTCTTCCTTTTACTCTCTGGTATTCTAATATTTGATCAAACACAAAATTCTTTACCAGGTATGCCAACGATGCAACAACAATGCCCCAATAAAATTCATTTCCTGCTGAATTCATAATTAATAATTCCTATGTCTATTATACTCTGATCTATCATAATATATGGTCTGTGGAGAGGTTGCCAACCAAGATTGGCTAGGATATCAAGCGCGTATTGTCTGATTTGAGATATTTGGTTATGTGATAGATATTCTAACGAATTGAAACCAAGCAGCACACTAACTGATACTAAGTTACTAACCTAGGTCACTAGCGACTAGAGAATTTTCTCATAATTTCTGGAAATTGATCGTCAACAATTTTTTGCCATTTTGTAGTCTCATTAGGCTCACAAATTTCTTCTTTAGAATAAATTAAGAGTACCCTTGCGACACATAGTTTATCATTCAGGAAAACCACAGCTCTATTGCCCGATCCCTTTGCAGAATCCTTCGTTCCAGCAATTTTGAAATATAATTTAATGATTCGGCCCACATCTGATACATGAATTGTTTCTGCTTTATCAGTGAGAATATGTTTTTCTATATGTTCGAGCACAAATTCTATAGACTTTTGCGTAGCTTGCCACTGTCTATCACTGTGCCGCTTGACTATATTTTTAATGTAATGCCTCTTTGTATAAGGATCAAATTGTACTAGGTATCGGCCGCTGGTATACATGGTCAGGATCCTCTTGAATTATAGCGTCATACGGGATTAATTCACTTGGCTCACAGTAGCGCCATGGCAATTGGCTGTGAGTGTAGTCGACTATCGTCTGTGTGTTGGCTGTCTTCCACTGAGTTGCAATTTCTCTGAGCCGCTTATCCTGCTCTTCTGAGAGTAGGCCGTTATTTACTGGGTCAAGATCTTCATTAAGACTGATCATCATTGCTCTGCCCCTAACTTTAATATCTATCTCTTCTGCATCGTACATTTCATCAATAACGCGGAAAAATTCATCTGGCACTGGGCCCTGTGCAATTCTGCGGTACTGCAGCCCACTTATGGAGTCTAAGGTGTCGTAATACCATGAGAAATCAAGAAGATAAAGTAACTTGGCTAACTTCGTTTTAGGAATCCTACTATCACCATCCGCACCAGCATACTTAATGAATCGACGAATCATCTCTTTATAGCGACTTTTGTCGTAGTCAATACTTGGTTCGCTCTTTATGAAAATAGTATCAAAACTAGCACCCAACTCCTCAGACAACTTTTTCGCCTCAACAACCGTTAATTCCTTTGTGCCCATCTCTACCTTATCGTAGGAAGGCCGGCTCATACCGAGTACATCAGCCATATACTGTTGACTAAGACCACGACTCTCGCGCAACCTTTTGATCTCACTCTTATCGCTCATAGACTTCCTCTCCCACTTTTATATTACATATTGTAGCGAATCATTTTATTTATGTAAATATTTTTATTATTTATTTATATTATTAGTAAATTTATTTTACATATTTTTTAGTTCTCATCTATTCATAGCATATACATCAAGTTTGCTAATAAATTTTACAGTTGTATTGTCCCAAAGATTATAGCTGCACTTAACTTGCCGACTTGGACTACCTATAAAAATATAGCAAATCAAGGTTGGAGAAAAATCCAGTAAACAATAGTGAATCTACTCGATCACCCCAAGATATATCTATACCGTAATCGACCTATACTCTAGCATAGTGTACACAAAAGCTTCGCCTTGGCTCAT
This sequence comes from uncultured Candidatus Saccharibacteria bacterium, assembly GCA_963545865.1. GTDB lineage: Bacteria > Patescibacteriota > Saccharimonadia > Saccharimonadales > Saccharimonadaceae > Saccharimonas. The sequence goes on from CAUUJX010000007.1 coordinate 60,911, forward strand.
GTAAAACGGTGCCACAACAACAATCTTTGAACATGAGAGTTGCGTTTCGGATGATGCAGAGTTCTCGGGGTAGACTACATCATAGCAGTATTAAAACGAGACACTCTAGAAGCCTGCCACCCTAATAAAGATAGTTTGTTTATTAGTCGCTAGCTAGGCCGATTCATCAATTACTATAACTACGATAGAATCCACTGAGAAATAAAACTGCGAACTCCTTACAAGATGTTGCAAAGATTGGGAGGTTTGTGCAGCGCTTCATTTGTTATTAATTGTCTATTGAAAATAAGCATGAGCGTATTATACTAATAAGGTCAATCTCATCACAAAAGGACTATATTATGAAATCGATCACAAACATTTCGAAAAAGACTATTGGTGTTATAGCCAGTATTTGCTTCGTTGCCGGTGCGCTTGCATCGGCAGGTGCTACTTCTGTGCAACATCATGCAGCTACTACACCGCCCAAGCTACCCGTCGTTACCTACACAGACTGCTCAACCGAAGAAATACCCTTCGAGACACATTACGAAGACGAATCGGGTGCCTATGGCTATACCGATACTATCAAACAACAAGGTAAACCTGGCACCAAGCAAATCTGCAAGCCCAACAAATCCGGCTACGAGAACAAAACGACAGTCATCACACAACCAGTCACTCACATTATTGTTCGGACACCCAAGCCAGCACCACAGCCAATTTCACAGCCCGAACATCATACCTCATACCGCACAGGAGCCATCTGCCGAGATGGCCGGCAATCTAGCGCTACCGGCCGCGGCGCTTGTTCACACCACGGTGGCGTAAGCGAGTGGTTATATAATGACTAGTCTGCTACAATAAAACCATGTCCGAGCCGCGCGGAGTAATTTATGTTATGACCAGTGCCATTGATGACTTGGTCAAGATTGGCAAGACCAGCACCGACCGCTTCGAGGCACGCATGCAGTATCTTGAGTCCAACGGCTATTCTAATATCACTGGGCTGCAGCGGCTGGTCGCCATTGAGGTAGATAATTACCACAAAAAGGAGCAGCTCCTGCACGAAGTCTTTAGCAAGCACCGCATTGGCCGGAGCGAGTTCTTTGCGCTCGATGAGTATCTTATCCAGCGGCTGCTGCTCGCCCTTCCTTGATGGCACGCAGATTCACCCCAAGCCAGCTCAATCCACCAGCAAAGCCGATTCGTTCGAAGCCGTTACCACCGCACACCAGCAAGACCAACGCTTTAGCTTTTACAAAAAGGGTATCGAAAAGGGCGCGACCATCTGCTTCATCAAAGATCCAGCTATCACCGCCGTTGTCGCCGGCCCGCGCGAAGTCTCCTACGGCGGCAAAACCTGGCGCCTGTCTGCTCTCACCCGCCTAATCTACACCCAGCGCGGCGAAGTCAACAACTCCGGCGCATACCGCGGCGCCGATCACTGGATGTACGGTGGCGTGAAGCTGACGAAGCTGGTGGATAAGATACAGAGCCAATGACACACTCTCGTTAGTTTAGGTGTCGATCTTTACTGAATCAAACTCAATCCCGGCTACATGGCACTTCATTAGGTAGCCTCGTTAATCGGGTTGCAATCGAAAAGAATGATCAAGCAGATCTTTCTATTGACAGCCTTCTTGTTGTTTTCATACAATATGAATGAATATAAAAATTTATTCATTCATAACATTACAATGAAGGAGGTTATGAGTATTGGACAAAAGACAAGCATTAAAAACCGCCGCCTACGGTGTCTTCTCAAAAAAGGGTTATAAGGCGGCCGGGATCTCAGAAATTGCAAAACAAGCTGGCGTAGCAGTCGGTTCTTTCTACAACTACTACGACGGCAAAGAAACTATCTTTCTGGATGTGTACGTTGAGGAGAATGACCGCGTTCGCCAAGCGATGATGGACGACATCGATTGGCAGCAAGATTTGGTCAAACTTGTGAGGCAAATTTTTGAACAGTCACGTAGCCTCGTTTCGTCCAATAAAATTCTTGCGGAATGGCATAATCCAGCCATTTCTCGTACGCTGCGCAGCTATTATTCTTCAGGTAAAGGTAAATCAACCAATACTTTTCATCAGTTTTTAGTCGAGACCTTTACTAGTCGCATGGTGGCGGAAGGATATTCAGAGGAAAAGATTCAGGATATTTTACAGGTTTATAATTTGTTTTACTATATGGATATACATATCACGGAAGGCGATTTTCCGGGTATCGGTAGGACGCTAGAAGTACTTGCCACTAACTTTGTGAAAGGTATTTTACATCATGAAAAGGAGTAAAAAAATGGTAATCATCGTTATATCTATTCTTGCGGCTACAGGCCTTATCGCTTGGGGTGTCATCGCCTACTTAGGGAGGGGCCAAACGTTATCGGTCAAATCCATCGAAAACCCTAGCGGAGACCTTCATGTCATTCGCCTGGCAAAGCCTGATACTATGACATGGAAGGCAGGCTCTTATGCCAAGATCACGCTACCGAATACGGCATCCGGTGGTGAAAAGAATGATCATAAGGGCGAACAGACAAGTCGTTGGCTCAGCATCGCCTCTAGCCCCAAGGACAATGAAATTATTATCCTAACCCACAATAGCGGTAGTCCTTATAAAAAAGCTTTGACGAGCCTACCAGCAGGTAGTCAGGTCAAGATGAATTGGCTGGAATCTTCTTTGTCAGTTACAGACGGCAACAAGCCGCTGGTTTGCTTCGCCTCTGATGTCGGTATCTCAGCAATGCGACCAATTGTCAGGCAGTGGGCCGGTAAACGTCCTATCATGCTCTATCACCTAGACAAGGGGGTAACGGTCTTTGACAAGGAACTCTCGGAGCTAGCAAACAAAACAGCCAATATGACTTATGAGACCAATGCTAGCCTTTCCCAGAGTCAAGAACACGTTGCACAGGCAATCAATAAATATGGCAATCGAGCTCAGTATCTCTTAGCTGGACAGCCTGACGATGTAAAGGCAATGAAGAAGCTCCTTACAGATAAGGGAATTGATAGCAAGAATGTTCAATCAAGCGCTTTTCGGGGGTTGAAGTAGTGGCTATTATGTTCGTCGCACGTAGCGCGCCAATAGCATTCCACCGGTGAGCAACACCGCTGTCGCAAGGACAAATTGCCAGAGCGATATGCCAGTGTCGGCTAAGAGGCCGTGGAATTGGCTTGGCTTGGCTGGCTGGGTGGGCTGGTTGGGTTTATTTGGATCGAGCGGATTTGTCGCCAGTGCCGCGCGGCACTCCGACCAAATTGCTTCTGGGTAGCTGGCCGCCAACACATACCACGCTGTCGATGCCACCGAGTTTGCATTGGTTAGCTCATTTGGTAGATCTGCCTTGGAGGCGTACTGCCATGCACCGTTTGGCTGCTGCGCCGGATACGTGTCTGCCAAGATTGCCCGCGCCGTGGCTGTGTCCCCGGCAATAGTATGCGCCTGCGCTACGCCATACGTCCCTTCAAACCATACGGTTGGCACGTAATTACCTGTCAAATACGGCGTGTAGCCTTTTGCCGCATCATCGGTTGTTTTGTAGATGGCAGTATGAGCAAGTGCTTGCTTAGCTTTGTCGTATTCGCCAATCGCATTGAGAAAGATCGCACCCCAGCTTGTTGTATCAAGTGCCTTGCTGCTGTCGTTGTATCCTTGATTAAACCGCCCTTCGGGTGTATTCCATAGTTTTGCCACCGTTGCTTTGGCAAGTTCATCCGCCTTCTGGGCATACTGCTTATCGCCCAGCACGCGGGCTGCCCGTTCGTACACATGCCACATGTCGGTGTTATGCTCGGTAGCATGCCACGCGATATCCTTCTTGACGCCATTGTCAATCTTCACTCCGCCACGGAATAACCCGGCAGCATCACCAGTCGTCGTCTTCATTGTCTCAAGCCAACGGAAGGTATCGAGAATCATCTGACGCACCCCCTGCTGGTCACCATACTTTTCCATATAGCGGATGAGCGCATACTGCACGAAGGCGATACCGCCAGTATAATAAATCGGCTGCTGAATCCCTGTATAGTCGAGCTGGTGCGCACTCGCCGGGAAGGCCCCCTTCTGCTCACCGGTCTTGACTTGGATTACGCTTAGACCATGCACGAGCTTATCCGCCATAGCCCGATCATCTGCGCCAATCGCTACGAGTAGTGCCAGCGACTGATCATACACATAGCTGTACGACTCACGCGGTGTACCATAGCCATCTTGACCTGGTGCATACTCATACGAGCGAATGAGCCCCACTAGCTCTGGCTTGAAATACTCGGCAATGATAGTTTTAGTTGCTGTGTCATAGAGGCGAATTAATTTATGCCCCTTACCTACTGCATCGAAACTAAAGGTATTATCTGCCCGGGCTGGCTGCGTAGCTTGGAGGTATTCTTTATCAGATACCGCGTAGAGCTGCACCTCCAGATTCTTATATGTAATAGGTCGCGGCCAGCTCTCACCAATCTGCTGCCCTGTCACTTTGTCGTATAACCGGAAGTGCCATGACCCCGCAAATGCCGGATTGACAGGTGAGAGATCAAGCGTCCATGTGCCATCCGGCTGTACCACTGCTGGCGCAACGGTCGCTTGCTCATACTCAGCATCACTGTAGAGATAAGCCCGCACTTCACGTGGATTAGCCCCAGTTGGTGCTGTTCCTTTTACTGTGCCGCGGTAGCCTTCGGCAGTATGTGCAGCATGAGGAACCGTGAGCGGTGTCGCACTTTCGGTTTGTCGCGAATGTGCAAGTGTGAAGCGCCCGCTCACCTTTGCTTGATAGTCAAAGCCATAGGCTTGTGCTGGCGTTATGGTACTACCATCACCTGGGTTACGCTTTGGCTCCATCATCTGTTTGAGCCATGCCATCGCGCGAGCTGCTGGTGCTGAGTCAGTCGCTAGTGGCCGACGTACCGCTCTGAATAGCTGATCATTTGTACCACACAGCGACGTATTCGCCCGCACTGGCGGAGCTATCGCCAGCCCATAGAGTGCACCGCATAGCAGCACGACGCTCAATCCCCATCGTTTCATTATTTCCCCTCCGAAATACTCTTATGCTTATATTTATAGCACACTTTGGCCATATCGCATATATGTCATAGCAATTTTATCCATAATTATGAGTCACCAACGCTATACACTATACTTTGGCCAGCTCAAGAGTACTCGTGTATCACCATCAACCTCATCTGTGATATATCAAATCATTATTTCTCCACTTGAAGCTTACTTCAACTCATTACTCCCTACAGTATCAATTTGCCTCATCAGCAATCTTGTATTAGGCTAGAAGGAGGCAGGGTTGGCACCTTGCATACCAATATCGTTAAAGCCGCACGAGGAGTACTCCATGGCACAAAATTTTACGATTAGCGGTAACAAACTCAAAGGCTACCAGGCAGTCGCCGACGGCACTGGCCGCGTCCACTTTGTGGGCGCCACCCAGGAGGAAGTCATCGACCAAACCAGGCGCTACATGCGCCAGCATGGTGGTGGCGAGCTGAGGATCCAGCGTGCCGACGGTAGCGCCCAGTATCGCGATGCCGATACCGTCCCACCCAAGAAGGATCCCTTCCCGCCGCAAGGATAGCACTCAAATGCACAATACCTCTGCCAAGAGCAGAGGTATTGTTATATCAGGAGAAAATACTAATTACTTGAGAAGTGTATCAGGCACGCCAAGCATCCGTGCTAGCGCATACTGGAGCAAAAAGCTCAAGGATGCCATGCCAGCGCAAAACACTGCAACGATCCGCACTACATGCTGCGACAGTGGTGCCGCACCTGGCCAGATCATTAGGACAATCACCGGCACCACACAAGCCAGCGCCTTAATGCCTGCCGCAATGCGCGTATTGAGGATGGTGCGCCGCTTCTTGCTCACTGGCTGGTGGGTTTTTGCCGCTAAGGGTGCAACTGCTTTCGTTGTCTTTTTTACCACGCGCTCGCCTGTTTTAGCTATATTGCGCGGTAGCATGACCAGCATATAGAGGCCACACCCAATCATACCGATAGTGATGATTGCTACTAGTGCAATCGCTACTGGCTGCGGCAAGTCCACCCCTGAAGGCATACCCTGCGGGAGCGTGATCTCTGGCTGGTCGTGCGGCTCCGGTATAACCCAAAGCGCCTTATCTCGCGTGATATATGGGTAGAGTAGCTGCATTGCACACCACACCCACAGCAGCAAGCAAAAGAGATACCCCATCGACGCACAGAAATGCGTCACCAAAAGCGCAAACCGCCGCGGCCGTGGCTGCTTGAGCTGCTCCTTCGACTTTGCTGACTGAGAAGACTGCGCTACCATAACTACTGGTCATTATACACGACAGCACAAACTGATGCTATGGTGTGCAATTTTACCACTGTTTTTTTAATTAACAGAGCTACGCCCTAACTAAAGAGGATGTTTGATAGTTATATTTTCTGTCACTTGACATTGTATCTCTATCAATGTAGAGTTAGAAATATGAGTATATACCTTCGCCTGACACCAGCCACTAAGGATGTTCTCTACCAACTCTATTGTGCAACAGAGGATGTATGGGGGCTCCAGTTATCACGGCGTGCTGAGCGGCCAACTGGCACAGTCTATCCGCTCCTTGACCGCCTCGAACGTGAAGGATTCGTGCAGTCGCGTTGGGATGATGATTCCAGGAGGGCTGGCCCAAGGCGACGGCTCTATGTTCTCACACCAGCTGGCCGCGTCTGGGTACAGCAAAAACTCAAGCTCAGTACCAAAGTTACTAAGCAACAACGCTCGAAAGGAGTAGGATATGACACACCAAAAACAACCAGACAGAGCCAATCACACCCTAGCACGAGCAATCAAACTTGTCCCGTATAGCCAACGTGAGCACTATACACGTGAGTGGCACGCCGACCTTGCTGCAGCAACCCCACCCGAGCGCAATCATATTGCGCGTGCCGCGCTGGCAATGGGGTGGCGACTGCGCCTGCGCGATATAGGGGCATTACTCCTTGGTGGACATGGAGCGAGTAAAGCAGCAGCGTGGTGGATTGCCATAATTGCGTTTGTTGTATTGTGGCCCCTTTTCCCATTAGTCTTCGTCTCTCTTTGCGTGGTCGTTGTATTTCTCTCGCTTGTCTATGTTGGTGCACCGTCACGATTCAGTCACTGGCTTATGGTAGTGAGCGGAGCGTTATTTTTTGGTGCGACAAGCTTCTCAGTGTGGTCATTTGTTACCCAACTCAATGCGGCCGACCGAGGAGAAGATATGTCGTTTCTTGCACCATGGACAAAGGTCGCGTTTGTAGTTATTGCGATAAGTATTTGCTTGTTCATTGTCGGGAGTTTTCTTGCTTTGCAAAGAGAAAAATCACTAAAAAAGTAAACTAGTTTTATTCTTACTGCTGCAGTATTACCAAAATAATAATCTGGCCACACGAGCCAGATCACAATCACTTACAAAATATGGTCGCCCTCTCCCTACCCCACTCAAAGCAATGGGAGGCGTGCTGGCGGTATGTGATCGGCGTCGTTGACCTTGCAGTAGTGCCGACGGGACGCGGCTCTTCACCGGCGGAGGAACCTGGCAGTTCGCTAGACGTGGCTGGCAGAACGGACACTGAGCAAGGCAACCGGGCGAGCAGCGCCCTAGTAAATACTGCCGACGCGGACAGCGTGGAGGAGCCTGAGCAGGAGGACGATGTAGACTCCCTGGCTGCCAGGACGGTCGCAGAGAAGCATGAACAAGATGAAGACCTAGGTGCTCTACCAAGCTCCGCCACTATGGCTGGCACAGAAACCTCTGGGCAGAATGGAGAGCTAGGCACGCCAGCAGAAGCCACCACGGTAACGCAGCCCGTCGCAGGCTCAACGATGCCCATTTCTCATCAGCCAGCCGAAGGTTCAGCAGTGCGGACACCCGCGCCAGCTACCACGTCTCCCGCCACCCCGCCACGGCGGATCAACCGCTACCTGCGTGCGCAGTTGGTGGAAGAGATGGTGGTGCTCCACCAGGCGGGGCAGACGGTGGCGCAGATCGCCACACGCTTTGGCTTCCACCGCACCACGGTGGCGCGGCACCTCAAGGAGACAGGAAAGACGCTACGCACCGACCCAGCTGACCCTGCCTTCCAAGAGCGGGTGTGGCAGGCCTACAGCTCGGGATGGTTAAGCACACCACCCAAAAGCTGGGCGTTAGTAAGGATATGGGTGAACTGAGGCCAGACGCAGCGTATGACTCGGCGTGAGCCCTTAAGACACATCCATAGAATGTATATGAACATGAGTTCCGAGGACTGCTGTGTGGCTACCGGGAAGGTGTCCAAGCAACAGAGGTTAAGTCCCAATCATGGGATATGATTAACTCACCTGGCTCGAAGGCTCGCGCGGTGTCGACGAGATTGTAGCAGAATGACAAACAGGCCCAACACGATCCAAATCAGATTTAAGCCAAGACCAAGAACGTAAGGTTCCGTTAATTTAAAGGAAAATGGAGTTCCGATCGAGATCGCTAATGGCCCACAATATACAGGATAACCAGCAAATGAGGTAGAGCCTCCGATCATCCACGTAGTTCCGCCCAGATCTGCCACACGCCACAATACGGCAATCTGTGAACCAATTAGCACAGCAAATCCACCCGCATAGGTAAGAAGTCGCGAATAGAATCCCTTGAAGTGGGCAGTAACTGCCCCGAGAACCCACGCCATAGACACCAAGGTAATGCTCGACACCAATTTAGCACAAACTGCGTAAGCAACCGCTTTCGTTAACCTGTCATCTTTCGGCCACATCGTTGTGCTTGCCAGAAGCGACACGAGACCTACCGTTATAAAACCGAAGGAGAGCGAGGTCGTTTTGACAAAGAACTTACGCAGTGTCGAGTGGGTAGAAAGATGAAGAAGCGTGTCGCGTTTAAGCACTAGAAACATAAAGATCTGCGCAGCGACATAGAAAGTGGCACCGGACGACACTAGCACGACAGCGAAAACCCAGATCACGTCGAGCACGGATTTGTATGAGTCTACAAGTTCCCTCAAGACAAAAATACCAAAAAGAATTGATGCACACGCTAAGAAGAAACCAAAGTGTTTGCGCGCTTCGGTGTAGATATCACGCATTAAGCATTGCCTCCTTGATCTTAATCTCCAGGCTCTGCCCCGGAGAAATATCTGAAGCCCGCAACCGAAGTAGCATTCTCCCATTATGGAGCACAACACATTCGTCGAAGAGTGATTCGAGGCCGGCGATAAGATGAGTGCTAATGATGAGTAACGCATCGTCGGGCTTGTGTAGCTTAATAAGGTCGAGCATGCGATCTCGTGTTACAGGATCCACAGCAGCTAGTGGCTCGTCAAAGAGATAGACCGACGATCGGCGAGCCAGGGTCAT
>CAUUJX010000008.1:0-51218 GCA_963545865.1 uncultured Candidatus Saccharibacteria bacterium
GGGGGATGGTGACCAGTTTCGCGATCGGGCTGTTCATCATGCTAATGGTGCTGGTGACCGGTGTCCTGTGGCTACGACGAAGAAGGCCTTGACATGCCCGAGCAATACTCAATCTAATTTCTAATTACTTAACTCTCAACGCTTGGAATGGTTCGTGTAGGTTGGGGGTATGGTGTGTCTTGATGGTGTTTTATTCTATAAGTGTGAAAGGATTTCTGCGGGCTTATAGATTGCAGCTCTTCCCTTAGGTCGATACGTTGCCATCTTTCAATGAATTTGCAGAGGTGGGTGATACATACTAACAATACGAAACGCCCATGCTAGCCCAAGTGCGCCAACGATAATCGATATACTTATAGCTATCTCTACCTGCTTGTAATGACGACGCACGTGAAAGCGAGGAATAGTAGCAAGCGTCGCGACAAGGAAGCTCAGTGCTATGGTTATTGAGGCGGGAATGAATCCACGTCCAGCCTGGAAGGCAAATGCGCCCATTAAGAACGCTGCTGAGCCATAGATGATGCGCGAAATAGGCCTCCTACCACAGCCAAGCCATAGTATGCCAGCCGCAAAGCATGCTGCATCTATACTGAAAATTATGATAGCTGCCCAAACTGGATCTATTCGTGTGTAGTGAGTTGTAGGGTAATTGACTATATATGATATCGCCTCTGATATCAGCGCAACAATGACAAAAATGAGCCATAACCGCACCATCTGCTTGGTGCGATGCACTGGTATATTTTGTGGTTGTTGGACGCGGGTGGATGATGTGCTGCTCATGATCGTTCCTCTTGTGCTATATAGCTTTTTAATTTGAAGGTGGTTATATCTTTAGATATCGCAGTATTGCTCTCATTCTTACTGACGCTAGCATACTATTTATCTACATTCCACTCATTTCAGCAAACTCATAGACAAACGCCCCGCTGCTTGGTGAAAAACAAAATATATCGTTGGTGCGATGGCTCGACGAATAGCGTGCCACGCAGCGGTTGTCGCTGCTGATGGCTGCTCGAGCTTGATCACGAAACTTCTTTGGTGGAATAGTATGATTGCCAAGGATAGCGGTGTCTCGAAATACCGACTCAGGGTGAGGGAGGTTATCTCCGTAATGGTACCACCCCGAACAGCCGTGCGGGCAATCAGTAAAGGGCTGGATAGTCAGCAAGCGATCACGCGTCGCTTTGTCGGTGATAGTGCCAATAACCATACCATTATTGCCATCCCAGCCGTCTATCGCATACCCCGACTGATAACTCACATCCATATGGCGAATTGCATCGTGATCGAAGCGCCCATAGAAGATCGTCGTTGTGAAGCTACCAATCGTCCCCTCATACAGCCACCAGCCAATCGCCGCAACGACGAACACGCCAAGAATAAGGATTGGTATAGAGATTTTGTCGAGGAGGAGTTTACGCATATTGTTATTGTAAACTACTATTGCAAAGAATGTCAATTTATACTAAAAATACCTCTGCGTGCAGAGGTATTTTGATGTGCGCCAAGTGGATTAGTTAGTAACTTCTACGCCCATGCTGCGAGCAGTACCCGCCACCGTCTTGATAGCTCCTTCGAGACTGATGGCGTTGAGTTGCTCCATTTTTGCCTGAGCGATCTCCTCAAGCTGCGCTCGGGTGATCGTCCCAACCTTGTCGCTGTGTGGCTTGCTACTACCCTTCTTGATACCGATCGCAGCACGGATCATATCATCAACGGGCTGACCGAGGCTGCGCCATGCAAAAGTGCGGTCCTCAAACACTTGGATATGGACGATAACATCCTTACCCATATCTGCCTTGGTGGCGTCATTGAATGGGTTGATGAAGTCCATCATATTCAAGCCCCACTGACCAAGTGTGCTACCAACGGGTGGTCCGGCGGTGGCACGGCCAGCTGGAATACGAAGCTTCAGGTTGCCGATAACTTTTTTTGCCATTATATTTCCTTTTACTCAATTACTACTGGTATTGAGTGCGTAACGTTGCTATTATAGTGGATCGCCTATACAAATGCAAACTGCGTGCGAGGCTTATACCTTCTTGACCTGCAGAGCATCAAGCTCAACTGGCGTGTCACGGCCAAACATGCTCACCATCACCTTGAGCTTGCCCTTGGTGGTGTCGATCTCACTCACGGTGCCATCAAAGTCTTTGAATGGCCCATCAATGATACTGACCACTTCCCCTTCGCTAAAGTCAATCTGGTGCTTGGGGTCTTCCACGCCCATGCGTTTCTTGATCTTCTTAATCTCAGCCTCGCTTACAGGGGTTGGCTCGGTGCCGCTCCCCACAAAGCCTGTGACACCAGGCGTATTGCGTACAATGTACCATGTCTCGTCGGTGAGCTTCATCTCGACCAAGACATAGCCTTGGAAAATCTTAACTTCAACGACTTTGCGCTTGCCATTTTTGATCTGGATCTGCTTCTCCTTAGGGACGATGGCATCGAAGATTTTGTCGGCCATATCAACGGCCTGAATGCGCTGGCGGATACTATCGGCTACCTTCTCTTCGTAGCCACTGTAGGTGTGAATAGCATACCATTGCCGTGTGCTGTCGTAGCGTTTTTTTGTCATTGTCTACCTCCCCAGGATAATTTGAAATAGATATTTAAATGCAGCATCGAGCAGCAAAAGCGTCGCACTAAATACTGAAATAAAGCCAAGTAGTGCACCAGACATTTTCCATGTCGTTGCGCGATCGGGCCAGCGCACCATACGGAGCTCATACCAGGCCCCAGCAAAGTAATTGCGAATCGCTGAGAATGGGCCACGGCGCTGACGCTTTGGCTTAGTTACTTTTGGTTTTTTGGCCTCGGTTTTGGCTGATGCCACAGAGGTTGTCTTTTCTTTTGACGTTTTGGTTTTGGTGGGCGTGGTGTCTTGCGCGGTGATGCGCGTCACGCGGTTGGTTGATGATTTTTTGCTTGGTTTCGCCACAGCATACTCCCCAAATTTAATAGCCTGTCTTTGCAGGCTGTCAAGCCCTAGTGTAGCGCGCTATAGCGAGGGTTGTCAAGGGTGAACCGTGGTTTTGCATTGTACTTCTGCTACTGCTCATGACAGATTTGGGTATACATACCTGTTTATTCTCCAAGGGGGCATTTACTGCGAGCTCGTATGTTTGTCGTGCGTCGTCTGCTGCGCAGCTGGCAGTGCAAAGAAGAAGGTTGAGCCATGATTAAGCTGACTGGTAAACTCGATGCGCGTACCGAGCTTGCGTGCGAGCTTGGCAGCAATGTAGAGACCAAGGCCAGTTCCGCCAGTTTCGCGAGTGCGGTAGTCTTCGCTGCGCCAGAAGCGTTCGAGGATGTGTGCTTGGTCGCTCTTGCTAATGCCAATGCCCGTGTCGCGCACAGCGATGATAATGCGATTACCCTTCTTGCGCGCACTGAGGTGGACCTCTCCTTCTTTGGTGTATTTGAGGGCATTAGAGAGGAGATTTTGGATAAGTTCACGTACATATAATGAGCTTGCGACGACATGGCCCAGCCGCGGTGATGTCTCGAGCGTGAGAGTAAGCTGCTTTTTGGCAGCCTGGGAACGATACTGATGGTAGAGGTCATCCATGAGCGCACGGACATTAAGTAGCTCTGGCATGTCGGCGGCGCCACGCTCAGCCTGTGCAAGGGTGCTGAGGTCATTAACCATCTTTGCTAAGAAGACGATTTGCTCGTGAGCTGCATCAAGGTGGTCTTTGAGTGTGTGCTGTGGCATATCGCGCCGGTGGAGCATGAGCTGGATATTGCTCAGTGCCCCCTCGGCTGCCGTCAAAGGAGTGCGAAGTTCATGGCTCACCACGCTGATAAACTCATCGCGCTCCTCCTCAAGCGACTTCTCCTTCGTAATGTCGCGCAGGATGAGGACGTAGCCATCACTTGAATCACTCATTGTATTGATCGCACGTATTGGAGAAAATATGATACTAAGACGGAGCATCTCGCCCGATACTTCCATCCACACATCATCGCGTGTTTGCGTAACGGTTGCAGCATGAAGCAGCTGAGTCAGATAGACTGGTTGCTTGGTGCTATCGCGCAGTGGAAGGATGGTATCGATTGGCTTGCTATGTGGGCTTGTGTTGGTATCAAGCAAATCGAGTGTTGCAGCGTTGTAAAGTTGGATAATGCCCTGCTGGTCGGTTGCGATAATAGCGGTCGCGAGATTGTTGATAATCGTTAGAAGCCGATCGTGCTGCAAGGTCATTGCCTCGCGACTGGTATGCAGTGCCGAGCGGTAGAGATTGTGGCGATATGCGAGGGCAACAATGACCACACCAAGCATAAAGGTCACCAACGTTGTTGTGGTAATATCAACAATACTTTGTGGCGTCAGCCAAAATGCATCAAGCGCTGCTGTAACAAAAAGTACGAGTGCACTGAGTAGCCACCCAGAAAAGCCAGCATAAGCAAAAGCCGCCAGCATAAACAGCGACCACGCACAAGTGAATGGCACTGCTACGCCAGAGATACTGAGCAGATAGCTCGCAGCGAGACCATGATACAAGACAAGCTGCCACGCTCGCTGCTTATTCGTCTGCGACGGACGGAAACAGGTGTAGAGACCAAGAGCAAGCCAAGTGCTGGCTGCTGCATAGAAAGACCATTCACCTGCCCCAGGAATGCGCTGCATTGCATCAAGACCGAGGAGTTTGCTATACGCGAAAAGTAGGAGCGGAAAGACAACACTGCTGACTCGTACAACAGTACTAGTTTGGCTATTGGTAGCGTATGGCGACACGCTTCTAGTATACCTGGAGTATGACGGTAGGCACAAGCGTTTTGTGTGATATTTGCTTATGCTATATCATTGGTGTTTCGTGCTTAAGCCGCTGCCGGTGTGATCGGTAGTGAGGATCATGCCGCTCTACCAGTCCCCAAAAGGCTGACGAGTGATTCATGTGGTGAGTGTGGCAGAGCTCGTGGATCAAAACATAATCAATTAGCTCATCGGGGAGTTTCATGAGCGCAATATTAAGGCTAATTGTGCCTGTGCTGCTGCAGCTTCCCCATCGAGTACTTGCATGGCTGAAGCGAATACGCTGGTAGGTTGAGTTAGTGTGTGCAGCAAGCTCGTGGAGGCGCTGTGGCAAGTAGGTTTTGGCCTCGCGGCGCAAGATGGTTGCAACTTCTCGTCGGATAGCGCACTGAACGGCTGGCTCGTCTATGGTGTGCTCTGGCGGGAGAGAGACGAGCAGCTTTTGCCTTGCGATGCGCACAGTGGGCCGATTGACCATTTGTGTGCGGATGATAGCGATCGAGTGATGTTTACCAATTGTCTCTCCATCTTGATAAATATGTACCGCGTGCTGGTGCAGGAGCTGGCGGAGTGCTTGGCGGTTGGTGACAATGCTGTGGCGAACGAGAAAGAGTGGTGCGTGCCGTGGGGCGCTGGCATAGAGCTGGCCATTTGGCGCGAGTCGTATTGTGATGGAACGCGCCTTGGCGCTGCGCTTAATAGCGATATCGCCAAACTCATCGTCGTGGAGCGTAGAAGACATAGATAAAAGCCTCCCTCCTTTTAACCAAGATGTTATTTTATTGCACAATGTAGCGTGCCGAGCGAATTTGTCCTCGCCGTGGGGTGCTCGACATAGCACGCATTGGGTGACTGGCTGGTGTCGGTGGTGGCACTTGAGCACGCTGCTTTGTTACTGGTGGAGCTGTGGCTGGTGTTTTGCGCGGCAGAGCTTCGTCCTCAGTTTGTTGATCGATCTGCTTCAGGAAGGTAAGGGCAGCATGGGACTGTGATGAATACGGGTGCTTGCCGCTAATGACAAAATAGAGCTCGCCAGCGGTAGGTTCACTAAAGCGCCGTACGTAGTAATCGAATGCCTCACGTGAGAGTCGCTGATTCTTGACACTTCGGCTTCGGGCTGTCGTTACATCTGTTTGAACCCAAATAATCACTGGCCGATACCCTTCACTACGTGCCCAGCGGACAAATTCACTTCGGCGAGCCCGAGTATTGCTATCGCCCTCGTATATGAAAGGCTGCTTGGTTTTAGCGATCTCTTGTAGAAATGTCTTCCCTACTACTGCTGCGGCTGCATCGTCTTGGCAGTAGCCCGAGAGCTCGTTAATATCAATAAAGGGTGAGCCAAAGGCCTTGGCAAACTGAGCGGCAAAAAATGTCTTGCCGCTACCGGGCAAGCCAACCATGAGTATTGCAAAGGGCCGAACTGGAGGCGTTGGTTGCATGTATTTTATTATAGCAGACTCCGCGTGGCGTGAGGGATTTTTAGCATAAACGAATCAATAGTTACTTTGCAATAGAAAATTCTTCCGGTTTGGCTATAGATTTGATATACTAATAGATAGTAACAGAGGGGCATAGTACAACGGCTAGTATAACGGTCTCCAAAACCGTAGATTGAGGTTCGATTCCTCATGCCCCTGCCACAATAGTATTCAACCTCCCCGACGGAGGTATTTTTTGCCTAAAGGAGTGATATACTGGAGTTATGTCAGCCCATGATGCTATCACCCACCGCGTTACACGCGCCGTGCGGCAGGTTTCGCCAGCAGCTTTTGCGGAGCGTTCGGCTGCGCGCAAGATAGTGCAGCAGTTTGCCGAGCAAGCTGGCTTAATTTATTTCGGAACGATCAACCCGCGAGATGATGACTACCACCCAATCCGCGGCTACACTATGTCGACGACCCATCGCGATAGGCACTATAGCGTGGGTAATATTCGCGGTTATAATGTCACACTTGTGTCGCGGCGAGATATGGTGCGCATTGCCAATAGCCCCAAGCCTTCGCCTCAACAGTGGCTGATAGCCGCGGTAGATATGTACACACGCCGTGATGTACCGTATATGTTTATTGGCCGACAAGGCAAGATTGCCAGCTACCCGAGTTACAAATTGCAACCACTCCGGCTCGGGATGTTTGGGCCGCAACCAGAAGAATTTATGCAGAAATATACGGTGTATGGTGAGCTCGGGCGAGCAGTCGAGATAGAACGCTACCTCACACCTGATGTAGCATCGGTGATAGTATCGCATTTTGATGATCTCAGTATTGAGATCTCAAGTAGCGTCCTCTATATCTATGCTGCTATGGCAACGCCGACGATGGAGCTGCTTGACCGGATGGTGTCTGATGGTCTCTGGCTAGCAGCGACATTCGACGTGTTTGCCGAGCAGCTTGCCACTGCACAGGCTGAGCGCCATACCACCATCCACCAGGGCTACCGCCATAGATAGTCTTGAGCACTGAAACCTGAGCGATAGTTCCCGTACCACCCCTCCCCCTCTTCTGCTTTTTGAGAACGCAGTAAGCGACAATACTACTCCAAGTCTGTCGCTTACGCTGATGATTAAGAATTTACTAGGTTTAGTGGCAATCCTTTAGAAACGTCACTCAAATAAAATAGTGAGTAAAAACTGACGCAGAAAAGCAGAGACTCAGATAGTAACATGTACACAATCGATCAAAGAACCGCACCGGTCGCTATACTGACTCTCGCAATTGATTGCTGGCACAAAAAACAGCATTCGTGACTGAATGCTGTTTTGATTATTATTGCGATAAGACTAGCCTTTGCGCGGCTTGACCTCGTTACGGCCGAGCGATTTCTTTGTCTCAGTGTAGGTAGCATGCCGACGAGCGATCGGGTCATACTTACGCAGAACAAGCTTATCTGGAGTGTTCATCGTGTTCTTACGTGTTACGTAGGTACGGTGTTTGGTGAGGTTGCTCACAAGAGCAATAATCTTTCGCTTGGTATTGTTCTTCTTTGCCATTTCTTTACTCGTTAGATTTTATAAAACATCTTGGTTGATTATAGCATAGCCCACGGTGTAATGCTAGTGGCGATGAGGATTTGCTATTCAGCAGCAGCATAGGCTGCCCAGTTGGCCTGCTCGTCAGCACTGAGCGCTTGGGCCTCGGCAACAACCGTAGCAAGCTGCGAACTGCTCACCGTGAAGGTCTCGCCACTGTCAATTTCATCACGCTGCCCCATCAAGGCTACCAAGCGATTCTCGGCATATGCAGCCTGCGCAGGGTTAAGCTGCCGAGCTTGGTGATGACTCTTGATGAAGCGCCGTGCCAAAAGCGACTGTGAGTCGCCATCTTGGGCAGTCAGTATGATTGGCTTTTGCTCTGATGTGGTAGCTTGGTTCTTCTTCTCAGAATGAGCTGGAGTGTGCTGCGCTTGCGATTGACTAGAGGTAGTTGCTGGGCGATTAGCCTGCTTCTTGTCTGTATTGCTGCGCTTATCACGTTGCTGCTGCGGCTGTGGAGTAGTTTGCGCAGGGCGATGCGGAGCTTCTTGTGGCTGCTGAGCTGGGATCATTGCTACAACATATGCGAGTGGCACTGTAATGAGCAGCAGGACAATTGCCGCGAGACCAGTTGCATATTGACGAAGTGCGCTCGATGGAGCAGGTGCGTGATGGCGAGTGAGTGTAACGAGCGCCCATAGTTTGCTCGTGAGCGCGAGGCTACCAGCGATAGGAAGATAGAGTGGCAGGAGCCATAGGTCGCGTGGGTGATGCTTAAGGTGTGGAATATTGCGCACGGCCTGCCATATAAGCCAGCCAAGCACGAGCCCAAGGATCGTTACACTGCTCCAGAGCGTTGCAGTAGTCGCTGTTCCAGTCAGAGTGCTGTATAGGTTGTTGACGAGCGTGCTACTAAGCACGATCAGCGCCCCAAGATAGAGCAAGCTCGCAAAGCAAAAGCCAATGTGTGTAAGCCAGACAAGTAGCCCTGCTTGCCAGATGCGTGCGTGCTGATGCCAGAGTTGCCAATAGGCGGCGCGACTCAGCTGGGTATAGCTGCTTGCAATCCGGTAGAGCTCTGCCGGGTGGTTGATCTGCGTGAGAGCACTGTGCTGGTAGGCTGCATGGTGTTGTGAAGGCAGAGACAGTGCGATACTTGATGGATGATGCGCGGCACATGGCTGCGCTACTACACTGCTCTGGGTAACGTGCTTGAGTAGCTCAAGCCGAATGGCAAAGGTGTCGCTCGTTATAGCATAAGCCTGGCCATGGCGGCTCTGCATAGGCAAAATAACACGCTGCTGCATATCGAGGAGCCAACTACCGATTCGCTGAGAGAGCGTCGCCCCACCAGTATATTGTTGGCGGCCACTGACGAGCCCAATAGTTGGTTCGGCAAAGGGTAAAAGGAGGTTAATTGTCGATGTTGTCCAGCGCGCACGCGGGGTTGTGACAATCACAAGGCTCACACGCCGCACTTTTTCGATTAGCGAGGCAAGCTGCGCATCATAGCTCATCATCTCAGGCTGCTCGACTACCGTTGTTGCATATTCTTTGGCGATTGCTTGGAGAGATTGGTGAGCGTGCGAGGCGTCGTTAATCGAGACAAGTAGCTGCGTTGGCTTGCTATGCTCTTTGATGCTGGCGAGACAGCTCTCGAAGACTTCTGGATCTTCGTCCTCAGCAACGACTAAGACTGCGTATTTTTTACGGAGGGTTGCAGTGTAGGTTTTATTCTTGCGAGCACTCGCCACGCGGAACCACCAACTCAGGATGACCATGAGAAATATCACCCCTCCAATCCACCAACGATACCTGTCGATTACTTCCATATACTGTATAAAACCAGCCATTGCCATAGACTCCTCTTTATTTAATGGTTATCCTTATTCTAACACGAAACTTTATCGTACAAACACTCTATCGACAAGAGATCGCTCGAGCGATAGACAATATGTATTGTAGCCACGAATACCCCCATTTGTCAATGGATTTTGGAAGAATTATGTATACGTGTATCATAACCTCCCCAATTGTGACATTGAGTATGGCGCAAAAAGCCAAGTTATAGATGCTATATGAGGTAGGCTGACCACTGGTAGAACCTCGCACGCTCTATAGACGAAGCAGCGGAGAGAAAGGGTGAGTGTGCTGGCAAAACGAGCGCATCAAGAACCAAAGCAGTAAGGCTTGCTGGTACGTACCTCGTATGGTAGAATACCAAGTAATGCCGCGATAGCTCAGTTGGTAGAGCGCATCCATGGTAAGGATGAGGTCTCGGGTTCAAGCCCCGATCGTGGCTCCATGGCTGAATTTGTTGGTCACCCCATTGTTGGGGTGATCTTTATTATTGGTCTACAAGTGAGGATTTTTTCACTTGCTAAAATATATGACGAGAAGTGCCCTTCCTTGCTGCACGCTATCAGAAACAAACTTAGACTGGCTGGCGGTGGCGTGATAGCCGATAGACACGACCTGTTGGGGCTGGTGCTTGGTGACGGCCTCGCTGCGGAGGAGTAACTTCGGATAAGCCATAAGCTGCCGCTGCAGTTATTGGATAGTCGTCTCTATAAGACTCAATTGATGATCGTGGAGTACAGTATAGGCCAAGTGGATAGTCGCACCGGGTGATCGACCGAGGCCCACCACCGAGAGGACTCGATTTATCGTAGGAGCGAGTAGTAAATATGCTAATAAAGTCGATTTGCTCTTCTCTTATGGTGGACGACATTAGTGAGTTACCTGGCTTATACTGAGCATATAGCAGTGAGCTGGGTGCATTATGAAGTATTTCCAACTCCATAGCTAGACAGCCAAGTGCATTGCGGATGGCGATGATTTTATCACGGCCATGAGTGATTTCTTTGGCATGGAGAGGGCTTTTTGCAGACCCGCTCATCCCTATCTCGCGACCCCATTGCACGGTAAATGGTGTGAGGTCGCGGGCAAGTTGCTCGACGTGGTTGGCTATTTTGTCGCGCCGTTTAGTGTCTACCTCGCTATCCTTTCGCACAACAAGGGATGGAAAAAGTGGTATAAGAGGATGCCTGTGGAGCTCTTCCTCTGATATTGGCCACTCGGTTGGCTGGTAATCTTCTCGTACGTGACGAGCCTGTGGCGGCCTATCGAGCGTAGCAGCAATAAGAATATGATCGAAATATTTTTTTGTCATAGAGTGCAGTATATCGCAAAACCCCTTTTATTAACAGAGGTACGTTGCATGATCGTAAGAGATTGTGTGATTTGTGTTTTTCGCACTTTGACATTGGCAAAAAATTTGCTATACTAATTCACAGTTAGTTCATTTTATTTGCCGGAGTCGTCTAGTGGCAATGACAGGAGACTGTAAATCTCCCGCTTTTTAGCTTCGTAGGTTCGAGTCCTACCTCCGGTACCATTTCTGCCGCTTTAGCTCAGCTGGTCAGAGCAACTGTTTTGTAAACAGTAGGTCTACGGTTCGAATCCGTAAAGCGGCTCCATACGTATATAGCGAAGACTTTCTTAAGGAGGAGGTCTTTTTTGTTTTTTGCAATTACGTAGTAGCTGTAATTGGTGAGGACATATTCCCTACTCTCTGCATGGACGCACAAAGAATAATGTTGGAAGTGTGGTAATTCTGTGTATGTGTAGTGAGGATAGTGATATATCAGGCTTACGCAGCGAGAACCCCCGCCCTGAGAACGTAAATAAGGCAGCATACATACTACTGCCTTATTGATTGTACTTAGCCTTTATCATACCTTATAACGCTGGCGCTACATTGTAATGCGGCGTGGCGCGCTGCGCTGGATGCGATTGGCGGGCATTGGGGCTCGTGCTGGTGGATGAACAGCAACGGACTGTCGACTATATGCGGCATTTGGCTGCGGCTGCGGAGGTGCTTGAGTATACGCTGGCGCTGCTGGAGCAGGCAATGCAGCCGGTGGATGGTAATACGCCGTTGAAGGTTGGTGTTCTACCTGCTGAGACGGCACAGTAATGCGTTGCTGGGGTTGCTGGCGAGGCTCTGGTTGTGCTCGGTGCTGCTGCTGCGGTGATTGCGCAGAGGTAGGCTGGGGCTGCATCTTGGTCCGAATGCGCTGAGCTTTTTTGTGGTCGCCAGCTCGTTCGTAACCTTCGGCCAGGAGCTGATATGTTTGGGTACCAGGCTCTAGCTTGGCAGCCCGCTCAAGTGACTCTAGCATTTTCTTACTATGGCCGAGCTTTTCCTGCACCTTAGCATAGGCAATATGTCTGGCAGCGAGCTTATCCTCCATTGCCAGTGCTTGTTCAAAGGCGAGAGCAGCTTTGTCGTAGCGCTTGGTTTCGTAATAGATGAGGCCAACATTGTGCAAGCTCGAGGCGCTTGGCTCGAGGCTTTGAGCGATCTCAAAACACTCAATCGCATCATCAAATGCCTTCTGCTTAGCGTATAAAATACCGAGACGATTATATGCGGTTGCATTACGCTCATCTACCCGCAGAATCGTGAGCAGTGCCTTCTCGGCGCGGAGATAACGTCGATCGCGGAGTGACTCCTGAGCTACCTCCCACAGGCGATCAAGCTTACCCGAGAGGCGCATTGGTAATTGTGAGGTGGTCTCGGTAACTGATTGCTGCTGCCACAAGGCAAAAGCGCCAGCGCAGGCTACCAATAATAATCCATACATAGTTATAGTATACCACATGCCAGCAGCTGAATCCGCACGCTGGCATTGGCAGTAATGCGCTCGTGTGCGCGTGCGATATGTTCTGCTTGGGTAAGCAGCTGCCGCGATGGTTGCGTCCGAAGTGTATGCCATATAATGTGCAACACACACTCAAGTAAGAGCAATGCACGAGCCCGATCGTGACTATAGCGCTGCCCAATCACGATGCGTTGGCGGGTAGCACCAGTGATATACTGACGCGCGTCGGTCATTGCCAGGGCAATGGTGCGAAACTCCTCGCTACTGGCAGCCAAGCGTGCGATCGTTGCAGGTTGCTGCTGCGCAATAAACTGTAGCTGAGCGCGGCGCGTCGGGTCACTAATGCCAAGTTGATCAAGCTGATTGGCTGTTTGAGCTCGCTGAGGTGGAATAATGTGGACGGTTTGGACGCGTGAGCGAATTGTTGCCAGCAAGCGTTGGGGCTGATGGCTGGTGAGGATGAGATGAAGTGCGTGGGGCGGCTCTTCGAGGAGCTTAAGGAAGGCATTTTGGGCAGCAGGTGTCATCCGGTCGGCATCGTCAATAATGACAAATTGCCGAGCCGTTGCCTTGCCCTGAGTAAGTGTGTGAAGCGAGCGGATGTCATCAACGCGAATTGTCCCGCGTTGCTGGTCGTCATGGCCCTGGCTGGTATGAGGCCGGAGGATAAGTGTGGTGCGGCCCGCAACCTGCTGTGCTGCAGTCATAAGCCCAAGCCCAGGCGCACCAACAAGAAGCAATGACTGTGGTGGCTGCTGCGCTAGCTGG
The DNA here is from genome assembly GCA_963545865.1 of uncultured Candidatus Saccharibacteria bacterium. Lineage (GTDB taxonomy): Bacteria > Patescibacteriota > Saccharimonadia > Saccharimonadales > Saccharimonadaceae > Saccharimonas. The sequence goes on from CAUUJX010000008.1 coordinate 13,172, forward strand.
GCAAGACGCTGCTCGGTGCGGGGGTTATAAACGAGCGATGACATCGGCTCCCTCAGGAAAGAGTGCCATAAAGGCGGCTGGCGGTGATGCAACAAATGTCTGACGTAGGCCCGCACGAGTCGTGATTTCGAGCTGGTAGGCGTGCAGAAGGAGGCGCTCCCCTGCCGATCCATAGACGCGATCACCAACAATCGGTGTACCAATATAGGCCAGATGGACACGCAGCTGATGTGTCCGGCCAGTGCGGGGGCGCAGAGCGAGTAAGCTCATACTGGACTGCGAGGCGAGTACTTTATAGATTGTTTGGGCAGATTTACCGCGTGGATCGGCTCGAAAGGTGCTTGGCGTAGCCGGGTTGCGCCCCAGCGGGACATCGATCTTAGCTTGCTGCTGACGGGGTTGCCCTGCTACAACTGCTAGATATGTCTTCTTAGCGTGGCGCTCGGCAAATTGCTTCTTAAGCCGCTGGAAGGCCTCAGGCGTACGTGCACCAATCATCACTCCGCTGGTGTCGCGGTCGAGCCGATGGACAATCCCTGGCCGATTTGTCTCCAGTCCAACCGAAGTATAGCGCCGGAAGAAGTCTGCTACCGTAAACTCATCATTGAGCGCACCCTTGCTATGTGTGAGGATACCAGCTGGCTTATTGATAACAATTACATCATCATCAATGTAGAGGATGGGGAGGGTTTTGTCGCTATGGTCGGTTGCATCAGGTAGGTTGATGGCGATGCTGTCGGTTTCTGCTACCAGTTGGCGTGGCTGACAGACGACTCTATCATTGACAGCGACATGGCCAGCCTTGATGTGTTTTTGCCAAGTAGAGCGACTAGTCTCGGGGTGGCGCGTTGCAAGCAGGCTATCAAGACGCTGGATGGTGCGCTGCTGCTGAAAAAGGTAAACGTCCTTACCCTTGAATGGTAGACCGTAGGTTGCGATGTCACTGAGTGGGTTGGAGAGAATTTTCCCTGTTGCATCACTTTTTACGGTGTAGATCTGCTGCATGATGTAGGATGCATGATCCTCCGCTGTGTCGTCGATGAGCAAAAAGTACTGCCGGCGGTCGAAGCGAAAACGCACCAGCTGGTTGATGGGCTGTGGGTGGCTACTAGCGATTTGGTCGATGTGACGCGGGACATTATCGTCAGTTGCTTGACGAAACTGGCGTAAGATAGCAAGGAGGTCACTTGATGTTATTTTCATACAACGACTCCATCTCGCGCTATACTCATGATGTACTCCGCAGGCCAACCGCCTTTTGTACGCGGAGGAGCGTGATGCTAGCGACCTCATTCATCGCTCGCTCAGAGCGCTTGAGAGTAGCAAGCAATGTCTCATCGGAGATACCTGCGAGCCGCGCTTGAAAATCAGTGAGGAAGGTAGCCACCGCCTCAGCTACGGCACGCTTGAGTGGGCCATATTGGGTCTGCCCTACCCACTCGGCATTCACCTCGGCTTGCGGGCGATTGGTTAAGATTGCAAGCAGTTGAAGCAGATTGGTAATGCCTGGCTGGCGTTGCCAATCGAAGTTGATAACACCAAGCGAGTCTGTCGTGGCAGCCATGATCTTTTTGCGCGCTTGGGCGGGGGTATCAGCAAGGTTAATCTTGGATTTTTGGTCGGTTGAACTCTTACTCATCTTCTTTTCTGGGTTCGTCAGGCTGCGAATGCGTAGACCGGTGTCGCGTTGGATGAAGGCGGTTTGCTTGGCGGTTGGCTCTGGTATAGTGAAAAGTTCACCGAACTTATGATTCATGCGCAGTGCAATATCACGGGTAATCTCCAGGTGCTGGAACTGATCCTCACCGACTGGCACCCATCGGGCGTTATAAAGAAGGATATCAGCTGCCATCAGGACAGGGTAATTAAAGAGCCCAACGGTGACGTTATTGTTGTTATCAGCTGATTTTTCTTTAAATTGCGTCATGCGGCTCATCTCGCCAAAGCCAGTAAAGCAATCCAAAATCCATGTGAGTTCACTGTGTGCTGGGATGAAGCTCTGCCGGTAGAGAAACGTATGCTCGTCGGTGATGTCAAGCCCTGCTGCAATGAAGTACTTAAGGTTTGTCAGCGTATTCTCGTAAAGTGTCGTGTGGTCAATTGGCGTGGTAAAGCTGTGGAGGTCGGGCACAAACATATTGAGCTGGTAGCGCCCAGCGTAGCGCTGCTGCAGCTGTACCATTGGCACAAAAGCACCAAGATAATTGCCAAGCGTTGGCTCTTCATTGCTACGAATTCCGGTGAGGATAACTTCTTTGGACATATACGTAGTATAGCATTTTCGGTGGCGAGTTTGAATAAGCGGTCAGAACATGCAGTATATGAGGTACTATACGAAACGATATCATTGACATAGCGTAGCGTTTCTGGTTAGCTAGATAGTAAGGATTCGTTTCGAACAATCGAGACGAGAGGAGTTAAGAAAGACGACGGGAGAACGCCACGAACGACACTCATAATGTACTGTGTATTGATTTGCTAATGTCAAGAAAAATCTGAGGAACACCATGCTAAAAACCATCAAAACGAAAAAAAATACGACAAAGTATACTCTTGTTGCGCTTGTCGCAGGCTTTGCGCTGCTGAGCGTGGGGTCGAGTTATATTCACGCACGATCTGCTCAGAAACTCAGCAATAGCAATCTATCTAACATTACTGCCAACACCAATACTGATGGATTCCAGCAATCAAACCACTACAATACGCCAAAAGGCTTCATGAATGACATCCAGACGATCTTCAAAGGAACGGATGACTACTATCACCTTTACTACTTGCTCAACAAAAACTACAAGTCGAGCAATGATGGCACTGAGTGGTACCATATTCGCACGAAGGATTGGGAGCACTTTGAAGATCTTGGTGTGGCGATTCCTAAGTTTGTCAACGGCTGGTCGGCAGTTGCCTCGGGCTCGGTGTATCAGAACAGCAATGGATTTTTCCGTGACTTACCCAAAACGGCAATAATTGCCTACTTTACGAGCTATACTGAGACCGGACAGCACCAATATGCGGCATATTCACTCGATGATGGTCGCACCTACCACCCGTATAATCACAGCCAGCCAGTCATGAAGGCGAAGTCCAAAGAGCAGAATTTCCGCGACCCACACGTCTGGTACAATGAATCTACCAAGAAGCTGATGATGTATCTGGCTGAGGGTGATAAGGTTGGTATCTACTCAAGTACTGACGGAAAAAAGTGGGAATACCAGGGCGCAACCATGCTCAACGGTAGCACGCTTGACGGCAAAGATCTTGGCCTTATCGAGTGCCCTAACCTCAAGAGCTTCTATGATCCACAAACAAAGACTACTAAGCACGCACTATTCTTTGGGGCTAATGGCTATCAATATGGTTCGACAACAGGTAGCTACTACATGATTGGCCACCTCGAAGCCAATGGTAACTTTGTCGCCGAGCAGCAACCAGAGCGGCTTGACTACGGAACGGATTATTACGGTGCTAATTACTACCAAGAAAGCCCAACACGCGTTAAGAGTATTGGCTGGATGGGCAACTGGGAGTACTCACAAGGACAGATTCTGAAGGATGACGGTCAAGAGGCGAAGCATATCGGCTCGATGAGCTCAACCCATTCCCTCTCGATGACCCAAAAGGATGGAAAGTATGTCGTGCGGTCGCGCTTGATCAATAACAATGCGCGCACCAGCGGCCTCCGCACAAAGCAATCGGCCCGAACGTCTAAGATTGCACCTGATGGCTACCACAAAGAATTGCTCAAAGTCAATCGCAAAGCTTCGCAAGAGATTAGTCTTCACTTTGCAAACAATACGGCCAATACGAAAGGCCACGTTCGGGTCTTTATCAATCAAAACGACAGTCGCGTGAGTGTTGACCTTAACACCGAGACTGGCACCTACGAGGTGAAACGGAATAGCTCGAAGATCACTGGTGAAGCGAAAAATAAGTACGAGAAGGCGTATGCAGTATATAATGATTGGCAAAATCGCCAGCGCTACTTTGTCTATCTCGTTGCCGACAAAGGGAGCCTTGAGATTGCTATGCCAGATGGGCAGATCTATTCGCTGATGAAACTATCAAGTGATCCAAACATGCAAGTTGCGGTGGAGTCAAGTACTGACAATAGCGTATCGGCGACGCTATGTGACTTCCAAAACAAAACACGGTAACATAGTACAAGAAGAATTTCTTTTCTAACGGATAATAGAGCTCCCTTCTACAATAAGGGGGCTCTATTGTTCGAGGTGTTTGGCAATAAGTTTGGCATAGCGTTTGCGGATCTCGTGGCCAGTGATGGCTGTCTCAATCACGACATTACGACGCTGGCGCTGGATTGCCTTGAAGTGCTTTGGTATCATCACTGCATCGAGTGTGCCGTAGAGAATCGTTATCGGTAGCGGCGGTAGATTACAGGCATCACTGAGCGAGGTTTGGAGTAAAATACTATTGCGCGCCGTCTTGGCATATGGCGAAAACCCTTCGCGGCTAACATGAAAATTCTTCTGTGTCCGTTTGTATTGATTGACTGCGCCGATGAGCTTTGGTGATGCGTTGATCGCCTTAAGAAATCCTTTGCCGATTGTCTTGAGCAGCGCCTCGCGTAGTGGGCGCTTAGCAATATCACTTGGTAAATAGATTGGTGGTGAGCACAGTACAAGCTTTTGGACATGGCGAGGAAACAGCTTGGTGTATTCAATTGCGACTAGTGTACCAAGTGAGTGCCCACACAGGATTACCTGGCGCAGTGGTGCAGCGTGGCGAATTGTTTTGCGCAGGGCACGCGCATGATCGGTCAGGGTATAATCGGGCCAGGCAGGCTTGCGCGATTGACCAAAGCCCAGCAAATCAACTGCCAAGACTGGTTGGTCACCAAGCTGGTTTAACACGTCTTGCCAAATATTGTGATTTACCCCAATACCGTGAATAAGCACAATAACTGGTCGAGATATGTCGTGCCAATCGCCACATACTTGGGCATGCAGCGGATACGCCAGGCCAAATAGTTCGTGGAGTTTGTCGTACATACTAGTGTGATATTGTATCATTTTTGGCAGGCTGGCTGCAAAAGAATGGTGACTTAATGCATATGATGAGCCGCAACTGCGCTTGGAGTATCTCGATTATCACTGCCTTACCCAAAAAGGGAGTGTTTATGTATAGATTTCTCTAACTCCTGCAATTATATGTATTACGCTGTTGGTGTTAAGCGCGTAGGATATTCATCCCGCAAATAAGGCAATCCAAGCTGCTGCAGCGCAGTTCGCTCAGCGACGCGTTGCACAGCAACACTTGGATGGTCATGCGTACCTAATTGAGAGACAAGCGCGGTTTGTACACCTGCGTGATGGCCAGCTACTGGGTCTTTAAAGAGTTGGTCGCCCACCATTAAGAACTGGTCTGGATGAAAATCCTCTGGGAGCTGAGCCAGGGCATGCAAGATCATATCAGGTTTGGGTTTACTATGGTTGTCTGGGGTATCTTGTGGGTCACGAGGGTCGACGCAAGCCTTAGGTGTGATGATATGATCGGCCGGCATGTAGTCACCGAATACCTGGGTTAGTTCCGCTGCCCGCTCATTGTATGCATTGCTGATGATAAATAACTCTAAACCAGCGTGGCCTAGTTTGGTCAGTGCATGTTGCTCGGCTTCAGCCATAGACTCAAGATAGTCGGTGAGTGTGCCATCAACATCAAAGCCGATCGCACGGATACCATAGCGCTGACAATCCTCCGGACTTAAAGAAGTGACGCCATCAATAATATAGTCGGGTTTTGTAATGGTCTCCATAATATTGATTATACAATACGGGGTGATAGTAATATTGCTGTCATAGCAAATACCCTGCCATGTTGACAGGGTATGTTATGAAGCAGGCAAAATGCTTAACGCTTCGAGTATTGCTCGCGTTTGCGGGCGCTGCGCAAGCCGTATTTCTTGCGTTCTTTTTCGCGTGGGTCGCGGCGCAAGAATTCGGCCTTCTTGAGTGTACCACGCAGGTCTGGTGCGCCAACAGTAATCGCTTTAGCGATCGCCATCTTGATAGCATCAACCTGACCGCTGAGGCCACCACCCTTCACTAGGACGGTAACATCAAACTCTTTTTGCTTGCCAACCAAGGCCAGTGGGTCAGTCACTTCAGCTAGCAATGTCTTGTTGCCTGACAGGTAGTCAAGCGCTGACTTGCCATTGATCGTCACATTTCCCTTACCTTTGACCAGTCGAGCGCGGGCAGTAGCGCTTTTGCGCCGGCCAAGACCATAATCGTATGTTGCTTGTGCCATTTATTGTACCTCTACTTTCTCTGGTTGCTGTGCGGTGTGGGCGTGCTCTTCGCCAGCAAAGACGCGGAGACGAGCTAGGCGGTCTGCTGCAAGCTTGTTTTTGGGTAGCATACCCTTCACAGCAGCAGTAATGATGCGCTCTGGTGCGTTTTCGCGCACTTCCTTGAGCTGAGCGTCTTTGATACCGCCAGGGAAACCACTGTGATGGTAGTAGATCTTGTCCGTCTCTTTCTTGCCAGTCACAACAGCCTTAGCCGCGTTGATGACGACAACGTAGTCACCTCCATCGACGTGCGGCGTGTAAGTTGGCTTGTATTTGCCGACCAAGTACTGCGCAATGGTTGTTGCAGTGCGGCCAAGTGGTGCTTGGCTCGCGTCGATCAAAATCCAGCGCCGACTAACATCAGCTGGCTTCTGCGAAAATGTTTTGTGAGCCATAACTACTTCGCCTCCTTTGCGGTTGCCTCGGGCTTAGGCATTGGCTTAAGCTCGTCAACAAACTCAATCACTGCCATCTGCGCACCATCGCCACGGCGCAGGCGTGTCCGATACACACGCACGTGGCCACTTGATCGATGGCTGAGTTGCGGGGCAATCTGGTCAACCAATTTGATTGCTGCAGCTTGTGTGCTGAGCCCAGCAATGACAGCGCGGCGATGAGCGAGGTCACTCTTCTTAGCTTTGGTAATGAGCTTTTCGATGTAGCGCACCAACTCCTTGGCCTTTGGCAGCGTCGTTTCGATTCGCTCCTCAACAACCAAACTGGTTGCTAGGCCTTTGAGCAGGGCTCGACGTTGATCGCGTTCGCGGCCGAGCTTGCGCCCTTTGTATCCGTGTCGATGCATTTAGAGCTCCAATTCTGCTAGTTTATCTTTTACTTCGTCGAGGGCTTTGCTGCCAAAGCCTTTGAGCTCGCGCAGGGCCTGCTCTGTCAAAGTGACGAGGTCGTGGACGGTGCGAATCTCATTGTTGATGAGCGCGTTTGCGGTGCGGGCACTGAGGCCGAGATCTTCGATTGAGGTATTCAACTCGTTATCTTCCTCGGCAGTTTGAGTGCCAAGCGCTGGTGCCGATACAACAGTTGTACTACCAGCAAGAGCGGTATACTGATTGACCAAAATCGCCGCAGCTTGCTCGAAGGCATCGCGTGGCGTCAAGCTACCGTCAGTTTCGACGGTCATCTCAAGCCGCTCTAGGTTGGTTTCTTGACCAACACGAGTTGGATCTACCTTGAAGCGCACACGCGTCACGGGGCTAAATTGCGCGTCCATGGCGATCATGTCACTGTGCAGTCGGTTAGCACTTGATTCCTCCATCGGGTAGTATCCCCGACCAGCCTCGGCCACCAGATCAATAACGACATTAGCCTGTGGGTCGTCAATTGTGCAGATAACGTGCTCAGGGTTAACAACCTCAACCTCAGCATTAGCTGCAATATCTCCAGCGGTTACTGCACCAGCGCCTTGCTTCTCAAGCCGCAGCTCGACTGGCTCATCGCTGTGCACAACCAAGTCGACACCCTTGAGGTTAAGCATGATGTCAACAACATCCTCTTTGACGCCAGGCACGGTGGTAAATTCATGTGTCGCACCCTGCATTCGGAAAGCCGTAAAGGCTCCGCCGCGAATACTGCTCAGCAGCACCCGGCGCAAGCTGTTGCCCAGCGTGTTGCCGTAGCTGGCGTGCAGTGGCTCAATGACAAACGTGCTGCTGTGCGGCCCATTGTCATCGATGTGCGCCAACGCTGGATCGTGAATTAATTTAGACATGTACAAAATTCTCCTTACCCTTGTTAGCGTGAGTAGTACTCAACAATCAGTTGCTCGTTGATACCAGCCTCAGCTTCTTCGCGCTTTGGCTCGCCCGATACTTCGATCTTGAGTTTTTTAATATCGCTCTTGAGCCAACTCAGAGGTGGTTGGGAGGTGTTGCCGTAGATGTCGTCAATTGCAGTAAAGTAGCCAGACTTTGCACTCTTTGGCCGAACGGTAATGACATCCCCTGCCTTGAGGCGGATTGATGGAATATCAACGCGGCGACCATTAAGCTCAAAGTGACCGTGACTCACCAGCTGGCGCGCCTGGCGACGGCTCGTCGCAAAGCCAGCACGGTACACAGCGTTGTCGAGCCGGAGCTCGAGGAAGCGGAGCAGGTTCTCACCGCTTAGGCCTGGTTTGCGAGTTGCTTCGTTCATAAGCTTAGCAAACTGCTTCTCTAGTAGGCCATACATGCGGCGTACCTTCTGCTTTTCGCGCAGCTGGGTTGCGTACATGCTTGGCTTGCCCTGACGGCCATGAGCATGCTCGCCCGGAATACCGCTTTTGCGTGCCAAAATCTTGTGTGCCTTAGGGTGAAGTGCCACGCCTTCGCGGCGGCTCTGCTTCACGATTGGGCTTCTATCTCGTGCCATTTACGCCCTCCTTGCCTTTCGTGGGCGAACGCCACCATGTGGCACACCCGTTACATCTTTGATGCTATTGACGGCAATGTCGAAGCCGGCCATTGCGCGGATTGCCGCATCACGGCCGAGCCCAACACCCTTGACAAATACGTCAACAGTGCGGATGCCGTAGCTACTCTTGGCAGCTTCTGCGGCTTTTTCTGCAGCAATCTGTGCTGCATAGGCTGTGCCTTTCTTACTTCCACGAAAACCACATGCACCAGCGCTGGCAGCGGTCAAGACATTGCCCTTACTATCTGCAAATGTGACAATAGTGTTGTTAAAGGTTGCCTGTACATGCAGCTGACCAGATGGGACTGATCGGCGCTGCTTTTTCTTGGTGGATTTTGCTTGTGCCATATCTCGTCCTTTCTCCTACGTCTTACTTGCTGCCTTTGGCTGTGCTCCGCCGACGGCGATCGCCTTACCCTTGCGAGTTCGTGCGTTCGTTCGAGTGCGCTGACCGCGTGTTGGCAAGCCATTTTTGTGCCTGAGACCGCGGTATGCACCAATGTCTTTGAGGCGTTTGATATTGTTGGTCACCAGGCGTTGCAGATCGCCTTCAGTGACATAATCTTTGTCGATAATGTCGCGAAGTTTCTGCTCCTCAGCCTCGGTGAGATCTTTCACCCGAGTGGTCGGCTCAATTTTTGCCGCCGCAAGGATGTCTCGAGCAAGCGTGCGCCCAATACCATGGATATAGGTAAGAGCAATGTGCACTTGCTTGTCTGATGGGATAACTACCCCAGCAATTCGAGCCATGCTTAACCCTGCCTTTGCTTATTCTTAGGTTTTTTCTTGTTGATGACACGGAGTCGGCCTTTGCGCCGGACCAGCTGATCATCGGGGCTGATCTTTTTGACACTCGCACGAACTTTCATGAGCGTACAAATCTCCCTACAGGAAAAACCTGCCGTTACTGAGAACAGCGGTGATATCAGGCCGCTGCTCTACGTTATTAAACGCGTGCGCGGAAGACGATTCTGCCCTTCGTGAGATCGTAAGGGGTTAACTCGACTTCCACGGTATCGCCTGGGACCAAACGGATATGATGCTTGCGCATCTTGCCGCTGATGTGAGCGATAATGCTTAGGCCGTTCTCCAATTCTACCTTAAATTGCGTATTAGGCAGTGCTTCCACTACCTTGCCGCGCAATTTGATAACTTCTTTCGAACTTGCCATAGATATACAGCTTTGTATTATACGCTATTTCTCTGTAGGAGTAAAGAGAAGTAGCCAGTTTTTTGCATTATTCATTGTGAGATTATGGATGGCTCTATTCTTCTATCAGAATGGAGCCGTAAGAGAGGTAGCTTTTGCGATAAGCAACTTCTAAACGTAGCATCATCCTCTAGGCTTTCATGATGTATAGACGTAAAAGCTCACCATCATTCCACAGCCTCTATTCCGCTACGGTTCTCCATTCCCCCTTTCTATATTCGAATTGCAATGATACCTCATAACACACGTTCGAAAGGCTCATGAACGAATTATTATGGGAATATGGAACCATATCATATCAAAAAATACCGCCTCAGACAGAGGTGGCGGTATTTTTGTGAGATATACTAGTGATAGCCTTATGCCTTTACGGTAGTACGCCGCCAACCGAGTAGGCCACGCTTCTTTGGCTTAGTATCAAGGTCATCGACTGAGAAGTCGTCATATGTTACCATCAGCGCTCGTGAGTTAATCTGACGGAGTGTCTCGAGGCCAACCGTCACGACGATAAGTAAGCTCGTACCGCCGATTGCCATGTTGTTGGCATTAATACCAAGCTGTGCAAAGACGTAGTCGATCGCAAACGGAATGACGGCAATGAGCCCCAGGGCGAGTGACCCAAACAGGTTGAGCCGATTGACGGTGCGTGACAGATATTTTTCAGTGGTTGGGCCAGGGCGAATCCCTTCAATGAAGCCACCTTGGTTTTCAAGACTCTCCGTAATTTCGCTCGCATTAAAGACGATACCGGTGTAGAAGTAGGTAAAGGCAATGACGAGTAAGAAGTAGATCGATGGGTAGATGAGCACTGTCAAGCCACCTGTGGCATATGTTTGAGCGGTCGGTGCCTGGAACCATTGGATAAGGTTATTTGCTAATTGCTGGTTTGCACCAGGTGTCGCATGTAATAGCTGCCCCACAAAAGCTGGCAAGCTGAGGAATGCCACTGCAAAAATAACTGGTACCACACCCGCAGCGATGAGCTTGATAGGCAAGATACTCTTAATGCCACCATACGAGCTATTGCCGCCAACCCGCTTGGCATAATTGATCGTGACAATGCGCTGTGCTTCGTTAATCTTAACGAGGAGATAAAGTAGGATGAGGCCGATCGTCCCAAGGACAACTACTGTCCAGAAGGTTGTCGGGTTAACGGGTAGTGAGAACCAGCCAAAGACGCTGAGCGAACCATTCTGAGTATTAAAGAGCGATGAGTAGATTGACCCAAAGGTGGTTGGTAGCTGACTGATGACACTAGCGAAGATGAGTAGGCTAATACCATTACCAACGCCCTGCTCTGTCATCAGCTCACCGAGCCACATCAAGAGTAGCGAGCCAGCAGTGAGCGCCGTTACCGCGACAATCCACTCATGGAGGGAGCCAGCCACTGTACCAGTTGTGCTCCCAGCCAGGACCGATTGGCGCAGGAAATAGATGATACCGATCGATTGAGCAATCGCCAGCGGCACACTAGCAATACGCGTCCACTGGTTGATCTTGCGTCGGCCCGACTCACCATCTTTGTGCATCTCCTCAAGGCTTGGGATAGCTTTGGTGAGGAGCTGGGTAATAATGCTGGCGTTAATAAACGGCCCAAGACCGATCAAAACGATAGATAACTGGGCCAATGCTCCACCAGTCAGGATGTTTAAGAAGCCACCAAAGTCACTCGCCGATACGACGTTCTGGATAATATCCTTGAGTCGGCTTGGTTCGGCCAACGGCACTGGCACGTGCGCCAAGAAACGATAGGCGACGATGAGCCCTAGCACGATACCAAGGCGTTTTTGCATGTCTTTATTTTTGAGCGATCGAAGAATAATCTTCCAGTTCATATATTGTCCCTTTTGCCACTAACTACTAAACGCTATATCTAGTACAGTATACACGAATTGCCTCAGAAGCGAAAGGGTCAGTTGTCAATCCGGCTTTAAGCTCAAAAATATGCGAGAGATTCGTGCTTTTGTAGCTGATGTTCGGATACAGACTATTCTCATGATATAATGCTAGATGTATTATTAATTTACTCTGATAATTTAGCTTGTTTCGATCTTGCTAAAGTTACAGAGTTGCACATAAAAGGAGGAGCAATGGCTCAAAACAACCAAGGGCTCAAGATTCGGATTCGCCTCAAGGCATACGACCACAAGGTGATCGACCAATCAGCCAAGCAAATTATCGACACCGCCCTGCGCACTGGCGCAAACGTCGCAGGTCCTGTGCCACTACCAACGCGGCGCAGCAGCTACACAGTAGTAAAAAGTCCGCACGTATACAAGACTGGCGGTGAGACATTCGAGATGCGTGTCCACAAGCGCTTGATTGACATCACCAATGCTACACCCAAGACAATCGACAACCTCCACAACCTTAGCTTGCCAGCTGGCGTGGATGTCGAGATCCGGATGTAGCACCGCTATACGCTGATTAATCAAAAAAGAGTGATAGCAACTATCACTCTTTTTAATCTTATATTGCTTACATATTTTTATCAGGTGTATTGTGATGTCTCATTTCCTTTGCTGCCCCTTCCTGTATGAGATCGTTATAGTCGAGTAGTACTGGTTGCATGGTGTTATAGATCGTTTTTGCAATTGCTTGATGATGACCCTCAATTGTCATGTGGGTATTAAAAATAGCATTCTTGAGGAGCGAAACCTTCGCTACATTCATAACCATTTGTGGATCTATTTGGCGGCATGCTTTGATAAGATCCTCACTACTCACTATCGGTTTTTTATCATCAAATCGTTTAATGATCTGCCGCGTTATCCACTGATGAAACTGCTCTGCTGTCTTTGTCTCATTATTAATCCGCCACAGCACTGCCTGCCGAGCAATCTTAAATACCTCAGGGGGCACTCCTTCATTTGCAAGCTTTTGTAATCCCTGCCACAGTTTTTTCTCAAACAGTGGCATATTGTCATCCTCGACAATATAATGAATCATAAATCGATATGATTGCCCAGTTTCACGAATAAACATATTAAACAATCGGCAATATTTTGCTACACATTGCGCTTGGTATAGTGGATGGTCTTTGAATGAATCGTCAAACCACTTCGACACCGTAAATAACACCAATATGCATTCTGTAAGCATCCGAATGCTTATCTCCATGAGTGGATTCTGTACGGAGTTGAGGCGAAATCCGTGAATACCAATTGTGTATGATGAGTCCCCGCCCTGGAGGAACTTTGCTGAATCCCGGGGCACAATAATTGACCCGTAGCGACCTTGCTGCGTTATGGTCTTGAGACGGCTCAGCTGATAGAGCGGAAATTGCTGCCCAACCGCGGCACCATCACAAGCTTGCTCAATCGCCTGCAGAATTACCGTCTCATCCCAATCAGGCGCGTGCATATTAGCAGTGATAACAATGTCACTGTTAGCTAGTGTATAAAGCATCCCATAAAATCGCTGCACATCTCTTAGTGATATATCAGTTGCTGATTGAGTACGCTGTGCGAGCTTTGGCCGTCCAAACATCTGGTACTGATTGTCGCTCATCAGTGCAGCATCAATATCATGCTCTTCCTTAGCAAGCTCGGCAAGCGTGCGCTTTTTAGCAGTCTGGAAGGCACTGCGTGTGATACGTGTTTGATAGAGGCTGTGTATCATGTGACCCAGCTTTGTAGCAAACTGCGGTGCGCTCTCTGCCTGAAGTGAATAAGCCACAAAATGCTGCAGCCGATCTTGGTAGATACACGCTGACGCGCCAATGTGGTTATCATTCATGGTTTGGGTCAGGACGTGCTGGACGATACGTGGTGCTTCGTAGATGCGAGCGTCACCAGCGTACTCATACCCTGCCCGCACGGCAATGGTAGTTTGAATCGTTGCTGCATCAGGAGTGTCGACCAGCCAGACAGGCAAACCCTGCGTGGTGGTATGCTTCGTGATAGTATAGTTCATAGCGGTATCATACCATCTTTTGTGTAAAAAACAAAAATACCTCCCCTGTGGGAGGTATTTTGTGAGTTTGCGAGTACTGTGCAAACTACTTGACGATGTTGGTCACAACACCGGCACCGACTGTACGGCCACCTTCGCGGATAGCGAAGTCTTGACCCTTGTCCATAGCGATTGGGGCGTTCAAGGTCACCTTAAAGGTTACTTGGTCGCCTGGCATCACCATTTCCTTGTCGGCAGGGAGCTCAATCTCACCAGTCACGTCCGTTGTGCGGAAGTAGAACTGTGGCTTGTAGCCCTTGCTAAATGGTGTGTGGCGGCCACCCTCTTCCTTCTTAAGGATGTAGACTTCCGCCTCAAACTCGGTGTGTGGGGTGAGTGTGCCTGGAGCGACAATCACCTGACCGCGCTCGATCTGGGTGCGCTCGATACCGCGCAGCAACAGACCAGCGTTGTCACCTGCCTGACCTTGGTCGAGGCTCTTCTTGAAGGCTTCAACACCAGTCACGACAGAGGTCTGAGTTGGCTTAAGACCGACAATCTCTACTGGGTCGTTGATTTTGATGACACCCTGCTCGATACGGCCAGTTGCAACTGTACCACGACCCTTGATCGAGAAGACATCCTCGATTGGCATCAAGAATGGCTTGTCGAGGTCGCGCTGAGGCAACTCGAAGTAGTCGTCCATAGCAGCCACCAGCTCCATCACGGCGTCCTCTGCCTCGGTGTCGCCCTCGAGCGCCTTGGTGGCAGAACCCTTGATGATTGGTGCATTGTCGCCATCGTAGCCGTTCTTGGTGAGCAGCTCGCGGACGTCCATCTCAACCAGCTCAACCAACTCTGGGTCGGCCAAGTCCATCTTGTTGAGGAAGACGACGATCTTTGGCACACCAACCTGGTGAGCAAGCAGCACGTGCTCGCGTGTCTGTGGCAATGGACCGTCGTTGGCGGCAACCACTAGCACAGCACCGTCAATCTGAGCGGCACCAGTAATCATGTTCTTTACATAGTCGGCGTGACCTGGCATGTCAACGTGCGCGTAGTGGCGCTTCTCCGACTCGTATTCCTGGTGGGAGCTGGCGATGGTAATACCGCGTTGCTTCTCCTCAGGAGCGTTGTCGATGTCTTCGTAGTTGCGAGGTTTGTTTACATCGCTTGGAAGACGCTTTGCCAACACGTGAGTGATGGCAGCCGTTAACGTTGTTTTACCGTGGTCGACGTGACCCATAGTACCAACGTTAATGTGTGGCTTACTTCGATCGAAATCTGCCATGTAGGTAAGTACTCCTTACTTATGTTAATATTTGGTACGACGCGAGCTACTTGCCGGAGTAGAGACACTACGACAAAACGCGTCGCGCGTTAGGATTTATTATAGGGTGCGGTGGCAAAAAAGTAAAGTAGCTAGTCCCACCAAACATACCACTGTCGACTGCTATATACTTGATTTGCCAACGCTTCGAAGGTCTCTGACCCTTGGTAGACTGCATCGCCATATGAAAAATAGAAGAGCTCAACCGCAACCGCCTTAGCGTCAGCATCGGTCTGCGGTGGATGCTCGACGTAATACTCAACGGTGTCATGACTGATGGCGGCAGGTTCGGCGCCATATTTCTCATACCAATAGCGCGATACCGCTACCTGGATGACTGGCTCGGGACAATCATTCCAACCACCCATACAGAGGTAGGCTAATGCCTCATACGGCACTGTGGTTGGTAGTTTGATAATAATAACCGGATTGTCGCTATCTGCCTGGAGCGGGCTGATGAAGTCAACTGTGGTAGGGTCATCGTCATCAGGTGACGCCGAGAAGTCCGGCGCAAAATAGTCATCCACAGTAGAGATCTGCTGATCCTTTTTCGCCGTTTCAGCTGGCAGCTCCTGTGCGATTCGAGCAAAGAAGGCTGGTACATCAATTGCCTGCGATGCTTCCATGATGTGCTGCACAAGCTCGGGGACCGTCTGGACGCCAGCGTTCTCTAGGCCTTCTGCTATCTCATCTAGGATGAGGTCATCGAGCGTTACGATCACTGGTGTAAATCCCTCGCGTTTACCCTGCTCGTGTAACTGTAGATAGTGCTGCGTTGCATTAACGACTTCGCATTCTACGTAGTCGATGCCGCTCCCGGCAAAGAGTGTTTTGAATCGCTGCATTGTATCTGACATACTATTCCTCCTTAGGCGCATTATAGCATAGAGGGATGTATCAATTATTACTGAGTGCGGCGAAGAAGGCGCGAACTTTTGGCTGTGCGGAGTGATTGATGACCTGCGCTGGTGTGCCATCTTCAATAATCTTACCCCCGTCAAGGAAGACAATCCGCGATGCGACATCGCGCGCAAACGACATCTCGTGTGTGACGACGATCATTGTGATCCCTGTTTCGGCAAGGTGCTTAATGACCGCTAGTACCTCATCGACCATCTCAGGGTCGAGTGCACTCGTTGGCTCATCAAAGAGCAAGACTTTTGGCTGCATTGCCAAGGCACGAGCAATCGCTACCCGCTGCTTTTGCCCACCCGAGAGATGACTCGGGTATTCTTGGGCTTTGACGCGAAGGCCAACCAGATCGAGCATTTGGAGCGCCTGACGCTTGGCCTTGGCTCTTGATAGTTTGCGCACCTTAAGCGGTGCAAGCATGATATTTTCGAGTACCGTCATATGCGGAAAGAGGTTAAACTGCTGGAAGACCATGCCAAGCTCAGTTCGGGCTTTGTTGAGGTCGGTCGCTAGGTTGGTCATCTCAATACCATCAACCCATACTTCCCCGCTTGTCGGCGTCTCAATCATATTAATACAGCGAAGCAGCGTGCTTTTGCCACCACCACTCGAGCCCAAGAGAGCAACAACCTCTCCCCGCTTGATTGTCAGGTCAATGCCACGCAAGACATAATTGTTGCCATAGTGCTTGCGGAGCTGCTTGATATTAATCATGCGCCTTGAGCCTCCTCTCTACTCGATTCATCACCCACGTAAATAGCGTAGTGAGGGCGAGGTAAATTACTGCAGCAGCAAAGAGCGACTCAAAGGCAGTGGCCGTTTGGAATCGGATATTATCAGCGCCGCGCATCAGATCATTCATACCAATCCAACCAACAACTGATGTCTCCTTGAGGAGCGAAATTCCCTCGCTAATTAGTGACGGCAATGACTGCTTGAGTGCTTGAGGCAGGATGATATAACGCATGGTTTGCCAGCGGCTCAAGCCAAGCGAGCGCGCCGCTTCGACCTGCCCGTTGTCGATACTTTCGATCCCGCCGCGAATTATCTCAGCAATATACGCACCACTATTGATACCAAAGGCAAGGCTTGCAATCCACAGTTTTGGCACCCCACGGTAAGAGCCAAATACCACGTAATACATAATGAGTAGCTGCACCAAAGCAGGTGTGCCACGAATGACCGTGGTATAGGCATGAGCCAAGCTCGCCCATGGCCGCCAGCGCTGGAGGCGATGTAGTTTGCATGTGCGAAATGGTTGCCAAGCAGACTGCTGCATCAAAGCGACAACCAGGCCAATCACAAGCCCAATGATTGTCGAGAAGACGGTGAGCAGGATGGTCACTTCTAGGCCGCGCCACAAGAAAAGATAGCGCTCGTCACCAAAGAGGATATCCCACACATTCATGGCTGGGCTACTCCAAAGTGTTTCTTGATAAGCTTCTCATAGCGGCCATCGCGTTTCATTGTGGCAATGCTGGCGTTTACCTCAGCGAGTAGTTTGCTATTACCTTTTTTGATAGCAATGGCGTAGTCTTCGCGTGAGAGGTTGCGCGGCAAGGCAACGAGCTGCGGGTTTGTAGCGAGGTACTGTTGAGCTGGCCCATCATCCATAATGGCAGCGTCGATCCGCCGACTACTGAGCTCTTGCACGACACTCGCCGTCGACTGGAGCTGCACTACGTGCGCCCCACGAATCTTGTGCGCCAGTGTATCGGCCGTCGTGCCAAGTTGTACACCGATTCGCCTGCCAATGAGGTCATCACTGGTGGCAATTGTTGAGCCAGTCTTTGGCACAATTATCTTTTGCGCTGCAGTATAGTACGTGTGCGAAAATTCAGCATTCTTGCGCCGGTCTGGTGTGACGGTCATACCAGCTGCAATGAGGTCGATCCGCCCAGCCTGCAAGGCCGGCAGGAGCCCATCAAAGGCGATCTCCTCAATTTGCAATGAGCGATTGGTATCCTTAGCAATCTCCCGCACAAGGTCAATATCAAAGCCAACGATCTCCTGCCCCTGCTTATATTCAAACGGCTTAAAGCCAGGATCGGTGCCCAGCACGAGTGTTTTTTCCAGACCACTGCCAGCAGTCTTGGTGGTAGAGGCTGCTGGGCTCAGCTCGACATCCCAATACATATACCCTAACAAAATTACTACCATAGCAGCGAAACTCAGCCATGTAAGCCGTGTCAGTCTGCGTTGCCGACGAGTCGATTGTGCCATGAACATAAGTATAAGCGCTTTGTTAGACGGATGCAAGTACTTGTATTGTTCTATTTACCGCGCTATGATAAGAATACATAAGCAACACATAAGGAGGCACCCTATGAGTAGTCTTACAAAATACAATCCATTTGAGGAATTGCGCGCATTACAGCGGCAGCTGTTTGACAATCCCTTTACTACGACACTCAGCCAAGCTGTCGCAACTGACGTCTACACAGTGGATAATACACTGGTTGTTGAAGCACACGTGCCGAACTTTGCTGAGGAAGACCTCGATGTCAGCCTTGACAATGGTGCGCTCGTCATCCGCGGCGAACGGCACGAAAAAACCGAGGACAAACAGCGCAACTACGTTGTTCGTGAGAGCAGCACAAGCTTCTGTCGTCGTGTACAGGTACCAGATGGTAGCGATGCCAAGCAGATTAAGGCCCATCTGGAGGACGGCATCTTGAGGGTAACGGTACCACTCAAGCCACTACCTGCGCCGCAAAAAATTGCCGTCAAGAAAATAGCCAAGCACGACAAGAAAACGAAAAAGTAGTACGAGCCATAGTCTTGCGCCAACAAAAGCCGGTATATATACCGGCTTTTGCGTACTACTCACTACCTCTTACACTGAGACAAGATAATAAAACACCCCTGTAATAGAGGTGTTTTATAGAGATGATACAAGAAAGGCTTACTTACTGCGCTTCTCAATAATCTCCTGCGCGACGTTTGGCGGAACTTCTTCATAGTGGGCAAGTTCCATTGTGCTGGCGGCCCGGCCCTGCGACATTGAGCGGATGTCGCTGGTGTAGCCAAACATGTTCGCCAGTGGCACAATAGCCTTGACGAGCTTTGCGCCGCCCATCAAGTCTTCCATTGCCTCAATGCGGCCCCGGCGGCTATTGAGGTCGCCAATGATATCACCCATGAACTCCTCAGGTGTTGTCACCTCAACCTTCATCACTGGCTCAAGCAAGACTGGGTTGGCCTTCTTGATACCTTCGCGGGCAGCCAGGTGAGCAGCCAGATTGAAGGCGAGCTCGCTTGAGTCGACATCGTGGTAACTTCCGTCGTACAAGGTTGCCTTGACGTCAACAACTGGATAGCCAGCAATCACACCACCATCGAGTGTCTCCTTAATACCCTTCTGCACAGCTGGGCGGTACTCTTGTGGCACCACACCACCCTTGATTTCATCGAAGAATTCGTAACCCTTGCCTGGCTCGTTCGGCTCAAAGCGCACCCAGACATCACCGTACTGGCCGCGGCCACCAGACTGCTTGGCATGCTTACCCTGCGCCTCAGCCGTGCCCTTGATGGTCTCGCGGTAGGCAACTTGCGGCTCACCAACATTGGCCTCAACGTTAAACTCGCGCTTCATGCGGTCGATCAAAATCTCTAGGTGAAGCTCACCCATACCGCTCATGATAGTCTGGCCTGTCTCTTCGTCGGTGTAGACACGGAAGGTTGGGTCTTCTTCAGCCAGGCGTTGCAGAGCAATACCCATCTTTTCCTGGTCGGCCTTAGTCTTGGGCTCCACCGCGATCGATACCGGTGGCTCGGGGAAGCTAATTGCTTCAAGAGCAATCGGATGCGCTTGATCGCACAAGGTATGGCCCGTAAAGGTACCCTTCAGTCCCACCACGGCAGCAATGTCACCAGCGCCCACGCTGTCGATCTCTTCGCGCTTATCGGCGTGCATCCGGACGATGCGCCCCACACGCTCCTTCTCACCTGTCGTTGTGTTGAGGACATAGCTACCGGCAGTCAAGCGACCACTGTAGACACGGATGAAGATTAACTTACCAACAAATGGGTCGGCAGCCAGCTTGAAGGCTAGTGCGGTCATTGGCTGCTTGTCATCGGGCTGGCGGCTTACTTCGTCGCCAGTCTTGGGGTTCTTACCCCAGATTTCACCAACATCAAGTGGGCTTGGCAGGTAATCAACCATCAGGTCAAGCACCTTCTCGACGATCACACCGCGGCCATCGCCACCTGTCACCAAGAAGAAGTCACCAGCCAAGACACGTTGGCGCAGCGCTGCCTTGAGTTCGTCAATAGTAATGGCATCCTCACCTTCGTCGAGGAACTTCATCATCAGGTCGTCATCGGCCTCAACAGCGTTCTCAACGAGCAGACTGCGAGCCCGCTTTGCCTTGTCAAGCATATCAGCTGGGATCTCGCCTACCTTAAGCTCGTGGTCGGTGTAGTCATTATAGGTGTAGGCCTTCATGTCAATGAGGTCTACCACACCACAGACATCCTTCTCAAAGCCAATTGGCAGGTGGATTGGGAAGGCTTGCTTGCTCAGGCGGCTATGGATCGACTCAATCGACTTGTAGAAGTCACCACCAGTCTGATTGATCTTGTTAATGAAGCAGATGCGGGGCACACCGTATTTGTTGGCCTGGCGCCATACGGTCTCACTCTGGGCTTCTACCCCCATCTTGCCATCAAAGACTGTCACTGCGCCGTCGAGCACACGCAGGCTACGCTCCACCTCGGCAGTAAAGTCGATGTGCCCAGGGGTGTCGATGATGTTAATCTTGTGACCCTTCCAGAAGCAGGTCACCGCCGCAGAGGTAATGGTGATCCCGCGCTCTTTTTCTTGGCTCATCCAGTCGGTGGTGGCACCACCATCATCACCGCGCACGGTACCAATCTTGTGGTTAATACCGGTGCGGTACAAAATACCTTCTGTCGTCGTCGTTTTACCGGCGTCGATATGGGCAATAATACCAATGTTGCGAAAGTCCTGCAGAGGGACATTCTTGGGGGTTGCCATAGGGGGCTCCTTCTCTCCTTACGTGTTTTTTAGCATGAGTAATACAACTCTCAACGATTGATTATAGCATGGATTGGATGTGGGTGGTAGAGTAATTATCACCCCTGATGAGTCCATCTGCTCCTGCTAGCCGGGCAGCCGTTCGCCATTTTTTGACCACACGCCATAGCGGTCTGGCGTGGTGGTGCGCATTGCTTGAGGTACAGCATCGTACTCACCTGGTGGCAGGCCACTTGTGTTGACATAGAGTAGCTTGTATTCGGTTTGCTGAGCATTGGTGACATATAGGTAGGTGTTGCTAGTTGCATCAGTAGTACTGCCCTGGGTGACGCTGGGAAGTGTGGAAATGTAGGTTGGTACTAATTGACGCAAGAATGTGGTGCTATCGCGGCGCTGGTAGGTGGGGGTGGTACTACCAGCAGTTTTAGCAACCGGGTATGCACCATTTTTGGTGTAGTAGCGATCAAGCGCTTGGCGCATTGCCGTGAGGTCGGCCACGCGAGTCCGCCCCTGTGCACCGGCTTGGATACGTTGATACGAGACGAGTGTCAACGTAGCAAGGATGGCGATAATAACGATCACAACTAGCAGCTCTACCACAGTGTAGCCAGCCTGTTTTTTTTGCATCAACGGATTCTTCATAGCGCTCATGCTTTGCATTATACGAAGTGCAGTACGTTTGCGCAAGAGCCATTGCTGCCAACCTAGCTGGCAGTGTATAATGGCACTATGCAACCACGTGGATCATCCCCTTCACCTCAGTACCGGCGCTCCCGCCTGACGCCGCGCGGGCTAGCGATTCGCTTTGCTCTGGCTGGTCTAGCGGTCATTGCCATCGCAGCAGGGGTTATTTATCTCGCAACTCGACCACACAAAGTCAAGGACACCGAACAGCACACCGAGACAAAAACTGGCCCACGCGAGCAGCTCACCGCCACCAAGACACTCGAGCGTGCCAAGAAATACTTTAAGGGCACAGAAGCCGTTAAGTCATCACTGTCAACACCGGTCAAGGCCGAAGGTTCTCGCTTTTATTCTATCGCTACTGATCCAAGCAAAACCAAGAGTGCTGCCGCTACCCTGCCCAAGGCTGAGGCCAAGCGCAATGTCACGGCTCTGGAGCACATGCTCGACTACGACCAATTCACACGCTATGTCGTACAAGATGGCGATAAAGACGGCCCGTACCTCGCAGACTTTACGCGGAGCAATGGCGACGTAACCTGCCAGATTAGCAACACCCCACTCGACCCAAACGACCCGAAAAACAAAGAAACTCGCTTCGTTGAGTTCAAGTGCCTTGATGCCGCCGACTATAAAGACCTCGCCAAGCAGCAAGCTCCTCTCTATAATGCCTACTCGCCCGCTGCAAGCTCGAGCTATAACGTCGGCATTGTTGGCACTATGACGGTGCGCGAGAGCAAGCTTGCCGGTTATCGCTTGGCAGAGATACCACTGGGTGGTGTACAACCCGAGTCGCACCTCTTTAATTCGCAAGGGACGGCGCTGTTTTATCAATCGAGCGATGGGCGCTGGGTATTCTTCCAGATCCGCCAAAACGATATGCTCTCCTGTGATGTCTATAAGGCTCAACTCCGCAATGCTAAGAAAGTCGACCTGCGGCAAATCTACGAAGGCGACAAATGCCGCGACCTCAGCAAAGGCGAAGTAGTGACGGTAGAGATGCCGAAGTATCGGTAGTAAGATCCTATCGGTATTATCGAACACGATAACATTGCTATTTCTGCATGATATGTATTAAACTACCCCATAACTGGTAAATTATTTTACGAAGCAATAAGGAGTTAGTAGTGTATGAAAATTGTAAATAAAACACTCGCAGTCCCAGATCAAATTCGTTTCAAGTTAAACAGTTTAGACCTGTCGATCCTTGAATCTCGTGGAATCCCCTTCTTAAGCGGCGCAGATGTATTTACTCCACTGCCAACGCTTATCATTACGGGAGACTACCTCAAGTTTGGGGTACTCGATACAATGGACTACCTTGCTATCAAACTGTCTAGTCATCATATTGTAAGGATTATAGATGCTAACAACGCAGCACCAGAGATATTTGTAAATTCCTCTTTACTGCAATATGTGCAGACATTTACACAGTTCGCACGAGACCTCCCTTACAATCCTGACGAGGCATGGGATGACACCGAGTCTCTTGCGCGGTCGGCTAATAAACTAAGAAGCTTAGTCAAAAATATCGACTCAAAGGCAATAAAATCTGGCACTTATTGGAGCGAGGTTTGTGATGATATAACCGTTGGGAATTGGAGTGAGCAGCGCTAATAGTCACTAATTTGTTATATAATCAAACTTAGTAAATCAACTCTAAGCCAATTTTGCAGAGGAAGTATGGAAACACAACTAGATGGCCACATTACCAAATATATTGATCTAATTGGAAGAGGTATTGATGGAATACAGGAGCAAGTCGACAAAGCAACGAATGGCTTGGCGGGTGAGCCATTAATCGAAGATACCGACGAAAGCTTCCTTGGTGCCGGTTCAACCGAATCGTACTGGTCGTATTACAGCGCAGGTCTCGAGCTGCAGTGGCGTAACGATATCCTTGTCGTTCTTTCTCTTTATTTACAGGATGACAGCTTGTATGAGGAACCTTACGTTCCGCTCACTTACAAACTACTAACATCGCTCTCAAACACGGCATCGATACAGGAAGTCATTAACACGTTTGGAGATCCGGAGTTTGAGGGAGGACTCTGGGGCAGAAAGAATCTGCGATATAGACTGGATGCAGACAAGTTTATTATCTTTCGATTCAACGATAAAGGCACCCTATGGGCGGTTCAAATTGGGTTATATCGTATCCTGAGAAATTACAAGCCAGTTTAGATCAATATCAAAAACCAACAGAAAACTCGTTGTTATCCTGACGAGTTTTCTGTTCTTCTTCGCATTTACATTTATAATTACAATATCTGCCACCAGTGCTGTTTTGTCCTAGGTTTTGGACGACGCTGATCCACAACATGAAGGCTCACTGGCCCTTCAATAACTCGCCAATTGACATAACTTTTCGGTCGTGGAGCAAACTCTCTGCCGAGAATTGTTTTCGTCGACTCTATAAGCTCATCTTCGGGCATGATGAGAGCTTCTTCTTTACTTATGTCTGGGTAATTTCGATCGTAACCGTACGTGAGATGCTCGTCAATTCGTGTCGCTATTTTCGATAGGCGATCTCGTATCCGTTGCATCCGCCCAGTAGGGGCGGCTTCGCCTGTACTCTCTACTGTAGCAGCTACTTCTTTATCTTGTTGGCTCACTTTCTCGTCAGCTGAACCGGACTGAACTGATTGTTGAGAAAAACGTTCATACATACTACATCTGTTATACCACATATTTACAATAATTGTCGAATAGTATTAAGACCGTCTATGAAACAAGAGCCCCACTCTTTCAAGTGGGGCTCTTCTGCTCTAGACTAGCTATTCCCTACAGCTCGTCAGTAGCAATTGTCACTTCCGGCTCAGCTTCTTCGGCTTGGGCTTCGGCGACAAACTCATCCTCCGGAGAGTCATTCTCCTCGAGCGGCAGTGGGTGCGCACCCGTACCAACCGGTACTTTGTTACCGATGATGACGTTCTCCTTAAGACCCTTAAGGTGGTCGGCGCGGCCACTGGTGGCAGCGTTGATTAGCACGCGAGTCGTGTCTTGGAACGACGCAGCAGACAGCCAGCTATCACTCCAGATACTCACCTTGGTGATACCAAGTAGCAGCTGTGCATACTGAGCTGGTGTTTTGCCCTGAGCAACGAGTTCCTTGTTGGCATCAACCACTGATGCCTTGGAGATGATGTCGCCCATGACGAAGGTGCTGTCGCCTGGATCATCAATCTGCACCCGGCTAAACATCTGCCGGACGATGATCTCAAGGTGCTTGCCAGCCACATCCTGGCCCTGCGCAGCATAGATGCGGAGCACTTCGTTGATGATGTAGCGCTGCGTTGCTTCTGTACCCTTGAGGCGCATGAGGTCGTGCAGGTTGAGCGAACCAAGTGTCAGGCGATCGCCTGGCTCGACCATATCGCCCGGCTTGACGACGAGGTACATCGTGCCAGGGATTTCGTAGCGGACTGGTGCTGTAGCATTGCCTGTGAGGACAAGCGAATCACCAGTGGACTCAACCACTCCATCAAACGGTGCAGTAAGTGGCTGCGTGCCATCGTCGAATGACGCAATGACATCGCCAACCTTGACCTTGCTGCCCGATTGTACCATCACCATGCGGCCATCAAGCGGCATACGCTCTACCTTGCCTGCTTGCGGCGTGACCTGTACAACGTACTTCTTGCCATCTTCCCAGATATCGACCAAACCAGCGACTTCTGTGACGTAGGCCTGACCTTTCGGGTTGCGTGCCTCAAAGAGCTCCTCGACACGCGGCAGACCCTGGGTGATGTCTGATCCACCAACACCAGAGCTGTGGAAGGTATTAAGCGTCAGCTGCGTACCTGGCTCGCCGACCGACTGGGCAGCAATGACACCAACTGGCTGCGAACCATCGACGAGCTGGCCAGTTGCCATATCGATCCCGTAACTCTTGCGTGGAATACCGTGCAAGTTCTTAGTAGAGAGGACAGACTGGATACGTACTTGGTCAATCGACTGGTCTGCCTCGATGGCCTTGGCAATCTCACGTGTAATGAGCTGGTCGCGGTCGAGGTGGCCCGGCACTGCCTCGGCGGTGTAGCGGCCAAACAAGCGGTTGCCAAACTCGATCATTGTCTCCTCAGACTCATTGCGGTAAATAGTGAAGCCATCGTCGTCACCCTCTTCGTCTTCGACAGTAAAGACATCCTGCGAGACATCGACCAAGCGACGCGTGAGATAGCCAGAGTCGGCCGTCTTGAGGGCGGTATCGATAAGCCCCTTGCGAGCACCACGCGTTGCCACGAAAGCCTCCAGGCTTGACAACCCTCGCTTGAAGTTGCTACGCACTGGCAGCTCAATTTCGCGGTTGGCAGCATCCACCTGGATACCAATCATCGCACTGGCTAGCTTAATATTGTTGACACTACCACGAGCACCAGAGTTCACCATCGTTGCGACAGAGGTGTCCATGTGGGCCAACTGGCTGCGCAGGAAGTCCTCTACCTTGCGGTCGACAGTGCGCCAGTTGTTGACGGTCAATGTGTAGCGCTCGTCCTCGGTAATGAGCCCTTGATCGAGCTGCTCCGAGATCGCAGCAGAACGTGCGTCACCCTCAGCCACGAAGTCAGCAATTTCGTCGAAGCTGAGATAGTCTTCCATACCAGTCGACACCGCAGCAGTGGTAGCAAAGCGGAAGGCCAAGCCCTTCATGCGGTCAGCAGTGATAGCGGTCTCAGCAGCGCCATAGCGCTCGAAGATCTGACCAAGCACCCGCTTGAGCTCTTTCTTGGTCTGGACATTGTTGTTGTAAGGGAAGTCCTCTGGCAGGATTTCGTTGAAGAAGACACGCCCCAGGGTGGTTGTTCGGATTTCACCCTTAGCCCGAATACGGATCGGACTTTGCAGGTGGAGCTTGCCCATGTCGTAGGCTAGCTCAGCAGCCCGGCTGTCGGCAAAGACAGCGACAGTATCAGTCTGAGCCGAGGGTTTTTCGTATGTGAGGTAGTAGTTGCCGAGCACCACGTCCTGGTCGATACTGAGGACAGGGCTCCCGTCGGCAGGCTTCAGTAGGTTATTGACGGCACTCATCAGCTCGCGTGCTTCAGCCTGTGCCTCAGCGCTGAGTGGCAAGTGAACAGCCATCTGGTCGCCATCGTAGTCAGCATTAAAGCCGTTAGCGACGAGTGGGTGAAGCTGGATCGCCTTACCCTCAACCAGCTTTGGCTGGAAGGCTTGGATACTCAAACGGTGCAGTGATGGCGCGCGGTTGAGCAGGACATACTTACCCTTGATTACCTCATCCAATGCGTCCCACACGACCGCTTCACCTGCCTCAATTAGGCGCGTTGCACTACGGATATTGTGGGCATAATCACCCTTGATGAGCCAGCTGATGACAAATGGCTTGAAGAGCTCAATTGCCATCTGCTTTGGCAAACCACACTGGTGGATTTTGAGCTTCGGACCTACCACGATGACCGAACGGCCCGAGTAGTCGACGCGCTTACCAAGCAAGTTCTGGCGAAAGCGCCCTTGCTTACCCTTAAGCATATCGCTAATGCTCTTAAGGCGGCGGCGTCCACCAGTTGCATTGACAGCGCGGCCACCACGAGCAGCCGAGTTATCAATCAGGCTATCGACCGCTTCTTGCAGCATACGCTTCTCGTTGCGTTGAATTACCTCTGGTGCGTTGAGCTCGATGAGCTTCTTGAGACGGTTATTACGGTTGATGACACGACGATAGAGGTCGTTGAGGTCACTCGTCGCAAAGCGTCCACCACTTAGGGCTACCATTGGCCGCAGGTCTGGTGGAATAACTGGCAAAACCGTCATACACAGGCTCGATGGCTTAATGCCCGCCGCTTGCATACCCTCCAGCACCTTAAGGCGCTTAAGGAGCTTCTTCTCGCGTTGACCACGCGCGCCTTCGGCTTCTTCTTGCAGGTCGGCGATGAGCGCGTTGAGGTCGATATCATCAAGGAGCGCCTTGAGGGCATCACCACCCATACCAACCTTTACGAGCTCCTCATACTCTTCAGGGAGGTTACGATAGTCGGTATCGCTTAGGAGGGCGCGCTTTTGTA
The DNA here is from genome assembly GCA_963545865.1 of uncultured Candidatus Saccharibacteria bacterium. GTDB lineage: Bacteria > Patescibacteriota > Saccharimonadia > Saccharimonadales > Saccharimonadaceae > Saccharimonas. The sequence goes on from CAUUJX010000008.1 coordinate 40,946, forward strand.
GGCTCTCAAGCTGAGCTTTCTTTTGGCTGTAGGTTGCCTCAAGCTCTTCGTACTCACGTGTTTGCTGCTCGGCAAGAGCCTTCACGTCTGCCCCATCAGCTTCAGCTTCACGCTGGAAGCGAATTTTGATGGCAGCCCGTGCCGCCTCAGTCTCAGCCTCAAGGTCAGTCAAATAAGCGTCACGTGTCTCGGCGTCAACGTCGAGGATGACATAGGTAGCAAAGTATGCGATTTTCTCAAGGTTCCGTACCGTAATGCCCAGCAAGAGGCTCATCGCACTGGGTGTGCCGCGCATAAACCAAATGTGCGCAACAGGGGTCGCTAGGCTAATGTGCCCCATCCGCTCGCGACGCACGATCGACTTGGTGACAAGTTCACCATTCTTATCTACTGCAGCTTCGCGGCTGCGCACACCCTTGAGCTTGCTGTCGTGTGGGTTGATATCTTTGACTGGGCCAAAAATTCGCTCACAAAACAGGCCATCGCGCTCAGGCTTCTGGGTTCGATAGTTAATCGTCTCCGGCTTGGTGACTTCGCCGTAGCTCCACTTGAGGATATCCTCGGGGCTGGCGACGGCCAAGCGTACCGCATCAAAATTGGCGATATCGTGATCTGTTACCACGTGGGACATCTTAGGCTTCCTCCTCGCTTAGGTTTTCTACTGTGTCAATATCTTGGACGGACATGCCGCTGTCATCGGCGATCGTGCCAATGCCGTCGGATTCATCAAGATAGGTTGCTTCGTCATCGCTCTCGTCAGATGGGACGGTTTTGTCGGCAGGGCCCGCAGCAGCAATGACATGCTCGGCATCGACCGACTCGTCAGACTCATCCAGCAGATCAACACGCAAGCCCAGACCTTGCAGCTCCTTGACAAGCACGTTAAAGCTCTCAGGCAGCTTTGGCCCGGCAATAGGCTCATCCTTGATGATTGCCTCGTAGGCTTTGGCACGGCCATACACGTCGTCTGATTTAATTGTCAGCATCTCTTGCAGCGTCGTCGCCGCACCGTAAGCTTCGAGTGCCCAAACCTCCATCTCTCCAAGGCGCTGACCACCATTTTGAGCCTTACCACCAAGTGGCTGCTGAGTCACCATGGTGTATGGACCAGTGCTGCGGGCGTGGATCTTGTCGCTCACCATGTGGTGGAGTTTGATCATATGCATCACGCCGACCGTTGTACGCTCCTCGAATGGCTCGCCGCTCAGGCCATCGTAGAGTTGACTCTTGCCGTCGCGCGCAATGCCAGCCTTTTCAAGCTCATCCTTGATGGTATCGGCTGGCACACCGTTGAACGGCGGCGTGGCAACCTTGTAGCCGAGTGCTCGTGCAGCCATACCGAGGTGCGTCTCAAAGAGCTGGCCAAGGTTCATACGGCTTGGCACACCAAGCGGGTTGAGGATGACATCAACAGGAGTACCATCAGCCAGGTATGGCATATCCTCTACCGCCATAACGCGGGCGCATACACCCTTGTTACCGTGGCGGCCAGCCACCTTGTCGCCAACACCAATCTTACGCAATTGGGCGACAAAGATCTGAATTTGCATCAATACACCCGTCTTAAGTTCATGGCCATTCTCGCGGCTAAATACCTTGACGCCAACGACTTTGCCACCACCAGCATTGTTCATGCGCTGGCTGGTGTCGCGCACATCCTTGGCCTTTTCACCAAAGATTGCACGCAGCAGGCGCTCCTCGCTGCTAAGCTCTTGCTCACCCTTTGGTGTAATCTTTCCAACCAAGACATCACCCGCCTTGACCTCAGAGCCAATCTGTACAATACCACTCTCATCCAAGTGGCGAAGGCTGTCCTCGCTCACATTTGGAATATCGCGTGTCACGATCTCTGGACCAAGCTTTGTCTCGCGTACCTCAACAGTGTAGTCCTTGATGTTGATGCTGGTAAGGGTATCATCTTCTACCAAGCGACGGCTCAAAATCACCGCGTCGTCCATGTTATAGCCACCCCACGGCATAAAGGCTACCAGCAAGTCCTTACCGAGGGCAAGCTCACCATCGGCAATGGACGCACCCTCGATGAGAGTGTCACCCTTCGCAACGGTTTGGCCGCGGCTAACCCGGACTTTTTGGTTAATACAACGATCGTCATTGCTCTTGGCAAAGTGGATCAGGTCGTAGCGCTTGACGCCATCAGCATAGCGCACCTCGACTGCTTCGCCATCAGCCCGGATCACTTCGCCATCAGCCTCGGCTGTCACAAGCTGGCTCGAGTTGCGCGCCACCTCGTGCTCAATGCCAGTGCCAACCGTTGGCGACTCTGGCTGCAAAAGCGGCACTGCCTGACGCTGCATGTTAGAGCCAGTCAAGCTGCGGTCAATACGGTTCTTCTCGATAAATGGCACAAGACTCGCGGTCGACCCAAGGATCTGCTTGTGTGCAGCGTCCATGAAAGTGACTTCGCTGGTATCTACCTGCCCTGGCTGGAGGAACTTGCGTGCACTGACACGATCGCGTACGAAGGTGCCATCCTCATTGAGACGAGCACCGGCGTCGGCAATCACCTCAGTTACTTCTTGCGAGGCATCGAGGTAGACGATTTCATCAGTCACGCGGCCATCAACTACCTTGAGGTATGGTGTCTCAATAAAGCCGTATTCGTTGATACGTGCGTAGGTAGCGAGGTTAAGCACCAGACCAATGTTAGCACCCTCTGGTGTCTCCACTGAGCAGATCCGGCCATAATGGGTGGGGTGAGCATCGCGCACTTCAAAACCGGCTCGCTCACGGCTAAGGCCACCAGGCCCCATCGAGCTCAGGCGACGCTTGTGGCTCAGCTCCGACAGTGGATTCACCTCATCAAGTAGCTGGCTCAACTGGCTACTGGCGAAGAACTCGCGCACTGCTGCCACTACCGGGCGAGCATTAATCAGTTGGCTCGGCGTAACCGTCTCGAGGTCACTCATGCTCATACGGTCCATTGCATTGCGCTGCATCCGGAGCATACCAACGCGGAACTGGCGCGCCACCAACTCGCCAACCAGCTTCACGCGGCGATTGCTCAGCGAGTCGATATCATCAGCTGGCTCTTGTGTGTTGTTAAGACGAATAATTTCACGCAAGACACCAATCAAATCACTCATCTGCAATGTGCGATATTCGGCCGTATTGGGCACATCAACACCTAGACGCTGGTTGATCTTGTAGCGGCCAACGCGGCTGTAGTCGAAACGCTTAAAGTCGAAGAACATGCGCTCAATCATCTGGCGAGCATTCTCTACCGTAGCGAGGTCACCTGGGCGCAGGCGGCGATAGACCTCAATCAACGCTTCGTTGATGCCATGTGCTGGATCCTTCTCGAGCGTGGCTTCGATGTATTTCATCTCACCAGTGTCAATATCGGCAAAGGCCTCGCGAATAGCCGACACCTTGCTCATACCAAGAGCACGCAGCAAGGTGGTAGCGGCAATCTTGCGGCGGCGATCGATCTTCACATAGATTGCGCCTGATGGGCTGGTCTCAAACTCGAGCCATGCCCCGCGGCCTGGGATCATCTTGGCACCATAGAGGTTGCGCCCTGCCACGCGGTCAGCACTAAACAGTACACCAGCACTCCGAATTAGCTGGCTTACCACTACACGCTCTGTTCCATTAATGATAAACGTTGCGCGCTCAGTCATCCAAGGATAGTCACCCATGTAGATGCTCTGTTCCTTGACTTCGCCGGTCGTCTTATTGATAAGCTCGACGGTGGCTTGCAGTGGTGCGTCGAAAGTCAGGTTGTTTTCTTTCGCAAACTGCTCTGTATGCTTGGGCTCGCCAAAGGCATAATCCTTAAAGCGCAGCTCAAGCTTCTGGCCAGTGTAGTCTTCGATTGGGTTAAGCTCTGCGAAAATTTCGCTCAAGCCTGTCTCGACGAAGTCCTTCCAGGATTCTTCTTGGTGAGCCAGCAAGTCGGGTACTGCCAGCGCGGTGTCATTGCTGGTAAAAAACACACGCGACGGAGCAGCTGTTGCCGTAGTAGGTGTAGGCATGTAAACTCCTCTTGAATTATTGTTATCTATCCGCACGTGTAAGGACTCCAAAACCCTGCTCGTGCATTTGTTGTGGCACCGAAGCTTTACTCAATATAAGTTTTCGCACACTAAAACGCCACGCCACCGGCGTAGTCCGCACCTAACCCATATTACACAACCTTCATTAACATCTCATTATAGCGAATGAACTGTTAGTGCGTCAAGCATTTTTCTATTTGAAATTTCAAAAACCTATACTAAGATCTACGTATAATTACTCTCACTCGTACAAGCCGCGAGCGTGCCCGCTGACATTGTATACATACCGCCCTGTTTTGGGAGATATACACAACTTTTGGACTGGTCCGTGATCCCAAAGAGCACACTTTGTGCTTGGATCTTGCAGCACCTCACGAACATACTGTAGAAACACACTCTCTTCTGTTGACGGTGATAGCGAGAACCCTTCGTCAATTGTCTGATCTCGACGTTTAGCATCAGCCACCGACAACCAACCATCGCACTGGCCTGGACAATTGACGAATGGATTCTTTGCGAGTAGTTGCTCACGCTCAGCCTGCGTGGCAATAACACCAGACACGCTACCCATTGCATAATTATCCCACGATATCGCCTTCCCTGATGAGTAGTCAGCCGCACGCGCTAATACATCTCCCATAACAGTTTGGGTGCGCATAAGCTCCCTAGTGTCTCGCTTGGCCTGATAGAAAAAGGCGAGCGCCGCCATACAGACAATAACCAACACGATCGTTACCAACATAACAACAGTCATACGCCGTGGACGGAAGCGTCGGGGATTTTTTGCTTGAGATGGAGTGTTTGTAGACTGGGTTGTCGATTGGTCGCTATGTTGTGTCATAGCCTTACTATAGCACAAAGCAACTACTCGTGCTATTTTGCGTTTGCGCGCTGGCCTATTACTTCATCGGCTAGGCCATACGCCACGGCGTCTGCGGCACTCAGCCAGTAGTCACGCTCCATATCGGCCTTGATTTTATCGAGTTTCTGGCCAGTGTTGTCTGCCATAATGGTAGCCAGCCGCTCCTTGAGAGCGATACTCTCGCGTAAGCTAATTTCTTGGTCTGTCACTTTGCCGCGCGTACCGCTGCTAGGCTGGTGGATCATCACGCGGGCATTGGGCAGGACAAAGCGCTTGCCCTTTGCACCGCTACTAAGCAAGAAGGCACCCATGCTCGCCTGCAGACCAATACCAATCGTCTGCACATCTGGCGCGATGTATTGCATAGTATCGTAGATTGCGAGACCGTCATACACACTGCCACCAGGGCTGTTGATATAGAGTTGAATGTCTTTATCTGGATTTTCATTGGCAAGATGGAGAAGCTGCGCGACAACGACATTGGCTGTCATCTCGGTTACTTCTTCGCCGAGGAAGATAATGCGATCCTCGAGCAAACGCGAGTATATATCATAGCCACGCTCACCATCACGCGTGCGGACAATGACGTTAGGCACTAGGTAATCATTCGGTTTCATCATAGTACTATTGTAACGAGAAAATTAGCACTCGTCAATATAGAGTGCTAATTTCTGCTATGCGAGCTGTACTATCTGCTACTTCTTAGTATTCTGCGCTACCAGCCAGTCGATCGTCTTCTCTGTCAAGAGGCGGTTGGCAATCTCGTGCTGCACCTCTGGCTCATCAAAGCGTGCCACCATAGTTGCATCATTGGCGTACTGTTGCTTGAAGGCACTGATGCGCTCTTGTAGCTCCTCTGCTGTGGCTTCGATCTTCTCGGCCTTGCTCAACTCAGCCAGGACAAGCCCAGCCTTAATGCGCTCATCGGCCGCTGGCTTAGCCTCCGTCTCGATCCACTCGTCTTTGTCCTTATATTCCTTCTCGGCAAGGTACTGCTCAAGGGTGCGACCGCGGTGAGCGAGGTTCTGCACCAAGTCTTGCTCAATCGAGCGAAGCTGGTCGGCTCGCAATACCTCTGGAATGGCTACCGTGCTGGCATCGGCCAACTGCTTGACGGCTACGTCGCGCAGCTCATCATCTGCTTCACGTTGCTTTTGCGCAGTAATTTCTTTCTCGATATCTTTCTTGAGGTCATCAATAGAAGTAAATGGCCCAACCTTTGCAGCAAACTCATCAGTCAGCTCAGGTAGCGTCACTTTCTTCACCTTCTTAATGGTCGTATCAAAGACAACTGCTTGCCCAGCTAGTTCGCTCGCATGGTAGTCCTTCGGAAAGGTGAGCTCAACCGCCTTCGTTTCACCAGCCTTGAGGCCAATCAATGCCTCTTCGAAGCCTGGAATGAATGACTTGCTGCCGAGCACAAGCGGATAATCTTTCCCGGTGCCACCAGCAAAAGGCGCACCATCACGCTTACCGACGAAGTCAATCGTCACCTCATCGCCGTCCTGGGCTGCCTCATCAGTGTCTGTGCGCTCGGCCATGCTGTGGCGAATCCGGTCAAGGATCTCCGTTACTTCTTCTGGCGTAACGGTTATCTTCGCTGGCTTGAGCTTGAGTTTCTTATAGTCACCGAGAGTAATCGTGGGCATAACCTCTGCCTCAGCAGTAAACTCCAGCTCACTACCAGGCACAAACTTCTTAATCTCCACCTCTGGGCGCTCAATCACCTGCACGTCACTCTCGAGGAAGGCTGCAGCAACTGCTTTGCTCAGGGCGTTATTAAGCGTCTCCTCAGCGAGGTGTTCTGGATTGGTATTCTTTGCAACCAACTCGAGCGGGGCATGACCCTTGCGAAAACCATCAACTTTAGTCGTCTTGGCGAGTTTACGCAAAGCAACCTGGCGAGCTGCCTCCAGTTCGTCTGCACCGACGGTAATCGTGGCGCGTACTTTGGTGTCTGATGGGTGGTCTAGTGTCGTCTTCATAGTTGGTTATTGTATCATATGTCGCTGACGGTGTGAAATAGGCATGCGACAGACCCAAGTATGCATGCGTATATGTGCTGTTTCGCAAGGCAAGCAAAACGAGAGTTTAACAGAGATGAGCTATAGCTGCAACAGAGACGCACATGGTGACACTACGATAAATCAAAGTCATCATCTTCGCTGCGTGATGGTTGGCGACGATAGTCCTTAACGGCGCTGACGACGCGCTCCAGACTGAGCTTTTGCTCCTCGCTTGTCGCAATATTCTTGAGGGTATAAATCTCATTCTCTAGCTCGTCCTCCCCAACAAAGAGGAAGTATGGAATCTGTTTTTTGATCGCTGCCTTGAGCTGCTTATCAAGCTTGCGACCAGTGAAATCGACTTCCACATTGACGTCCTCATCGCGCAGGTCGTCCGCTAGCTCTAGCGCACCGCGCATTGCCCCACCAAGGACGATCATATAAATATCAGTTGTGGAGCTAAACTCTGGTAGCAGCTGATGCGCCTCGAGAAAGAGCTGCATCATTGATAGGCCCGGTGCAAAGCCAACTGCACTAATAGGCTCAGCACCAAACATCCCCACGAGACCATCATAGCGCCCACCACCAAAGAGCGAACGGTTATTATCTGGATGAGTGTCGAAGAACTCAAACACTGTACCCGTGTAATAGTCTAACCCACGCATGAGCGTGATATCGAAGATGGCATTTGTTACGCCACTACGCTCAAGTAGTGTAAAGAGCCGCTGCACATCGCGCACCGCCTCACTATCGCGAATCGATTCGGGGAGATCGGCCATAGTACGTGCCGTCAAGAGCTGAGCAATTCGCTGCAAGCCAACTGGTGCTGCTGCCTCACCAAAGATCTCAATCGCCTGGTCGCGAAAGGCCTGCGGTGGAATCTTGTTCTTACGATCAAACAGCCGGATCATCAGCTGAGCCTGCACAGCATCGAGCTCGAGAAACTGCGCCATCATAAGGTTGATCAACTGGCGATTGTTGATGCGAATAGTGTACATGTCGTCCGTCGCGCCAAAGGCCTTCATGATACGGCTACCAAGTGCGATGATCTCGGCCTCGGCCTGCATGTTATCGACACCAAAGATATCGACATTCATCTGCCAAAATTCACGCTCGCGCCCCCGTTGTGGTCGCTCATAGCGCATAAACTGGGCAATACTAAACCAACGCGCTGGATAGGCGATCTCTTGGCGGTGCTTGGCGATCATCCGGCTAACACTCGGCGTCATCTCGGGCCGGATCGCTACCTGTCGATCGCCACGATCAATAAACTGATATGTCTGGTCATTTACTAACTCGTCACCACTTTTGGCGGCATACACTTCAACTGGCTCAAGCAGTGGTGCATCGTATTCTTCGTAGCCGTAGCTCTTGGCGACATGACGCCAGGTTTGAAAGATATATTTGCGCACGCGAAGATCTTCCGGATACCAATCCCGCGCCCCCCGATATGATTCCGATGAAAGTTTTGTCATAGTTACTGCTATTTTTGCATAAACGGCATGGAAAAACAAGCCCTTGGCCGAATTCACTGCTCTATAGCGCCACGCAGCGCTACATACTCCTCCGCTACCTTATATTTGAAAAGGAGTAAAGAGAGTAGAATCTCTACTCCTGATCTGGGTACAACCGATGCTGCTGCACCCAGGCATACATCGCAATACCCGCTGCTACGCCGACATTGAGACTACGCGTACTGCCAAACTGCTCGATCGCGACAATAGATGTGGCTCGCTCGAGCAGCTCGGGGCGAATACCGGGCCCCTCTGCCCCAAACAAAAGCACGGCTCTGCGTGGCAGCGCGACCGAGTGAAGTGGCTGCGAACCGGCAACATTATCGACCGCGATGAGTGGTCGACCAGTAATAGTCTGTAAGAAATCTTCAACCGTTTGGTGATAATGCACGTGCAAATACGTGTCCGTCATCATCGCACCACGCTTATTCCACTGCCGCCGACCAATGATATGGACATGCCGCACCCCAAAGGCATTGGCACTGCGGACGATCGTCCCCATGTTGAAATCGCGCACGACATTATCAATCGCAATATGAAGTGCCGAGCCATGCTCATCAAGATCGGCAACGATCGCTTGGTGAGGCAGCCCTTTATAGCGGTCTACCACATTGCGACGGTCGGCTTCGGATAGTCCAGAGGTGGGCTCTATAGTACTCATTGGTGATACTATGCTGCTATTCCTATGGTATCAGTATTATTTTCTTCGACGGACTGCTGCGCCATGCCACTGACCTCGCGAATAGTGCGGATATCATCTTCGGTAAGCTCACCATGCGCTGGTTGCCCTGTGCGCGGTGATACAGCAAGACCATACAGCATGCGACTTGCGGTATCCAGCGTAAGATCCTCGCTCGATCGCATGGCAATTGCGGCCAGCGCACCAACCATCCGTCGGCGCACCTCAGCACGCTGCTCATCTTCAGTTTCGCCCGAGTTGGCAGTGCCGCACCGTTCTCGGATTTTTTCGATTTTTTGCTGTATCCAATCTGCTTTATCGAATTTTTGAGACGATGAATAGATAGAGGTCATATCATTACTCCTTGCATAATGTAAAATAGCGGCAGACCCGCCACAGTTTATTTACCTGATTGTACCACAAAACTCTTTACGCAGGGCCAAAATTCGTATACAATACACCGTAAGAGCCTGCGGTGCGTATATCTGCGGATGTGGCGGAATTGGTAGACGCGCTAGCTTCAGGTGCTAGTGCCCTGCGGGGCGTGGAGGTTCAAGTCCTCTCATCCGTACCAACAAGCTCTTACCCGAACCCACCCCAGTCGAAACAGGCTGAGATGCGGTTCCAGATGTTGAACAACGCTCACCCACCAGGGTGGGCGTTGTTCGTGTTGTGGAGCCCGTGGGCTCATCGTCAGCGGTGGGCGGTGTGGTTGAGTTGTCAGGCTGAGCCGCGTGCTGCAGGTGGTGCGCATGAGCGGCAGTGTGCAGGCTGGGGCTAGTTAGCTGGTCGAAGGGTGGGACGAGCAGGGCGCTAAGGCGAGTGCCGGAGCCCGTGTCGGCGAGGTGGACGGGGTGAGAAGTCAGGGCTGGCGTGTCAGCATCGGCACCTCCTCCCCCGCTGTCATCGCTCATTCCTCCTTCTTCTTCTTCGGCGCTGTGCGGCTCATCGTGTGCACTCGTATTGCGCCTGCCTGCTTGGTCAGGGTCAGGGTCGGCCGAGAGTGAGGTGCTGTCCTCACCGACTGTCTTACCTGCTGCATCCTTATCCGCTGGCCCGCCAGCATTGGCAGCATCGCTCGTTCCTGCGCCCGGCAAGATGACTCGCCCCTCCTCATCGACTAGTGGATTAACCAACACCCGCTCGAAGAACACCTGGTTTAGCTGCTTCCTTAGGTGATCCGGTGCCGCCATATA
>CAUUJX010000009.1:0-25676 GCA_963545865.1 uncultured Candidatus Saccharibacteria bacterium
GCAATGTTTGAGTCTTGCTGGAGGATGGTATGACGATGGTGCGGGTGTACATACTAGTAATATCTTATCACTTATCGATGATAGTAAGATTGAAAGATGACTGCATGAAGGCAAGCCCACTCTTATAAATTCTTCATCTTGCTATACTACCAGTTTTCCGCATCATGCTATTGATTCGGGTGCAAGGCTACCTTGAGGGTGTGTTTCTTGCCAATACGCAAAATGTCACCGTTAGCAAGTGGTGTATCTTCGCTAGAAACTTTGGAGTCATTGATCTTCACGGCATTTTGCTTGATGAGCCGTCTGGCCTCGCCGCGACTTTTTGTGATGCCCAGTCGAACAATGATATCGATAATTGACTCGTGGGCATCCACCTGAATGACGTCAATATCCTTGGCAAGATTCTTCTGACTCACCTCAGAGATCCATTGCTGCTCAGCATCAACGGCGGCGCTCGCTCCGTGGTACATTGACACTATCTCTCGAGCAAGATCCTTTTTGATATCGCGTGGGTTTTCTCCGTCGTTGAGTCGATTTTTAATTACAGCAATCTCACTCATAGGCAGGCGCGTACAATCCACAAAACACTGGTAAATACCCGCATCCGCCAGCTGCATGATTTTAAAGAACATATCTTTGGCATTCAGATTGAGACCCACACCGGTGCCAAGGCTTTTGCTCATTAATTTTTCGCCGGTTTCTGGGTTTTCGAGCAGTGTGGTTGTCATGACAAATTTTTCTTTCTGCTTGTAGCGCTTGAGTAATGTACGGCCAGCCAGCATATTGAATGTTTGGTCGGTGCCACCAATCTCTACATCAACATCCATTGCCACAGAATCGTAGCCCTGCATCAGCGGATAGAAGAACTCATGGACGAAGAGTGGCTTCTCGGCAGCGACTCGCTTTTTGAATGCATCGCGCTCGAGCATCTGCTGCACGGTAAAGTTGGAGGCAAGCTCCACAGAGTCTTCAAATGTTAGCGTGGAGAGCCACTCCGAATTAAACTGGAATTCTATCGGGTTGTCGATATCGTTAAAGTCTAGAATCTTGCCAATTTGTGCCTTAAATGTCTGCAGGTTCTCCAGCACTTGTTCGCGTGTTAGCTGCACACGCATCGAAGTTTTATCGCTCGGATCACCGATCATGGCGGTAAAGTCGCCAATTAGCACAATAATCCGGTGGCCAAGAGCGTGGAACCGTTCGAGTATCAGATAATTTGTTGAATGCCCAAGATGAACGTAGTTCGCAGTTGGGTCAATACCAAGATAAAATGTGAGGCGGCGGCCACTTTGTAGCTCCCTTCTGAAACTATCTTTGCTCGGAAGAATTTCGGCAACTGAGCGAGATAGCGCTTCATCGATCAAGTGTTCGTCGGTAATAACGTGGTGCGCTTGAGTATTCATGTATAGTATTTTACTACATACGAGAAGAGATAAAAACTAACACGTCTGAGCTCACTTGTCGTGTGCCGCTGGAGTCCTATGATGTACGGTGTATCACAATGTGAAAGGGAACTGCGAGTGTGCAAATGTCTTGTTTATACATGGATGTATGACACTGCTTATACTACTTATACTACTGATAGATCTGAAGATGCACTACAATAATACTATGAATCAAGAATGGAACGTTATAAGTCAAAAGAAGTTGGTCGACTCACCGTGGTACAAGCTAAATATTGAAACCGTCAGACTCCCGTCTGGCAAAGTCCTCGATGATTATTACGTGCGAGAGGGTATGAACGCCGTTTTGATCGTTCCACGCACTCATGAAGGCAAATTTTTACTGGTGCGTCAGTATAAACACGGAGCGCAGCAAAGTGTTATAGAATTTCCTGCGGGTAAGATCGATGCGGGTGAATCTGCTTTAATTGCTGCAAAAAGGGAATTATATGAAGAGACTGGAGGCACCTCCAGTCTTTTTGTAGAGGGGCCTACATTTTTTGAGGACCCTACGAATAGCCGTGTCAAGATAGCGATCGTCTTTGCTGATAATGTCACTATAAAGCATAGGCAACATCTTGACGATAATGAGGATATTGAAGTAATACAGCTAACACCTGACGAGCTACGAACTATGCTCATAAATAATGAGCTATCTGTGGCAGCATCTGTAGCGGCAGGTTGGATGGCCTTAGAAGGAGGCGATAACATGAAGAGACATAAGTCTGGGACAGTAAACCAGGTATTGAAAAAAGCAAACTGATGATTGAGGTGATTGATAAGGAATGAGGAGTAGGATGGAGATTGTTTATCGATGTGGTATCTAGACTGATATAACTCATAAAAGGGGAAATCAGAAGTTCTACATTCGTGCTAGAATAGTCACAGAGTAGAAAGTAGGGGGATGAGGGTAGAAAACATGTGCAAGAAGAAACTAGGTGATAACGGCAAACTAAGCTTTCCCACTATCATCTTCCGTGGTATCCTCTATGTCATCATTATTCCAACAACCATTATGCTTCTCCTCGTTGGTGGTTTTTATCTTAAGTTAGATATCGAGGCTGGCCAAGCTCAAGCGACAATGAGGACGTACTTACGTAACAAGTATAAAGAAGAATTTGTTGTCGAGAAACCAATACGAAACGGAAGTGGGTTCGCGGTGCGGGGGTGGTTCGAGGCGGTAGCTTATCCTGTGGCGAACAAAAAACTTCCCTTTAAGGTGATGATGTCACTTTCAGACCCATGGGATGATTATGTAGATACACTATGGAGCATGCAAGAAATGGCAAGAATAAAACCGATGGTCGATAAAATAATGGCTGGATCGTACACGTCTACGGTGGATATAGCAACGGGCGAAATTGGCAATGCTGTTACAGACACTAAGGCTTTGCCATTATTTCAAGAGGTGGCGCATAAGCATAGCCAAAGTATACTCTATAAGCTAGAAGTAACTGCGCAAAACGATGATTCTTCGTTGGTGCACTATGAGCGAGTCAAGCAGTTGTTGCAGGTTATTAAGGATGTTCCTGCTGAGACTAAACTGATATACCGATGGTACGAAAATGGCACCAAGCACACCATAGTGCTCTTAGAAGATGAAATAGCAAAAATACTTCACGAAAACCAGGATATTCGTATATATGATAAAGAAATAATTAAGGAGAAAAAATGAATTTGAAAGTTGAGCAGTATCTTGCCTTGTCATCGCTTGTTTATCAAGTAACACCAAATAGTTTGTTAGATGATGCGTCAAAACAAACTCTTGAAGAGATTGTCTCTCACTTGACCGCAAGAACTGACTTGCTTGAACTTAAATCTCCTCTCCTCATGGCGCTTCATCAATTAAATAACTTTCAGAAGAGGAACAACCTGAAAGCCCTATATTAATGTAAGAATAGTCACAGAGTAGAAAGTGGGGGAGGGTAGAAAACATGCACAAGAAAGAACCAAACGAGAATAATAGGCTAAGCTTCCGTACCATTCTTCTCCGTAGTATTCTCTATGTAATTGTTGTACCAACAGCCATCATGCTTCTCCTTGTTGGCGGATTCTATCTCAAATTGTGTGCTGAAGCTAGCCAAGCTCAAGCAGCAATGAAAACATATCTACATAGTAAATATGGTGAAGAATTTATCGTCGAACGACCAGAAAAGAATGGAAGTGGGCTTGGTGTAGAAGGGTGGTTTGAAGCAACAGCCTACCCGAAGAATCATACAGACATCCACTTCATTGTTATGCTGTCGTCCTCAGGGAAGCATGATGGCTATGCTGGTGCTGTATGGTCAAAAGAAGAGACTGATCGACTCAAACCTATTATTCAGCGTATCTTTAATAAAGATGTAGTGTATAGTGTAACCATCCAATCGTCTATGACGCTGCAAACGAAAGATATACAAGTTGATGGTGTGATACCACGCTTTGCACAAGCGGCAGCACAATATAAACAGCAAATTCCATATAATATCACTATTCAAAAAACACACCAAACACGAGGATATCAGGAAAGAATGCACATCGTCGATAATCTTAAAGAGCTTGCAAAGGATCTGCCGGATACCGTTGACACTACTATTCGCTACCAAGCACAAACAGCTGGAGGTAAGAAGTTTGATTTGGATATAACAATCATGGCATTAAAATCCACACCACAAGAAACATTAGTCACAATGTTTCAAGAAAAGGAGAGTCTGTAAATATGAGCATAACAATAGAGCAATATCTTGCACTAAGTGCACTTGCCTATAAAATACAACCTTCAAAAGAATAACTAGAAAGTTCCATAATTACACTACTAATAGTCGCGTAGCTAAAATAGGGATCTTGAGAGCAGAAAATATGCACAAGAAAAAACTAAGTGACAATGGCAAACTAAGCTTCCGCACCATCCTCTTCCGTGGTGTTCTCTATGTGATTATCATTCCGACAGTTATCATGTTGGTAATATTTGGTATATTCTACACAAAATCTACTATTGCTGATCATATTGCTCAATCACATATGCGGTCATACCTCAAACGTAAGTATGGCCAAGAATTCATAGTAGAGAATTATCGAATCGAGGGAGCTGGCCTTGGGGTAGATGGTGTTGCTAAGGCTGAGGCGTACGCTAAAAGTGACCACACGATTCGATTTATGGTGAAGGGTTTTCCGGGGGACAGTCCATACAGTAATAACTATTGGGATGGATACCCCGATATGATGTGGGCAAAACACCTCAAAAAGGATATTGATCCTATGATAAAAAACGTATTTGGTGCCGACACATCGCTCGCATCGATAGAAGTCTACAGTATACCTGCAGTGAACCAAAGGATAGGAAAAGAGATACCATTGTATCGTGATGCCTTCCAGCGATTTGGTAAAGATATACATGTCGCTGTACGTATAAAGAGTAGAGTTGTCCATAATGATGTAGCCGCACAGATATACCAGATAATCGTCAAGCTGCGAGAGCTTGGTGTGTCGCTATCTATTAATTATGAGAACCCCGCGGTATATGTTGCATTAGTCGAAGAAACAAGTATACGCGGTATACACTCACCGCAGGATGTGGGGAAATATATCGAAATGAAGGAGAAAAAGCTATGAAAAGAGAATAATGCTTGGTATTAAGCTCATTATCTTAATAGTACATCCCTAAGTAGTTTTGCCTCTAGTAGCGAGAAGCCATCTATTGAGGCGCTCATAAAACAGGGAAAAATTGACAATTATCGCCACAGCAATGGATCTATTTCTCTCGAATGTAAGCCCCTCTCCTCTCTCACACCTTGACAACTCATCAACGCTACGACTTTCAAAAGAAGAATAACTCAATAGTTCTGTATTTGCGCTATAATAGTCACGTAGCCAAAAAATAGGGGTTGTTGGGAGAAGAGAATATGTCCAAGAAGGAACTAAATAATAACACCAAACTAAGCTTTCATACCATTCTTCTCCGTGGCATTCTCTATGTCATCATTATTCCAACAGCTGTTATGTTTCTCCTTGTTGGTGGATTCTATCTCAAGGCCGATATTGAGGCGAATCAAGCTCAAGCAACAATGAAAACATATTTACAAAACAAATATAATGAGGAATTCATCGTTGAGAAACCAGAGCGGAAGAGCAGTGGTCTCGGCGTAGAGGGAGTACTAGCTGCCAATGCTTACCCCATACGGGATCCTCATATACGTTTTTCTGTAAACACCTCATCGAATGGCAACCAAGATAACTATCCAGGTGTAATATGGTCCCGCTCTCAGAATGATAAGTTAATAAAGGATCATATCATAAATAACTCGTGGGCGCAGACCGACATCACTGTCAGTCTTGCAGACAATACAGCACAGTCGCTGAGCGGTACACCTAAAACATACGAAGAAGCGATAGCGTCTTATGGAAAAGATATTCACTACATAATAAGTGTTAATCGTAATACAAATCAATTAGCTGTCGATAACCAGGATCGGTACTATCTCATGAGCCTCATTAGATATATCAATCAGCAAAAAGTTGGCTACCGTATTATACATTACAGCATACATGATACGAAGATGGACACAGACATAGTGTGCAATATACAGCTAGAGGGTACGCGTCTATTAGATGAAAAACAAGCCAATGAATGTTTTAGAAGGTAAGGGGTGAGGACAGAAAACATGCACGAGAAAGAACCAGACGAGAATAATAGGCTAAGCTTTCGCACCATTCTTTTTCGTGGTATCCTCCGCGTTATCATTATTCCGACATGCGTCATACTTCTATTAACTGGTACATTGATCGGTATATTTCATATCAAGTACCTTATAGAGGCTCATCAAGCTCAGGCTGAAATGCGCGCCTACCTAGAGAAAAAATATCACAAGCACTTTATTATCAAAAACTATCGAATTGAAGGAGGAGGATTTGCAAGAAGGGGCGGCAAAGTTGCAGATGCACACAGAGAGGGTAGCTCTTACACCTTTCGCGTTTTAGAGAAAGATCATCGGCTCTACCGCGATAACTACCTCTCGGCACTTTACAATGAGCAGGAAGAAAAAGATCTTACCAAGATGGTTAAAAAGTTGTCTATACCTGCAGTAAAATATATGCCAGATATTACAATTGTTCCTGAGGTAGCTGATGGGATACAGGGCACGCCAGCTTTTGCTGAGATGTTGCGAAAGTATGGGGAACATATTATATATGAAGTATCTATTGTTGTAGTAGGGGACCAGGTAAGAGAAGAGGATGTCCAAAACGTAAGAAGACTTATGGAGTATACCCAATCAAAAAACCCGAAAAGTTATGCTGTGAGATACGTTGTAAATAGCAGAACTGAAGATGCGCGATATATTTGTCAGGAGTATGGAGGTATAAGCGAGAAAACGGCGCAGGAAACTTCCAAGGATTGCTTTAAAAAGAGTAAAGGGAGGATATAGCCATGGTAAAGGATGAACAGTTTTTAACTTTGAGCTCATTGGCATATGAGCCGTTTTCTGATAATGATATCAACAAATCTTTAAAAGAAATCATTAAGAAAGTACCTAGAAACAATCGCCTTGACCTTAAACCCCTCTCCTCCCTCGCATCCTGGCACCTCATTAACGCCACAACCATTTCATCTGGTATGTCGGCTATTGCTGTGCAAGATCCAGCCACCAAAGACATTGTCTTTGCCTACCGCGGAACAGATATTGATAAAAATATCTGGGAGGCGATCAAAGATATTGAGTCGGATATTGCGATTGCATCGAGTGGGAATGTTTTTGTGCAGGATGGGCTGAACCAATTCCACGATGCCTACACCTTCTACACCGAGACGATCAAGAAAGTTGGTGGCGGTGCTCATGTAGGCACTAAGAGCTTCACCGGTCATTCACTCGGTGGTGGACTGGCGCAGTATATGGCGTATAAAACTGGTGGTGCATATAAGACAGTCACCTTCGACGCGGTAGGAATTGGCCAAGTGCTGAAAAATGTCAACCCGCGGGACTATGATACTTCAGTAACGGACTACACCAATGAGCACGATATCATTGGTATGTATGGTGTGCAGCTGGGCCGCACAGTGTACATTAAGGATATGAACAGTGACGAGCTGCGTAAAAAGGACCGTGACTATGTGGCAATGTTGCAGTATGCGCAGGGTGCCATTGCTGTGGCGGCACGCAATGGCGAGCATGCCTCAGCAATGGGGTGGATGGCAGCTGCAAGCATAGCATCGCTCGGGTATGCAGTGAATCGCACTAGCCAAGAGCTAGCTTTCGATGCACATCGTCCAAGTAGTTTATTAACTGATGATGGTACGCTAGCAGCCACTGTACCACAAGGAGACTCCATCACGAGTACATTGGCTGGCGCACTTCGTACGACACTGGAAGTATATACCGGTATTGCCAATGGTGTTCATTTCATCGTTGTTGAGATTCCAAGTGCTACAGCTGAAGAGCTTGTGCGAATAACGCTTTCTGTCGCTGAAAGCGGTAAGAAGATCATTGTCGATGTGGCACAGGTGATTCGCGATGAGGTGAATATTCTTACCTCTAGTGTATATGAAACAAGTCGGATTATGGGTGAGCAAGCTGATGCCTTTGCTCGTGTGCTGATGACGCAACTTGCTGCGGCTACGCAATGGACAACTTCGCTCCGCCTCGACATTGCCGTGCTGAGTGCACTGAGTGGTGCAGCTAGAATAACGCGCGATACACTTGCTGCTATAGTAGAGACGCCTGATGCGATGGCGCGTTGGCTGCAGATGGTCTTTGGTGCAAGTGCGCATGTCGTTGGTACAGCAGCAGATGATTCTATTGATGGTTATGATCACGTCCCAGACTATGGCGTGACGAAGCGTGCGGTCTATGTAGAGAGCCGAGAAGGGAATGATTACGTAACAGGAACGAATTCTGATGATACATTGATGGGTGATGCAGGGAATGACACTATCATGGGTAAAGGTGGTAATGATATGATTTTTGGCGGTGATGGTGATGACTCTCTATATGGTGATGGTGGTAGTGATACAATTTTTGGTGGTACTGGCGACGACAACCTTAACGGTTCAGAAGGTGATTCTAATAAGCTCTATGGTGGCGCAGGTGATGATGGAATAAATGGCTCCGGGTTGATTGTTGGTGGCGCAGGTGATGACCGGATCAACTCTCAATTTGGGGACGATACATATATCTATAACCGCGGTGATGGTAATGACACGATTAGCGACTTTGGTGGCGTTGACACTGTACGGTTTGGTGCGGGTATCGTGCCAAGCGATGTAACGGCACGCTATGAGAGTCGCCCGTATGGCGCGCCAGGCAATGACTATGATCTTGTCTTAGACATAAAAGGCTCTGGTAGTATTCGCATCAAAGACTATTATGGTTCGAGTGACTGGACAGGACGGAACCGTCCCGTACCGGGTCATCGTGTCGAGCGCTTTGTTTTTGCAGATGGCACCGTGTGGGATGAGCAGGCAATCCGCACCATGACGCATAACTTACAAGGCACAGCTGACGACGATTCTATTGATGCCTTTGATGATGATGGTATCACGGTACATAGTGGGGCTGGTAACGACACGGTGCGTGGCGCGAGGCAAGATGCAAATGTGCTCTATGGGGACGACGGCGATGACAGCCTCATTGGTGGTGAGAAAGATGATATGCTGGCTGGTGGGCAGGGTAATGATGTGATATATGGTGCAGCCGGCAACGATACTTATACCTTCAAGCGAGGGGATGGTGTTGACACGATAAGTGATAATGGCGGCATTGACACACTGCAGTTTGGCGAAGGCATTAATCCGCGTGATGTGACTGTTCGACGTATCCATCTTTCATCATATGAGAGTCTCGAGCTTGCTATCACGGGAACAGGTGATAAAATCATTATCCAAGGATATTTTGGCTCGTACTCATACGACGGACTACATGAGAGCACAAGCCAGCAGATCGAAAAAGTGGTTTTTGCTGATGGCACGGTATGGACACCGAAGATGATTGCACAAATGCTCGCAGAGCACACGAGTGAATAGTGTATAACTTCTGTCTTGGTTCCATATACCCTGCTGTATTAGGTTTATTGCCTTTGTATTGGTAGGCTAGATGGTTTGGGCTACTTTCTCAATATTAGTTAGGTAGCATACTAGCTTTCATAACCTCCTAGAGGAAGAATAAGATAAGACAGCGAGAAGTAATAAGTGAGCTGATACGAGCACGTCGCTTCTGCAGGAGTCTCTTTAAGCTAGCTTTCATCTCTCTCCTGCACAATACCACACATGAAAACAGCAACCATGACCCAATCAGCCGCAGTGGTAGAGACACCCGCTGCGCCGGTGCTGCGTGCGCTTAATCCGCGGACGCTTAGTATCGATATTGTGCTGCCGGTGCTTAATGAGGCGCATGTCATTGCGCGCTCGGTGAGCACGTTGCACGCGTATTTATCACAGCATGTGCCGCATCGCTGGCGCATCATTATTGCCGACAATGGTAGCACGGACGGCACAGCGGAAGCGGCGCGCCAATTGGCAGTGCGTTACCCCGAGGTGCGACTCATCCAGCTTGCCGAGAAAGGTCGTGGCCGGGCTCTCAAGCAAGCGTGGCTACAGAGCTCGGCCGATATTCTGGCCTATATGGATATCGACCTCTCTACCAACTTAGACAGCTTCGTCCCAATGATCACCCCGCTGATTATGGGTGAGGCAGCTGTGGCGACGGGCTCGCGCCTAATGAAGCAGTCGCGCACAACCCGCGGCTTCAAGCGCGACACTATCTCGCGCTGTTACAACTGGATTATCCGCCGGACGATGAAGACAAAATTTGTTGATGCTCAGTGCGGCTTCAAGGCGATCCGGCGTGATGCGGCACGCAAGATTCTACCTCGCATTAAGGATACTGGCTGGTTCTTCGACACCGAGCTACTCGTCAAGGCAGAGTACGCTGGTTATACCATCCACGAGGAGCCAGTTGAGTGGGTCGAAGACACTGATTCGCGCGTTCATATTATCAAGACCGCAACAGATGACCTCAAGGGCCTCTCACGGGTGCGGCGCGAATATGGCAAGGTGGGCTTTGGTGAGCTAGCAGCTGTGGGTGGACTTTTGCTGCTAACGAGTGTGCTCTACCTCTGGAATTTGACCATCAATGGCATGGCCAATAGCTATTATGCTGCCGCTGCTCAAGCAGCGAGTACCGACTGGACAGCCTGGCTGTTCGGCAGCCTTGATGCAGCGAACTTCGTTAGTGTCGATAAGCCACCTATCAGTATGATGATTATGGGGCTGAGTGGTCGGCTATTCGGTTTCTCGTCGTGGAGTATGCTCATGCCGCACGCGCTTGCGGGGGTCGCGACAGTCATGCTTGTCTATGCAGCGGTCAAGCGGTGGTATGGTGCCAAGGCAGGGCTCATCGCTGGTGCGGTGATGGCGCTGACGCCAGCAGCTGCCTTGATGTTTCGCTTTAATAACCCCGATAGTTTCTTGACACTCTTCTTGACGGCCAGTGCCTATACCTTCCTCCGCGCCTTTGAGAATAAGAAGCCAGTGCTATGGCTGAGCCTCGCAGGGTTCTTTACTGGCCTGGCTTTTAATACAAAAATGCTGCAGGGTCTGCTGGTGCTACCAGTGATGGCACTGCTTTATCTAGTGTGCGCTCGGCCAAAGCTCGTGACACGCCTCTGGCATCTTGGCGTGGCTGGCGTGGTAACGGCTGTCTCGACCTTTTGGTGGAGCGTGCTTGTGTGGCTTACTCCGGCGGCTCATCGCCCGTGGGTGGGCAGTACCAATGATAATAACATTTGGAGTTTGATTTTTGGCTACAATGGCTTTGGGCGCTTGCTGGGTAGTGGCGGTGGCCCTGGCAAAGCGCCAGGTGGTGGGGTAGCGCAGATGGGCCAAGCGGCGGCAACCGCAACCCAAT
The DNA here is from genome assembly GCA_963545865.1 of uncultured Candidatus Saccharibacteria bacterium. Lineage (GTDB taxonomy): Bacteria > Patescibacteriota > Saccharimonadia > Saccharimonadales > Saccharimonadaceae > Saccharimonas. Next base: position 11,318 of record CAUUJX010000009.1, read on the forward strand.
CTGCCGCGCAGTCGGCTGGTCATACGGCGACGCAGGCAGCATCCATGACGCCACCAACCGGTGGTGGTATGGGTGGCCACGGTGGAGGCCCAGGAGGTGTTGGTTTTGGCGGTGAGACAGGGGTGCTGCGTATCTTTAACGAAAGTTTTGGCCCTAATATTGCCTGGTTGCTTGTGGTAGCCGTGATCGGTGGTGGGCTCGTGCTGTGGCTGCTGCACCGCGCACCACGGCACAACAAAGAGCGTGTCGGTGTACTGCTGTGGCTGGGTTGGCTGCTCATTCATGTCATTATCTTTAGTATGACGAGTGGGACGATTCATCCATACTACGTCGTGGCGATGGCACCGAGTGTTGCTGCCCTGGTAGGGATTGGCGCGCCGTATCTGTGGCAAGCTTACACGCGGCGCACGAAGCTGGCCTGGCTTGTGCCATTGACAATACTGCTCACGACGATCATTAGTGTCATTATGCTTGGCTATAGCAATACCTGGCCGTGGCTCACCTGGCTTGTCATTATCACTGGTGGAGCAGCGGCTGTGATGACGCTTGTGCCACTGGTAACACTCCCTCGGTGGTATGTGCGGACGGCTCTTGCTATGGCTGTGCTGGCCGGTATGGTTGCACCAGTAGCCTTTAGCTTGAGCACAATAGCGACAGCGCATAGTGGAAGCATTCCTACAGCGGGGCCGGGTGCAACGGCAATGAGCGGCACGAATAACGAATCAGCCCAGGCAGAAGCCGCTCTTGTTTCGTACCTTGTGGCACACCAGCAGAATGCAACATGGCTTGCGGCAGTCAACAGTGCCAATGAGTCGGCACCAATTCAGCTCTCCACAGGCAAGGCGGTGATGGCAGTCGGTGGCTTTAACGGCAGCGACAGTACGCTCACGCTCGAGCAGTTCAAGCAGCTGGTGCGTCAGGGCAGTGTGCGCTACTACGTAGTGAGTCAGCATGGGCCAGGTGGGCATGGCGGGCAGCAATCGACGCAGGCAGGAACAAATTCATCGGCTCCATCGACTGCACAATCCTCATCGGCCCAAACGCAAACTACCCATCATCATGGTGGGCCGGGCGGCAACTCTGCTATCGCTACCTGGGCGGCGAGTGCTGGCACCAAAGTTGACTACGGTGGCACGCAATATACCGTGTACGATCTCTCGCATACAGTTTAGACCGTATCGTAACAGAGATAAAGAGCCAGTCTTTGGGCTGGCTCTTTATTATTTCTGTTACCTCAACTAACGCAAAGCTTACTTGTGGCGCATTGCCAGACCAGCGCGAAGTGTCTCATGATAAAACGGTAGCAGCGGCAAAGCATCGATCTCGGTGAGTGGATACCACGCTGCTGCGCTATTTTCGGCATTAAGCCGAGGCGTTATGCGCTGCGCACATTCAATGAGCACCGGATACACATACCACTGGCGGCTATGCGCTGCATCGATCTGCATCAGGGGTTGCTGCGCCACCACAATAGTTGTATCTCGCGGGTCAATGCCTAGCTCCTCGGCCAATTCTTGCCCGGCCAGTACCGTAATACTCGTATCGGTCCGGTCGATGAAGCCGGAGACGCCATTGAGCATACGCGGTTGCTCCACCTCTTGCTGGCTCCGCCGCGCTAGTAAAATCTCATCACCGTAGCATACCACGCAATTGAAGACAAAACAGATAGGCTGACCAGTGTAGTCAATCCTTCCATCGGGCAGACGCGGATAGTCTTTGGTTTGGTAGGCAATCATCGCAAGCGGATTCATATGATTAGTATAGCATAAGAGGAATGAACAGAGGTAGAAAATACTAATGCGTAAGTCATAATATACCTTGATATAGTTGCCTTTTTGTCTATACAAACCCTTGAGGAATGGCGTAATGAAGTAAAAAATCGAATTTTTAAGACTGCCCTAAGCCACGTCGTGCATACTACAGATACAACCATAAACAAGGAGTATACAACAATGGCACAGCAACCAACTCTTACCACGGATGAAGCTCTCGTTTTGCAGCAGATCAACGAGCATGGCGAAGATGATGTGATCGGCCTAGAGCAGAGCCTGCGCATGAGCCGCCCAAAGCTAATGGCACAACTCACTCACCTCAAGAACAAAGGGCTTATTACAGTCAAGATGACGACTGGTGATTGGTGGATCACCGTCAGCCGCCGCGGGCAGCAGATGATGCGCCGCCTATGGCCCGAGGCAGCACTGGGGTACTAGCCCGCAATACGAAGGATAAGCATCGCCACTATGACACTAAGAGGGTGAGATAATGTGGCTAACACAGCTTACGAAATATGTAATGATGAACTTGAACATTCTTGGAGAATATTCATTTTAGCGCGCCATCGGATATCTGAAAAGAGAAGTTTAGGGCGGTGCAATAAAGATTTATAATGACGAATAACACGGTATAATAAGAGTATGAAACTATTAGTCGTTGATGATGAGCGGCGCATTGCCGAGTCGATAAAACAGGGGTTAGAGCAAGAAGGCTACGCCGTCGATGTCGCCTTTGATGGTGAGGATGGTTACAATGCTGCATGGGCCGATGAGTATGATGCGATTATTCTTGATGTAATGATGCCAGTGATGAATGGCTTCGAAGTAGTACAGAAGCTTCGCAGCGCGGGTAACCACACACCAGTACTAATGCTCACCGCCAAGGACCAGACGCAGGATATTGTGGCGGGGCTCGACCATGGCGCAGACGACTATTTGCCCAAACCTTTCTCCTTCGATGTGCTGGCGGCTCGCGTGCGCGCTCTGCTACGGCGTCCCCAAGAGGCGCTCGGGACCGTGCTGCGCGTGGCTGATATCGAGCTCGATACGATCAAGCAGACCGTGACGCGAGCTGGCCAGCCTGTCGCGCTCTCGGCCAAAGAATTTGCCATCTTCGAGCACCTCCTGCGCAACAAGAATCAAATCCTCAGCAAGAATAACATCATGACTCACGTTTGGGACTTCGATGCTGATATCTTGCCAAATAACGTCGAGGTTTTCATCAACTACCTCCGGGGTAAGCTCGAGAAGCCATTCCCAGATAGCCGCCCAATCATCGAGACAGTGCGGGGCTTTGGCTACATCATCAAGGACGACTCAGCATGAGGCAGCGCCAATGAGCTTTCGCACTACAACACTCCGGCTGGCTGGTACCTACCTTGCGATTATCATGGTAATGAGCCTCGGGTTTAGCCTAGTGTTTTATCAGACGTCGGCTGCGCAATTGGAGCGGCAGCGCCCGCCGAGTGAGGCTGGCAGGGAGCAAGAATTTCATTTTACTGACCATGCTGTCAATCGCTTCCTTGAGCGGCGAGCGGCTGAGGCGCGGCAAGAGCTGATCGCTCAGCTGGTGCTGGTGAATCTCGCGGCGCTGGCAATCGGCAGCGTAGTGAGCTATCTCCTCGCGGAGCACACCCTGCGACCGATCCGCGCCAACATGCACGCCCAGACGCAGTTCGTTAGTGATGCCAGTCATGAGCTGCGCACGCCGCTGACCGCGCTACGCACTGCGAACGAAGTAGCGCTGCGCAACCCCAAGCTTACCCTTGCTGAGGCTCGCACCGTCATAGAAGCGAATGTGACCGATGCGACGCGGCTGCAGACGCTGGCCAATACAATGCTTGGCTTGCTTCGGCACGACCGCTCGGTGGTGCAGCTGCAGCCAGTTGCTTTACAGACTGTGGTGAGCGAAGCGATGAACTTGGTGGTGGCACCTGCCCAAGCGAAGTCGATTGCCATCGACGACACCACACCACCTTTGATGGTGCAGGCTCATCAGCAGCGTCTTGTTCAGCTCCTTACCATTTTGCTCGACAATGCCATCAAATACAGCCCGGAGCATACCACCATTACCATCACTGCTACAAGTACCAATCGCTGGGCTCGGGTGCGGGTCATTGACCAAGGCATCGGGATGGACACCGCCACGCAGCATCAGATATTCCAGCGCTTCTACCGAGCCGACCAAGCTCGCACTGGTGGCCTAGGCCAGGGCTATGGCCTTGGGCTTGCGATTGCCCAGCAGATCATCACCGAACATGGCGGCAAAATTACTGTCGACAGTACGCCTGGTAGTGGTACGACCTTTACGGTGGGCTTGCGCCTTGCTGGCAGGCAGAGTACGTAGTAGATAACGTTTTACAACAATAAAGAGACGATGGTGCTTAGGTATTGAGAGAATATCACTTTGTCTGTATGTCTGTATTGGCTTATGGCCTCATTACTCCTCTGCTTAGTTGTAAATGTCTGTCACTTCTTAATGAAGTTTCTCATATTGATGAGAAAAGACTATTTCTCTTAAATTGCACCAGTCTTGCAATGTCTCTTGCAGAGGAGTACAGAGTTGTGGCGTCAGTAATCATAACCTAATAAAGTTGGCTGTGAGTGCCAATTAACACGAAAATAATAATTGTATCGCCGTATTGTCGATAAATCGCTCTCACATCACCCGTGATATTAATACTCCAATAGCCAACAAAGCGACCTTTGAGAGGGTGAGTACGTAATTGTGGCGCATATGGATCCTTAATAAATAAGCGAAGGCGCTTATCGAACTTGGCTTGAACTGGCTGGGGTAGTAGGTGGTATTGCTTTTTAAATTTTTTATGGTACTGAATACTGATATGGCGCATTACAATAACCTACTTTTTGAGATCAGCTAAAAATTCTTCCGCAGAATCGAATGGCTTGCTTAAGTTGTCACCAGTTGCTATCGATGACTCAATTTCAGTAAGTAGTGCTTCGAGTTGTGGTGTCATTGGCTCGGGGGCATATAGTTCAATATGGCGAGTTGCAACGACTTGTGTGAGGTAGCTGTTAATTAACGCGCTCAACGTTAGGCCAGCGCTTTTTGCAACTTCCTGGGCTTGGCGCTTGATATTTTCATCTAATTTTATACTCGTTGTCACCGTACTCATACTACTAAGTATATATAAGATAGTATATTACGTCAAGAACAGTGTTCTTTTCTTGCATCCTATTAGATAGCACACTCGGACAAAGCTTATGCAAAAAGAGTGTGAGCTGAGCGCGAGAAAAGCGTGCGGCAATGCGATGGGTCTAGCAAGATTACACTTTAAGCTTCTTTTAACGCCTACTCCCTATACTCGAACCATAATAACGAAAGGAGTATGTATGAAAATAGAAGATGGCTTTGCAACGGAGGAGCGTAGTACATCGCCGACATCCTCATCGTCCACGCAGGTGCAGGCCAAAGGCACGACCAACCCTGGTTTGATCACAGCGGTGATCGGCGGCGTGATTGTGGCGGCAACGCTCGGGTTTCTTGGCGGCATGCAGGTCAATAGCCGCAGTACATCGAGCCAAAGTGGCCCTGGTGGCCATGGTATGATGGGTGGTCAAACCAGCCAGGGGAGTATGTCGCCACCGGGCCAAGCAGGACAGTCGGCGGGCAGTAGTGCTCAGCCAGGCGCACCATCAAACGGAGCAAACACTACCACACAAACCCAGCAAGGTACCACCCAGCAAACCACGCAAGATACGACCAAGAATACCTAATACTAATAATAAAACCACCTCTGATATGAGGTGGTTTTTGGCTTGCTGGAGCAAGGATTATTGTGGCAAGGAGACGCCCTTTTCTTTGAGGGCTGGCTCGATGACGAGCTTACCAAAGGCATCAGCGTCGGCCCACACTTGGCGCGCATCTGAACTGCCTGAGGTGGTGAGCTTGCCATCCTTGACATATTGATTGGTTACATTCTTGCCATTGACGAGAATAGCTGGTGTAGCGCTGGCGGCATTTTGGGCACCAGCCAGGGATTTATCAAAGGCGATTTTTTTCTTAATCCGGGCACCTGAGCGGTCGGCCTCAGCGAGGTCGGTCTTGAAGCGGTTGACATCAAGGCCAAGCCCCTGTGCAGTGGTGGCGAAGTAGTTGGTGCGTTCTGTGCCATCGAGTGACTGCCACGAATTTTGTTCGGTGTAGAGCTTATCGTGCATCTCCCAATATTTACCTTGGAAGCCAGCCGACTCAGCTGCCGCTGCCGCTGCGAGTGCATTGGGGTGGATGGACGAGAGAGGGTTGTTGCGGAAGATGAGCTGCACGTGGTCCTTGTATTTCTCAGTGACTGCCTTGAGGGCGGGTGAGGCCTGCGAACAGCCAGGACACTGGAAGTCTCCATATTCGATGATTGTTACCTTGGGTGATTTGCTCCCGTGGGTATGGTCGGCGATGTCGCCATTTTGGCTACTGGCGCTTTGTACCTGCAACGGGTCGACACCCGACAGATTGATCGACTCACCTTGGCGTGACAGCCACACGAGCCCACCTAAGATTGCAAGGCAGAGCACTGCAAAGATCAGCCATGATTTTTTTGTCATAAACGAAACATTCCTCCTTATTCTTGCATATTATATCGTGCTCGAGTGGCCGAATCAAGCTGACAGAGGTGCTGCGCAGGGCCAAAGCATTGAGCCGATCAGGGGAGTGCGCTACAATGATGGCATGGAAATGCTCATGATCATCATCTTTGGTATCTTTGTGATTGCCCTCGTCTTGGCTGGTAGTGCATGGCCCGATATACCACCGGTGAGCCAATACGAGCTTGAGCGCCGTCGCCAGCAGAATAATCGCACAGCGATCCACCAGCTGCGGCGCATTGCCGTCTATGACGATCTCGTCTCGCTCCAGCGCTGCGTGGTGGCTCTATTGCTGGTGCTGATGGTGATGGCAAGCATTGGTGCATTTGACTTTGGTGGCGGCGTACTGGTGGCGCTTGCGGTGGCACTGCTCCATGGTGGTGTGGGGCGGATTGGTTGGGTGCATGCGATTGCTCAGCGCCTCTATAATGCAATTGAGCCAAGCTTCGTTAGTTTTGCTGGGCGGTTCCCGCGGGTGGTGCGCATTGTCCGTTCGTTTGTGCCGCCAGTAGAGACGAACCTCCGCCTGGGGTCGCGGGCTGAGCTTGAGCATCTGGTGCGCCATGCTCGGCCATCAGTCTTGCCACCAGTCGAGCGTGAGCAAGCGCTGGGGAGCTTAACCTTTGCGCGTAAGACAGTCGAAACAGTCATGGTGCCGCGCAATGCTATCAAGACAGTTGAGCAAGATGCCATGGTGGGGCCGCTGTTACTCGATGAGTTGCACCGCACGGGGCATAGCCGCTTCCCAGTGGTGGATGGCGACATTGACCATATCATTGGTGTGCTACATACCCGCGACTTTATGTCGCTCAAGGAGGCGGTGTCGGCTCAGGTGCAAACGGTGATGGATCCAAATGTGTATTACATCGACGGCGCGCAGTCGCTCGAGCAAGCCTTGGGTGCGTTTATCAAGACGCGTCAACAGGTCTTCATTGTCGTCAATACCTATCGTGAGACGGTGGGGATGGTGACACTGGATGATTGCATCGAGGCGCTGCTTGGCCATGCTCCCACGGCGGATGATGACGAGGTATATAGCCAGCCAGTAGCATTGCCCGAACCCACGCAGCCGCGTGCCCTCCCCATGGGCGAGCAGAATGATGCCTGAAATTGTGGTATAATCTAACAGATATGACACAACGAATACTTGCCAACCAAACGCCGGATTACACCGGCCAAACCATCACTGTGGCCGGCTGGGTACATGCACGGCGCGACCATGGTGGCCTGATTTTTATCGACCTACGCGACCACACTGGCCTGGTGCAGCTGGTCGTCAGCCCTGAACAAACTGCGGCCTTTGCCCTGGCAGAGCATGCTCGCGACGAGTACGTCCTGCGGGCCCGCGGCCAGGTGCGTCAGCGTGGTGAGGGCCTGGCCAACCCCAATATTGCCAGCGGCAGCATTGAGTTAGCCGTCAGTGAGCTAGAGGTGCTGAACAAAGCCGAGACGCTGCCCATCCAGCCCTTTAGCGAGACTAACCAAGCGAATGAAGACTTACGCTTTGCCTACCGCTACCTGGACCTGCGCCGCCCCAAGCTGCAAACGATGCTGCGTCGCCGCGCCGATATGTACCGCCGCATGCGCCAGTATATGGACGAGCATGATTTCATCGAAATCCAAACGCCGATTTTGGCTAATTCCAGCCCTGAGGGCGCGCGTGACTTCCTGATCCCCAGCCGCTTGCAAGAAGGTAAGTTCTACGCTCTGCCACAAGCACCGCAGCAGTTTAAGCAGCTGCTGATGGTTGGTGGCGTGCCGCGCTACTACCAGCTGGCTGCTTGCTTCCGCGACGAAGACCCGCGCGCCGATCGCCTGTATGGTGAGTTTTACCAGCTGGATCTCGAGATGAGCTTTGTGGAGGATGGTGAGCAAGTTCGTCAGATGATGGAACCACTGATGCAGCAGCTGGTGACAGACTTTGCTGGCAAGACGCTGCTGGATCTGAGTGATCTGCCGGCCGGCGATGGCCAACCCATCCCGCGCATCCCGTACCAAACCGCCATGGAAACCTACGGCAGCGACAAGCCAGACCTGCGCTTTGGCATGGAGCTGGTTGAGCTAACGGACGTGTTTGCCGGGACGAACTTTGGCGTCTTCCAGAATGCGGCGTGTATCAAGGCAATCTGCGTCACAAACGGCGCGTCGCTCAGCCGCAAGCAGATCGATGGCTTTACCCACATCGCCAAAGCCGAGGGCGCGGGCGGCCTGGCCTACATTACCTACCAGGACGGCGTGGCCAAGAGCCCAATTGCCAAGTTTTTGAGTGAGGATGAGCTGGCTGCTATCCAAGCCAAAACGGGGGCTAAGGACGGCGATGCAGTCTTCTTTGGGGCTGATACGCGCTCAGTAGTTAATGCCGTGCTAGGGCGGCTGCGTAGTGAGTTTGCCGAGCACTTTGGGCTGAAGGACCCGCAGGTGGTGGCGCTAGCCTGGATTATCGATTTCCCATTCTACGAGTGGGACGAGCACGCCCGCAAGCTCGACTTTGGCCACAATCCCTTTAGTATGCCAAAGGGTGGGCTCAGCACGCTGCAAGCCGCCCAGACGGATGACGACAAGCTGGCTATCCTGGCTGACCAGTTCGATATGGTGATGAACGGCTACGAAATCTGCAGCGGCGGTGTGCGTAACCACAACCCGGCCGTGCTGTACGAAGTATTCGGGTTGCTGGGCTATAGCCGGCAGTATGTGGAAGAGAAGTTTGGCGCTATGCTGCGGGCCTTTACCTACGGTGCGCCGCCACACGCGGGCTGCGCCTTTGGCATTGACCGCATCCTGATGGAGCTAACCGGCGAGCACAACGTGCGCGAAACCCTCGCTTTCCCCAAAAACGGCAGCGGCGTCGACGTCATGATGGACTCACCCGCACAGGTAGAACCCGGGCAGCTGAAGGAGTTGGGGTTGTCGTGACAGCTTACCTCGTCACTGGTGTTGCAGGCTCTGGCAAGACAACATTACGTAACATATTTCGCAGTCGAGGATACCAAACGTACGATATCGACGAAGGCTTTGCAGGGTGGGTACACAAAGAGACGAATATCCCAGCGGCAGAAACCGATGAGCCAGTAGAGCCGCTTAATTTACATCATGAATGGCGAATTATCAGTGGTAGGCTGGAGAATATTATACGGCAGTCTCATGGACTGACGGGTGTCTTTGGCTCGGCCCATGATTTGTATCAGTATGCATATTTGTTTGACGCTATTTTTCTCCTTGAGTATCCGAGCGAGGAAGTCTTGCGGCAGCGAATCGCTCAGCGTCCAGCCGGTAGCTACGGTCAGGAACCTGGCGAGCTAGAAAATATCATTCGCTATTGGCCAGTCTACGAAGATAACTTTCGGAAGATTGGCGCAATGACCATAGATTGTACACAGCCGAGTGACACAGTGTTGCAGACAATCCTCACGCAAGTAGATCCACAAGCAAAGGACGCTCTATGAGCTGGGATCTCACCGCAATCAAAACAAAACGTCATGTTCAGTCGGTTAGCGACCTGACGGAGGAAGACTGCGTGCCGCTCGAGCACCAGCAGATGATTGCCGAGCTAGAAAAGGCTGCCAAAGCATGTGATGCGCATCTCGATACAAGCGATCCATCGTGGCTTATTATGCAGAAGAGAGAGTGGCTGATTGAATTTAGCCTGAGCAAACATAGAGAACACCTCATCACCATGGGGCTCTTCGTCAGAGGTAGTAAGGAGCCAACGGAAGTGTTTGCTTATCTCATTCAGGAGCTTGGCATGCGGCTGGTGGAGTGGAGCACCGGCGAGTTCTTGGATCTATCAAAGCAGAGCAGCTTCGGGCACTGCCAGGAGTGGAGTGAGCGGGTGCTGACTCGAGAGAATAAGTAGGTACTACTGTTCTACGATCTACTAACCGTCACCGTTGCTGTGCTTAGAATAGTATAGAGGTGTGCTGGCGTGATAGACCGAGCAAGCATTTCACGCGTTGCTTGAGTGTTTGTCGTTTCGTAAAAGTGGAGTGGTATGGAAAAATACGTTGGATCGGTGGCAAATACCTTCGCCATGTGTGCGATTGCGTGACGATGCTGATGTACCGGAAAAGTGCGAAGTATATTTTCTACTAACGCAGTGAGCGATGATGGTACATTCTTTTTGATAGTAAATTGCTGCGCTACCGCATTGCCATCGTAGTAGGCAGTAAATGTGCCACTTTTGGATGGATAGATGGCCAGATCTTGTAGCCCATCACGGGCAATATCCAGCAAAGCTGGGTAGAAACAAAAGAAAGCGTGTGTTGCATCGTCGCTTGCGTCTGGTACTTCGATGCTGAGCGTAATATTGTCAAATACGTGTGGTGACTCAGTTATGCTCAGTGGGCTTGGGGGTGTGATGGTAGATGTCTGTATTGCGCCGTTGATGTATTTTGCTAATGCAGTGAGCTGCATATCAAGTGCGGACTGGTCAACTACTATGGTTGCTTGCATTTCTGCTTCAATGTGCCCAAGTACTTGCAGGATGGCCGCATGGCTTAATGGTTTGGTCTCTCTTAGTGCTGTTTCAAATAGTTGTTTGCTATGGGCAGTGTAGACTTCTAACTCAAAAAATATCGTAGATTCAATTGTTTGCCCGTGCACATTGCCGACAAACGCTCGACACAAACCATGATTTTCAAGAAGTGCTAGGAACCGCTGTAAAACCAGGTGTTCATACACATGGCATACATCATGATCGAACGGTAGATCATAGAATGAATAGAGATGAGTAATCATAATGTCATATCTAAATATATCACCGATGACAGGGATAGAGCCACCCCCTCCTTGTAGTAATGAGAAGGGAGGTGGCAGCGAACGGCCTAGAAGCTCTTGTAGGGAGCCTTGCTGTTCGTGTTACCGCCACGCCCCATCCGCGGTGTGCTTGCCTTCGACGGCGTATCCTTCGGCGTGGGAGCGCTACTGTATGTCGTTCGCGGCGACGTACTGTTGCCGCTTGTGTAGCGCTGCTGTCCCGACTGAGACAACGAATCGTGGTGGTTCTTTCTGGTCATACCCTTCTGGGGGCGGCCAGTCGCCATATCTTCTCCTCGAAGATAGCTGCAGGGCAGGATTGCCACTGCACAACGAAACCGCATATGCGGCTAGAGCAATCAGGCTTGATGGCTCCAAGAACGATGATATATATATCGATTAGTTGTCAAGAAAATATAAAGATTACTTATCCTGTTGAGGTAATGTTGTTATATTAAATCGCTGATACTCTACTCCAACCTCTGCTGCCGCTGCTGTGCAAAGTGTATCAATCAATCCCTTGCCGGCGTCACTCAAGATAGCGTCATGAACAGGAAAAGCCAGGCGTGGCACGACGGCCTGCAAGAAACTACGTACCTCGGAGAACTTGAGCCATGGTGCGGCCACTGGCAGAGCGAGGACGTCGATGGGGCGCTGAGGCAAAGCGAAGGAATCACCAGGGTAGTAGATGCGATTGTTGATCAACACGGCAAGGTTGTGGAGGCGCGGAATGTTTGGGCTCACCACGGCATGCTCACCGCCAAAGAACTCAAGCGTGAATGGCCCAATCTGGAGCGTATCGCCAGGCACTGCGGCTGTTGCATGGCGGACAGAGAGCGTGCCTTCTGGCAAAGATATCGTTGTACTATCTACAATGATATCATGAACACTTATAATCTCTGCTTCAGGAAATGCCTGTATAATACGCTTGATGAGCGCAGGGCTACAATGGTCGGGATGCGCATGAGTAATGAGAACTGCCACTACCTGCTGCGGCATAGCAAAGTCGTCGGTGTATACACCTGGGTCGACGACCAAGCTTTGGCCGTCAATTGTAATAGTAAAGCAAGAGTGGGCGAATTTCGTTAGTGTTGTCATACATCTAGTATAGCGGAGAAGAGGGTGAAGTGATAGGTTGCTTCTTGTCGTGGTATTGGTTGAGAATATTTGACTGGTGTCAGTAACTATAGGGCTCCCTATAGTAAAGATACATATGTACGCTCAAAAATCGCTTCCCAGTGTGAGAGCTGAAAAGCTTAACTATGGCGTAGTAGCAATTTCTGATATTTCACAGACAGAATAGTAGGCAGGAGGGAGAAGGTCTTGAAAGCAAGCTAGGAAACCATTGTGATACCGCCAGAAATGTGGCATTATAGCTGTATGAATAAAACGATTCTCTTTGTGCCGGGCTTCCAAGAAGGGCGCGCCGACCGCGATTATGATACACTGATGAACCGCTGGCGAGCGATGGGCTACGCGGTGGACTTTGTACCAATCCAATGGCATAGAACTATGCAAAAACAGTGGTTGCAGACGCTACATGAGCGGTATCGGCAGCATGATCCAGCCGAGACTATTCTGGCTGGTTTCTCATTTGGGGCGTGTATTGCGTTCTTGGCGGCGTGTGAACAAGCACCAAGTGAGCTGTGGCTCTTCTCGCTGTCGCCGTCATTTGCAGAGTGTGCGCAGTATTGGTCTGGGCGTGACTGGCGTGTGATTGGCAAGCGGCGACTCGAATATGCCAAGCAGGTGAGCTTGGTAGCGGCTGCGCAGCGTATTACGTGCCCTGTGCAGATTTTCGTTGGCTCAGAGGAGTTTATTAAGTGGCCAGAGATGAAACTTGTCTTTGATACTGCCGTGCAACATATCCCCACCGTCCATGGCACAGTGGTAGAAGGCGCTGGGCATGCGGTTGATGACTCGCGGTATGTGGCAGCGGTGTGCGACGCAATAGAGCGATAACTGTGGTATAATATAGGCAATTATGACGAGAACACACGACACTTTACCGCGAAAATTTGAAGAGCACCCTGACTTTTTAGAGAGAATGAAAGAAGGGGTTCGATCACTCGGTGTAGGCGCGATTAAATAGGCGCTTAGCCGCGTTGAGGGTAGCTATTGGAAGCCGGGAGACCGAATCACCCGTTTCACTGTGTTTGATGATAATGCAACCTATGATTTGTCAGAAACTGATGGGATTATTCCAAATATCAGCAAGACGACACCTATTGATGTGATTGGTGGGACGATGACGGTATTTGCACCAGGCGAAGAAGAGAGGGTTTTGCGAGCACTACGTCAGGAAGACTAAAAGCAGCAATAAGCAATGGAGGAGCTACGCTAGCCGTTTCTTGGCTAGCGTAGCGTAAGTTTTATCGTATGTGCTTTGTCTCGACATCTTGCCAGTCGTTGTTGTGCCGGAGTTCGGCGTTGTCGCCAGCGAAGACCGCTTTTGCTTCGGTGTTGTCGCTCAGAGTCCAGAGAAACCAAGCGGTCATGTAGGCATCGCCATATTCCAGCACGTCTTTGTGGCCAACGGTCTTGCGCCGCGCGATGACGCTGGGTTTATCTGTGCTTAGGGCACGGAAGTTCTGCTGCAGGTCGCCCAGTGGGCTAATGGCAAGGCTGTCGCTTGGGCCGGTACCAGCCATCATGTAGGTGGCTGTCTTGAGCTTGCTGGTGTCGTAGTGCCAGTTGTTGTCGTTTGCGGTGCCATGGCCAACTGCGCTAGCGGTGTAGAGGGAGGTATAGCGGCTACTATTGCCGTATTTTGTCGCGGCATTAATAGCACCGGCTCCGCCTTGGGAATGTCCAGCGATGCCGATTTTGCTTGTATTGACGAAGCCTTTGATGGGGCTATCCTCTGCAGTGTTGAGCTCTAGTGCAGCATCAAGCATGATCGATGTCGTTGCGCCAGTGCCTGGCCAGCCATCCTCATTACCAATGACAACAAAACCCCAGCTGGCCAAATGCTCGAATATTGGCGCATAAGTAGATGCGTAGGTGGCGGTGCCATTGACCATCAGCACAAGCGGAAAAGTCTGGTTTGGAGAAGTGCGTTGCGGGGCATAGATATGATACTCTTTGATGGCTGTGCTATCGCTGCGATGAGTGTGGTGCGCGACGCGGTAGGGGCCTGGCTTAGTATAACGTTGCTCCAGTGTGCCACTGGGATTCAACTTCGAGGCGTAGCCCTTTGCTACACCATCATCGCCGGTGATGCTTTGGTTGAG
>CAUUJX010000010.1:0-3686 GCA_963545865.1 uncultured Candidatus Saccharibacteria bacterium
GTGGCGGCTTTTAGGCTTGCCGTGCAAAATAGTGCGGTTTTGGTAGGTCTTGCTGGGGAATCGTATAGCTTTTAGTCAAAATAACCAGGAAACTAGAGCATCTTGCCTGACGGCTAGGTGGTCTCACTAACCGATATACATTTATATGCATAAACTTTATTTAATATGCTGAATAATGAATAGAGAAATATAAAGAATTTAACTATGGGTAAATTCTGCTTCTAAGGAACACACCTATGACAGATATTCTGCACAATTGCAGGCATATTACACATCAAATGAAGATAATCTGCACGTTTTAGCTATTTTCGACGTCATGTATACGTCTTTTTGACAGATTATCTGTCATAGGTGTGTTCAGCCATCATCAAAACAGTGCAATCAACTAAGTAATGCTGCTAAAACCAAATTACGAGAAATTCTTGGACGTGTTCTGGGTAAACCAAAAACATAACTTCGCACATCAAAGCTATGTTTAGATTGCCACGTGTTTGACCTGCACATCTAATGCGTCGCTCGCACGGCGTGGTTGACCGCGGCCGCGCGCTCCGTGCATGCTCCGCACCCCACGCACCCCGCACGTCCCGCACGCCGCACAGCAAGCAGGCAATCTACCCATTTCAGCACCGTTTAAAGAAAGGCCGCACATGTATATAGAGCATATCAATGGACCGGAAGACGTAAAGAAGCTGGACGCGGATGCTCGTGCAGTACTTGCGCAGGAGATTCGCGACAACTTGCTGGTCATGGAGTCAAATCATGGCGGCCACTTTGGTCCAAACTTTGGTATCGTCGAGGCAACTATCGCACTCCATACCGTGTTCAACTCGCCCGTTGACCATATCGTTTACGACGTCTCGCACCAGACGTATCCTCACAAGATGCTCACCGGCCGCAAGCAGGCATACATGGATCCCGCGCTCTACGACTCGGTGTCTCCTTACACCGACCCCGCCGAGACCCCGCATGACCTCTTCAAGATCGGCCACACCTCCACGTCCATCAGCCTGGCGCTTGGCCTAGCAAAAGCTCGCGACATCATGGGCGGCAAGGAGAACATCATCGCAGTTATCGGCGACGGCTCCATGTCCGGCGGCGAGGCGCTTGAGGGTTTGAACGTTGCCGGCGAGCTGAATAGCAACTTTATCATCGTCTTCAATGACAATCAGATGTCCATCGCCGAGAACCACGGCGGCATGTACGACCAGTTCGCAGAGCTGCGCCGCACCAATGGAACTGCCGAGAATAACCTCTTCAAATCGATGGGCCTGGACTACCTGTATGTCAATGACGGCAACGACATCGAGGCTCTTATCGCCGCATTTGAGCAGGTAAAAGACTCGACCCATCCGGTCGTGGTCCACATCAACACGCTCAAGGGTAAAGGCTACGCTCCCGCGGAGGCAAACAAGGAGAAGTGGCACTGGCACATGCCGTTTGACATCCAGACTGGTCAGAGCCCTGCATCCGGCTCTTCCGAGTCGTATGCCAGCATCTTCGCAGAGTATGCCCTCAAGCGCGCAAAGACCGACCCGAAGTTCCTGGTGCTCATGTCGGCTGTTCCTGGCCTTCTCGGCCTTTCACAGGAACGTCGAGAAGAGCTGGGAAAGCACTACCTTGACGTGGGCATTGCCGAGGAAACCGCAGTTGCAATGGCTTCCGGCGCAGCTCACGCCGGCGCGCACGTGGTTTGGGGCTCAAGCGCAACCTTCATCCAGCGCACCTACGACCAGCTGACCCAGGACCTGGCACTCAACCAGAATCCTGCAGTTATCGTGGGTTCCGGCTCCATTAGGGGCTTGATGGCCGCCACCCACCAGGGCCTCAGCAGCATTTCCATGATTGCAAACATCCCTAACATGGTGTACCTCGCGCCGTCCAACGCCGAGGAGTACATCGCCATGCTCGATTGGGCGCTTGACCAGGATAAACACCCTGTCTACATCGCAATTCCTTCCGGTCCTGTGGTCCACGCCGAGGGTCCCGTCCGCACAAACTTCGACGCCCTCAACACTTACGAGGTCACGCGCAAGGGCTCCAAGGTGGCCGTTCTTGCCCTGGGCGATTTCTGCGACCTTGGCGAGAAAACCGTTGAAGCCCTCAGCTCCACCTTGGGAATTGAAGCTACGCTGGTCAAGCCATACTTTGCCTCGGGCGTTGATCAGAATCTGCTCGACAACCTGGTAAAAAACCACGACGTCATCGTGACCATTGAGGACGGCATCATCGAGGGTGGCTGGGGACAAAATATAGCCAGCTACCTGGGAACGTCTTCCGCACGCGTGCTGAACTACGGCGTCAAGAAGGCTTTCTACGACCGCGTTAACATCGCGGACCTTATGCGAGAAAATCATCTGGAGCCTGAGCTTATTGCCACAGACGTCAAGCAGGAGTTGGGCCTGTAAGCGTTGCGCTGCGATGCCGTCGTTGCTACGGCGTTGCACTTCTCGCGTCACATCAAAACTGCAACAAAAAAGAGGGACCGCATCTGCGGTCCCTCTTCTGTATCAAGTGAATGCGCTGTCGCACCGCGTCGCAACCTGCAGCTAAAACCTTAAGCCTTAAGAGCGCGGCCCATAGCGTCAGCCTGAACGATAGCTGCATAGAGCTCGTCAGGAGTGACGTCGCCAGCAAGGTTGTGGATGGTCTCGCCAGGAACGCAAGCAGCCTCAGCGATCTTCTTGATCTGCTCGTCAGTGGTGATGCCAACCTCCTCGAGGGTAGTTGGAAGACCAACCTCAAGGCAGAAGTCCTGAACCTCGTCGAACTCCTCCTGAGGAACGCCCTCAAGAACAAGCTGGACCAGGGTACCAAAAGCAACGCAGTTGCCGTGAGGTGCGCTGTGGCCACCAAGGGAGGTGAGGCCGTTGTAGAAGGAGTGAGCTGCTGCGCAGTTAACGTTGTCAGCGCCGACACCACTCATGTAGACGGTTGCCTCGCAGATAGCCTCAAGAGCTGGGGTTACAACGTTGTTCTCGCAAGCCTTAATTGCCTGTGAACCGTAATCGCGAAGAGTGAGGTAGCACTCCTTAGCAATTGCCATACCAACGCGGGTAATGCCGGTTCCCTCAAGGGAAGGAGACTCGGTGCGGATGGATGCGCGGCCCTCAAAGTAGGTGCCCAGTGCGTCGCCCATGCCTGCTACCAGGAAGGAAACAGGTGCGTTAGCGATGATCTGGGTGTCGACCATAACTGCATCTGGATTCTGTGGGTAGAAGAGGTACTTGTCAAAGGAACCGTCATCGTTGTAAATAACGGAGAGGCCGGTGCATGGAGCGTCGGTAGCTGCAACAGTAGGAAGAATAACGATGCGCTTACCAGCGTAATATGCGGTTGCCTTTGCAGTGTCAACAGCGCTGCCGCCGCCGATAGCGACGACTACGTCGATGTTGTCCTCCTCGACGATAGCCTTCATGCGGTTAATCTCGCCGTTGGAAGAGATGCCACCGAAGACCTCGTAGCGACGGTAATAGTCGCTCTTGCCCTCGAAGCTCTGCTCGATCATGTCGTGGGTTGCTTTGTAGCCGCTGTTAGAGCAAACAAACAGGAAGCGCTTTCCCATGTAGCCCATCTCTTTCTCGAACTCGAGACAAGCATTTTTGCCCTGAACATACTTCAGTGGCTCACGCATTGCGCGTAGCATTTTCATAGGTTCCCCTCTCCGGATACGTTTTAGACCTATGTAA
>CAUUJX010000011.1:0-3072 GCA_963545865.1 uncultured Candidatus Saccharibacteria bacterium
GAATGTAATCGACCTTTCTAAGTTATCTGCATCGCGTAGTTTACAAGTATCGACTATTCTGACGATATGGCTTCTCTCTTCCCACAGTTTCCAACACTGGTAAGCAAAGTTTTTTCCTCTGTACTGCATAACTCTCAATCACACTCTCGTAGCCTGTCAGCACGACAAACGAGAAGACGAACATACAGTTTACTTACTGTGAGATAGGTAAACTGCAACATACTTTCACGCTGACTCAACCGCTCAGTGAATGTCTGTCGAGCCTACGGCGATTACAACATCGGTACATTTCCTCGAAAGGGGCAAGCTAAACCAAGGAGACACAAGTAACGGAGGACTACTACTCGCAGTCATCGAGATAACTTGCGTCCTCAGTTCAGAGTCACTTACTTCATCCTGCAAGTAAACCTCATGGTGTGTCGCTAAATGCCGATCGTCGAGTTCTATATCAGAACGGTTTTTTCTGTGAAACTAGGGAGTGTTTTTACGACACCTAGATCCTAACCTACCACTGAAGAGTCCACGGCATACAATGAGCCGCCATATTTTACTTCAACAAGTTGAGCTTCAAGTCCTTTAATAGTGCCCATGATTTCAAATTGAAGATTAATCATAGCCCTACGCTTATCTGCCATTTTACCAGTGTCAATATTATCGTGAGTATAGTCATTCAAATAAGCAAGTAGCTTCTCGTGTGAAGCGATTTGAGCGAGCAAATATTCAACTCGCTTTTGCCCCATTCTTCTTTTGCTTTGAAGTTCATTGTATAAGTCAGTTGAGATCGGCACTTCAATAACGCTGCCGTCAGACGCAGACTTACTAGTAATGAAATACTCGCGAGTATCCGCAGTATCCGACTTCCTTTTTGGATCGGAGGCAACTAAACTCCTGGCTACTATCTTATCTTTCAACGAAGCAGTTGTTTCTATTGCCTGCCTAAAAAGCCGTATAATTCCGCTAACTTTTTCCACCGAGTCTACGGCTGCGGCACTGGTAGTCATTTGTTCAGTCCTATCAAATGCTTTAACTGGTGTTTCGCCAGTATCCAAAACTTCTGGTTGTGCATCTCTCAGATAGTACTCGCACAAATGACACGAAACTGAATCGCACGCTGCAGCACCAATCCCGGAAACGGTGTCAATTTGAATATCTTCGCGTTCGTTCTGCTCTCGCTGGGAGAGTTTTGGTTCAATAGACGCTAAAGGAGGAGCATCAGATCGCTGAATGGGATATTCAAATGTAGACATTGCACGTTGACCTTGATTACGTAGTTATGAACTAATAGTATACAACTACATCAAATTATGCAATACTATTTGAATAACGCTGTAAACAGCATACTCGTGATGAGCGGTACTATCTATGGAGTTATGTGTGTGAAAGCGCTTATTTGCCCTGGTGATGGTATCAAAGTAATTAAGGTAGGCGCTTGGCGTTATCCAACCAGTGGAGCTCCTGCCAGAGTTATTCGAAACAGTGTTTGACGCCAGCACATAATGGGTCGCATCTCAGATAAACTTCGTTGTGAACAGCCTTCAGAAACTAGGTCTGTAGTAGATGCATTTTGCACAGTCATCTCGAGACAACTGGTTTGCAAATACTGCGGTCTAGTCCGTGCATGAGGATGCGAGGCTTTTGAAGTGCGCAAGGATGCGGGCCGCGATGGACACCCATGCGACGAAAGGAGGATGGGGTGCCGAGCGCTCAAGGCATCGTGGTGCGGCACGTGGGCTCGTCGTGTGGCACCCTGAAGGCTGCAGGTCACTTGCGCTTTCAATTCTTGGCGCATGACTCCTCACTCTCGGTCGTGTCTGCCAATGCTCCTGTGGTCGCTATCCAGTCTAGGGCACCAACCCGTAAACTTACTGGTGTAGTTCCTGTGTGCCGCGTGATTTTCATGGAATCTCACGACAGTTTGTGAGGAATCATTCAAGCGGTATGGGCTCAGGAACGACGAAAACCTAAGTGCGGCACGATTGGCTGCACCTAGGTTTGTGGGTGATATAGTAGAGAACGCTCGCCAGAAAAGCAAGTTTTTGTGCTACAGATCACCAATCTGAGTTCAATGTTTCTTTAGCATTACTTCGGACACTTACTTTCGTCTAGGTTTTGCACCCCCCTCATGCAGCCTCGGCACTACCTCTCTGACGCTACTGGTGTCGTCGCGCCAGACGAGGCTGACCTCGGCGGCGCGTTGGCGGAAGGTCTGAAGGCGCACCAGGTAGTGGGGGTCGACCACCCAGCCGGTGAGCTGCCAGACCGGCCAAACAGGCATGTCCCACAGCACCCGCACCGCCAGGCAGGGCAGGTATGGCCCAGGCGCCGTCTGGACAGGGAGGCCATCGAGGACGGCCCGAGCGCGGTACTGCGGCTGCCCATCAACGCCCGGCTCGCGGTGGCCAACGAAGGCGGGTAGCTGCGCTGCCTCACCGTTGACGCTGACCACCGGCTCACGCACGGACTGTGCTTCCATGACGCAGTCCAGCACCACCGTGGCACTGCCCGCCGACTGAAACAACCAGATCAGGGCAAAGGGCCGCCGCTCCGCCTCATCACGCAGGGCAGCCGCCAGCATCGCAATGCCGCGATCACTGCGCCGCAGCGCTGTGCGCTCATTGCAGTGGAATACCTCCGCATAGCGGGCCAGCCGCTGCTCCAGCGACACCTCCGGCTCAGTAACACCAACGTCTCCCAGCCAGAAGAAGGCCCCTACATCACTGAGCGGGTCTGTGCCCAGCTCTTGGCGCAGCTGCTCTAGCCGCGCCACCGCCCGCTCCACCAGGCCCAGCCCTGCGGCATCGACCAGCCAGACCAGGTGCCCCTCGCACCGCCCACGCCCCCGGGCCACGCCGCCGCACCCGCAGCTCGGCCACGAGCCGCTGGCGCAGCGGATCGTGCAGTCCACCGTCCTTGGCCATAGGGCCCAGGGTGCCGGTTTTCTGTCAGTGACACCACCACCTAGCCAGCGCCAGGCTGGAAGCACCAAGGCCACAGCACCCACCAATGCCGCCAGAAACGGTGGCAGGGCGCGGCACACCAGACCTGACCGAACCATCCTGACCGTGGCCGCGC